>NZ_JAKREZ010000003.1:0-148883 GCF_022348345.1 Alteromonas sp. CNT1-28 | reverse complement strand
AAACGGACTTGGGCTGAGAAGAATCTAGCTCAAATCTAAACTGACAGCGACACCTGAAAAAACGGGTAACTGTCAGATCAAGTCTGAGCTAGTACACATAATTCTAACCACCGAGTCGATTTCACCATTTGCTGTTCGTAAAAGATTGGGAATCGTAACTGCCGAATACGTCTACCGCTCTACGATTTTATCTTCATTAGTAGCCGAGATAAGCAGTATCGGCGAGACCAGACAATCGTCTACGCAAAACGCTCTCAAAGAGGCTCGGGCCATGGCCTTAACCGAATTGAGACGTGAGGCGCATAATCTAGGCGCAGACGCCGTTGTAGCTGTAGATTTAGACTACAGCGAGGTAGCTGGCGCAGGTAGTCCTATGATGTTCCTCGTGGCGAGTGGAACCGCAATAGAGATTGATAAATGATAGATTAAAAAGGTTGGTTCGCGAACCCTCGCCAATAAACAGGTATCACGATTAAGTGTCACGATATCTACCGAAAAAGATTTGCACTTAACTATAAGTAACTGTAAATTCTAGGTTAATTATTAACCTCTGAACTAGGTGGCACTTCCCGCCAGCTCCACCAATTTCAAAGGCTTGCCACTCGGCAAGCCTTTTTCGTTTCAGCCTCCGAAATTTGTAAATTATTTCTAATTAAGACAAAACATAAGCTACCTAAATAAAAGCTATTCCCATCTAGATAGTTATATTATAACATTGCAGAACAATTCTAATGTATAGCTTCTCCAAACAATGCAAACAAATTCAGTGATATGCGCGGATGCGCTTACCGTGCGTGTTGACGATCGCACGCTTCTAGACAATCTCAATTTTAATGTAGGAAAAGGCGAAGTATTTGCACTTTTAGGTGGAAATGGTGCAGGTAAGTCCACCACCCTTAAAACCTTTTTAGGGCTTATGAAGGCAAGTAGCGGTAGCGCTACTGTATTAGGGCACAATGCCTCTACCCAACCAAACCAGGTTCAAAAGTCTGTTGCCTACTTACCCGAATCTGTCACCTTATATGGCCATCTTTCTGGTTTAGAAAACATTCGCTATTTCTTGTCAGTGGCTGGAGTCGATAAGTCTGACGACGATATGTTCGCCGCACTTCGCAAGGTCGCACTTCAAGAAGATTCGTGGAATAAGGCGCTATCTAATTATTCAAAAGGCATGCGTCAGAAGACCGCAATTGCCCTGGCGCTACTGCGCAATGCGCCTGTACTGTTCTTAGACGAACCCACATCAGGGCTAGATCCAGCAGCCATCGACGAATTTAATGCGCTAGTGTCAGAGCTGGCAGCGGGTGGCGCTACTATTTTTATGGTTACCCACGACGTTTATGGTGCCTGCCAAGTTGCCCATCGAATTGTGCTTTTAAGTAATGGCAAACTCACCGGTTCCTTCGAGCGCGCTGGCGATACGCCAATAGATACTGAAGCCGTTCACGCAGCATTTTCAGGGCGTAATGTATGATACTGAATGTTGCTAAGATCATTTGTGCAGAACAGTGGCGCTATTGGATGCGAACAAAAGTAGCAGCGACCGTTTTATTGCTAGGCGCTATGCTTACCATAGCTGCACTGGTAGTTAACGCCTTTCACGTCGATGAGGCTGCCCACACCAGAGACCACCTTCAAACAGAAGCTGAACAACGCTTTGAGGCACAGCCTGATAAGCACCCTCATCGCATGGTGCATTATGGTCATTATGTATTTCGTGCCCCCACTCCACTGAGCGTAATTGAACCGGGTGTCGATACCTACACGGGGAACGCTATATTTTTAGAAGGGCACCGCCAAAATAGTGCGATGTTCGCCGAGCAGCGCCAATCCGCAGGACTTACACGCTTTAGTAGTTTAACACCCAGCTTTTTAGCTTTGGTTCTTGCACCTTTATTTATTATTCTAATTGGCTACGGCAGCGTGTCACGTGAACGCGAAGCCGGCACGCTAACCTTACTGCTTTCTCAAGGCACCACCCGTTGGCAATTGCTCTTAGGGAAGCTTCTGGCGCTTATAACCGCTAGCAGCCTATTTTTACTCCCGCTACTGCTTGCCTGTCTTTATGTCGCGTTTTCAAACGAAAGTGCACTTGTTGTAATACTCTTTTGCCTTAGTTATGTGGTTTACTTTTTACTATGGGCCACGGTAGTCACTGCGTGCTCGGCCATATTTGAGAAAAGCAGCGTTAGCTTCACCGTACTTGTTGTCATTTGGATGAGCGCTTGTGTGTTGTTTCCTCGTTTAGGGAGCAGCGTTGCCACAAACATTGCCCCTTCAATGGGAAAACTTGAAGCCGATTTCAAAGTGGAAGAAAAACTTAGAAGTTTAGGTGACGGTCATGACGTTAACGATCCTGCATTCAAAAAGCTAAAAGAAGATTTACTAGCTAAATACAATGTAGATTCAGTTAACGACTTACCCGTTAATTTCAGGGGCATTGTTGCCCAGTACTCCGAAGGTCGACAAGCCAAAGTGCTTAATGAGTTTGCTGAAACCCGCATGTCCGAAGAGTTGGAACAAGCCCAAATAGCACGGCAGTTTGGCTGGCTTTCGCCGACGGTTGCGGTGCGCTCTATTTCTACGATCCTTGCGGGAACTAGCCTCGAGACACACCACCGCTTTTTAAGGGAAGCGGAAACGCTAAGACTTGAGTTTGTTCAGGCTTTGAACAAGGTTCACGCTGAAAAACTCGATTACAAGTTAGATATGAACCGCAACGCCAGTGAAGAAGCAGCAGACAAAGCTGTGGTTGGCGCAGATAACTGGGCGATCTTAGCAGAGTTTGATTTTAAACCAGAAGCAGGAAGCACACGCATTAGTAACGCGTTGATTTATTTTATTCAGCTGTTGCTTTGGATGGGACTTACCGCACTACTTCTTCAAGCTGCAGTTAGGAGATTAAATCCATGATGCGTTATAGCGATATTAAACGAGAAGCGGGTTTCGTATTTGGCCATCGTCAGATAAAACTAACGCTTTTGGTCGTGTTTCTTTTAAGCTCGGTGTCGTTGTGGTCTGGCTATTCGGAAATGCAAGAACAGCAAGCCACTATTGAGCGCTTGTTAGATAAAGATGAAACAGAGCGCAACGCTGTCCTTACTCACCAATCTAATTATGGCATGGTAGCCTATTACGCCTTTCATTTGACCTATGCCCCGCCCTCGCCGTTGGCGTTTGCTGCCGTAGGAGAGCGCGATGTGTTTCCGTGGAAGCACCGTATTAGAATGCTAGCGCTAGAAGGTCAGATTTATGAAAGCGATACAGACAATCCGGAGCTTGCTTTCTTAGGGCGTTTTGACTTTGCTTTCGTTACCAGTGTGTTGTTGCCTCTGTTTATCATTTTGCTCCTTTACGACTTAAAAGCGAAGGAACGCGAAGCCCGCCGTTTTGACTTGCTCAATGTAACCGCACGCAATTCACATGCTATTTGGTCATCACGCGTATTGGTAACCCTGGTTCCCTTGACACTAGCTACACTTATTCCGTTTATTGCCTTTAGTGTAGTGAATGGCGCGTCTGTGTTTCAAACAGTAACGGTTTGTACCATCGTCATTGGCAGCATAATTATTTGGAGCGCTATTGTGCTTGCTATAGGTGCTGCTAAGCGTTTTGCTAATTTCAGCGCCACGCACCTAGCTTCAATCATGTTAGGCGTATGGCTTGTCACAACGGTTATTGTGCCAGTTACTGGGCACACCATAATTAATGCGTCGGTTGATACACCTGAGGGCGGCGACATTGTGCTCACGCAGCGAGAAGCCGTTAACAGTGCATGGGACAAACCTGTTGAACAAACATGGGAAGCATTTATTGAAACTCACCCACAGTGGGCGGATAAAACCGACTTTGATCCACAGCGAGACAGTTCATTTAATTGGAAGTGGTATTACGCATTTCAACAAGTTGGCGACCAAACGGCAAAGGAACTTTCAGAGGCTTATCAAGCCGCCACCTTACGCAAAGATAAAATTGCAAGCTATGTTGCTCTGCTATCCCCGTCTTTGTTAACGCAACGCTTATTAACGAGTGCGGCTGATACCGATGTTAAAGCCATGGTTAACTACGAAAATAACGTTCGTGAATTTCATGCGTCGTTGCGCAAATTCTACTATCATCACTTGTTTGAAGCCCCGGAGTTTTCTTCGGCCAGTTTTAAACAGCTACCTCAATTTTCACCAAAAATAAGAAAGACACAGGAAAACACTAATGAAGACTAGCTGGGTAAAATCTACCCTCGCCCTTTCTATCGCAACGCTTTTGAATGCGCCTGCAAATGCGCAAAACACTAATATTCAATCAGAAGCGGATGTAGAGAAAATTACGGTGCATGGTATGCACCGTGCGTATCAAGGGGCATTTGAATATAAAGAAGTGCCGGCAGCAGCGCAGGATATCGACCTTGGTCTCATCAATGATGCAGGCGCTATAAACCTTAACGACGCTTTAGACTTGTCCGCTTCGGTAGCCAGACAAAATAACTTTGGTGGCCTTTGGAACAGCTTTGCTATTCGTGGTTTTTCAGGTGACGAAAACTTACCTAGCGGGTTTCTGGTAAATGGTTTTAACGCAGGACGCGGATTTGGCGGACCTCGTGATCTTTCTGGCATTGATCATGTTGAAGTGTTAAAAGGCCCAAAAGCTGCGCTGTTTGGTCGCGGTGAACCAGGTGGAGCGGTAAACCTTGTTACAAAGCGCCCCCAGTTTCGTCAAGGTGGTGAAATTAATGCAACTTACGGAAGCTGGTCACAGAAGCGCATTGAGGCTGATGTACAATCGGTTGCAGGCAGTGCTGAAAATGTAGGTGTACGCTTAGTAGGCTTTTATGAAGATGCTGAAAGTTTCCGCGATACAGTAGAAACTGAGCGTTTTGGCTTTTATCCATCGGTTACGTGGGAAGCATCAGCAGACACCACGGTTACGTACGAACTTGAATACACCGAGCAAAAAATTCCTTTCGACCGTGGCGTAGTGGCCATCGATGGTGAATTGGGCCACCAGCCAATTGAAACCTTTACCGGCGATCCTAATGGCGACACCATTGATACTGAAGTGGTTGGTCATCAAATTGAGATTTCTCATAAACTTGCTGACGAATGGAACCTGCTTTTGGGTGCTGGCTTGCGCGATACCACTTTCGAGGGTAACGCATTAGAAAACAACTTTGGTGGCCGCCAAACGTTGTTTATCGATCCTAATCAAGCCTTGCTGTCACGTTTTAAGCGCTACCGTAATTTCCAAACCGATTACTTCGTTTTACGCGGCGAAATAGCGGGACAATTCGATACTGGGTCGCTTTCACATCGCGTGATTATTGGTGCTGACTACGATAAGTTTGAAAATGATCAGATTATTCTGCGCTATCGCCCGCCATTCTTTTCAAGCGATACTGACATTAACGACTTGGACTTAGAACAGTACTTAGTGGTCGATATTTTTAATCCGGATTACTCACCACTTCCAGATGTGGAATTGTCTGACAACTTGGACCGTTTTGAAGTTCAGGAAGCGTGGGGGATCTATTTCCAAGACCAAATCAACATCACTGATAATTTCCAAGTTAGGCTGGGTGGTCGCTTCGATAAGTTCGAGCAGGAAATTGATAATCGCCTGGCGTCACCTGTAAGTACCACATCACAAGACGACACACGCTTTTCTCCACAAGTGGGTGCTGTTTATCTGTTTGATGACACCACAAGTGTGTACGCAACTTACGGTGAAGGTTTCCGTCAGCTGACGGGGTCGGATTTCGCCGGAAACCCGTTTAAACCTAACGAATCGAAATCTGCGGAAATTGGTGTTAAAGCCGACCTCACATCAATGTTTAACAATATACGGGGTGATATCACCTTCGCCGTGTTTAATATCGAGCAAAGTAACATCCTTGTTTATGATGATAGCCCTGAGGCGTCTGACGGTTTCTTTTTAACCCCTGCTGGCGAAGCGCGTAGCCGTGGTGTTGAGTTAGACATTAACGCTGAATTTGAAAATGATATTTCGCTTTGGGTGTCGTACACCTTCGTAGATGCTGAAAGTACAAACGATGCGGCGGATGCTAACTTTGTTGCAGCCATTGAATCTGGCGACCCTTTAATTAACGTTCCAGAAAACCAATTGAGCATTCAGTTGAGCAAGGGACTTACATTTGCTGATATGCCACTACGTATCGGTTCAGGACTGTTGTATGTTGATGAGCGTTTAGGTCAAACCGCTACTGATTTCTACTTACCAAGCTACACCACGGTTCGTGCGTTTGCTGAAATAGAGCCTATAGAAAACTTATCAGTTAAAGTTGCAATAGATAACCTGTTTGATGAAGAGTTTTATACTAACTCTTTCGCAGATGTGTGGGTTGAACCTGGCGCGCCTCAACGCTTTAGGCTCACCGCCGCCTATCGCTTTTAAGGTTTAAGGAGAGGCTTTTAAAGCCTCTCCGTTTATGATGTTCAGGTGTTGTTTTAACTAAATTAGGCGTTGTCACACGGCGGCCATTCACTCTCTTTTAATATTTGATTTTGAATAAGACGTTGACGCTTATTTTCAATAACCTGTTTTAATTCATCTCTAATTAATCTTACCGCTGGCGTAATAAGATGCCGGCTAGGCAGCATGAGCCACATTTCAGTTAGCGGTACGTGGTAACCAGTCAAAATACGCTGCAGCTTTCCGCTCAGTAAATCCCCCGCAACGTCTATACATGACTTTTTAGCGATCCCCTCTCCATCTACGCACCAGCGCCGAACAATATCACCGTCATTCACAGCGCGATTACTATTCACTTTCACTTTGACTCTTTCGCCCCCCTTTATAAGTTCCCACGTATTGTGGGTTTGGTCGTAGAGTTTATAAAGAAGTGCGTTGTGCTGCGCTAAATCAGTCAAAGTTGTAGGCTCACCGTTTCTTTCTAAATAATCGGGAGACGCGCAAATCACATGCGGAATATTGCACACTTTAAAACCATACATCTGCGATTCTTTAACCGCTTCTTTTGTCATGGCTCTAAGTGCTACATCTACACCATCGCGGTAGAAGTCCACCCGACTGTCGCTCACATGTAATCGCAATGAAAGTTCTGGATTTTCGCGCTGCACTTTATTTAGCAGTTCACGCATTAGGTTGCGACCCATTTCCGAAGACATCGCCATGCGAAGCTCACCGTGAATGCTCTGCTTCTGCTCTGTTACTAATGCAAGGCCCTGCTGTAAGGTGTCGAGTGCTTGCTTTGCCATAGGCAAATACTGCTCTCCTTCAGGTGACAATCGAATTTTGCGTGTACTTCGCACGAATAGCGCTACGCCAAGCTGCTCTTCTAAACGTTTAACCGCCATACTTGCAGCAGATGAACTAATATCAAGTTTTATCGCAGCAGTGGTTATCGAGCCCACTTCAGCCACCTTTACGAACACAGACAGGTCTTCGGTTTTCATACTTCCCTCAACGTTTATTTCACTCTTTTGATTTCAAGGCAAAAAAGACAAAGTAAAATGGATCACCTCTATTATCCACATTTTCAGGAAAGTCTTTATTGATTTTGGTCGTTTATGAGACTTATTCGAAATAATAGACTGTGCCTGTCTGTTAAATAAAACCTACGACCAACAATTAGGAGGTTTGAATGAAACCAACGAAACGAAACAAACTTACAATAGCATCGCTATTATTGAGCACCTGTTTTCTTCTTTTTCCTAGCGCACACGCACAAGACAAAGTTATTGCAGTTAAGGATGCCGAATGGGGTTACTTGAATCCAGCCCGTGGCGACAAAAGCCCAGGAGCAGCAGACTTGTGGGGAGACAGAACAAAAGACACGGCAACGGGGATGTTATTGCGATTTAACAAAGGCTTTGAATCGCCACCGCACATTCACAACATAACCTATAGAGGTATTGTGATTGAAGGCGAAATGCACAATGACGATCCAAACGCAGCAAAGATGTGGATGCCAACAGGTTCGTTTTGGACTCAACCTGCAGGTGAAGATCACACGACTGCAGCGAACGACAAAACCAACCTGATTTATCTAGAAATTGATGAAGGCCCATACCTTGTAAAGCCATCAAAAGAACATTTTGACAACGGTGAAAGGCCAATCAACGTTCACGCAGACAATATGGTGTGGCTGCACGAAACAGACACTGCCAATATTTCGGCAACAGGTGTTTCTTCAGCCTACCTGTGGGGAGATACACACTCACTTTATGGCTCGTTTGTTAAACTGCCTCAAGGCTTTGAAGGTGAGATAGTAGCGAAATCTGACGAATTCAAAGCAGTCGTAATTAGTGGGAGCTTGAAATATGACAACGTCAAAACGCTTGATCCAGGTAGCTATTTTACTTTGTCTAAAGGTGCACACTCACGCATTGAAAACGAAGGTAACAAGCCTTCAATCGTCTACATTCGTGCAACATCACCTTATCAAGTGAAAGATTCCAAGTGATAATAAATGTTAAGCATAAAAAAACGCCCATTTAAGGGCGTTTTGTTCAAGCAGGTTTATAACACAAGTGCTGTTACACTTCTCGACACGATGAAGTTACTCTAGGCTCAATAGTGCCAGCGCGTCTGTAAGTGTTACTGCTTTCAGAGTTTTCTTTTACGTTGCGTAAGTTGTAACGTATAGCAGCGGCATGACAGTCTTGGACATCACGATACTCCCTAACGAAATTACCCCGTTCGTCATAAAGTGCAATCGCACCGCTGTTAACTTCTGGTTGCTGCTGAGCGATTTCCGTTGTGTCACATGCCGCTAATAAAATAATTGACGCTGCCAGTAGTAATTTCATACCTAAGTTCTTCTATCTAATATTACTTTTAAATGTAAACTAGATAATTCAACTAAGCAAATATATTGAATAAAAAGCAATCAATTGAGATTCTGCAGCACTCTGTCTAACCGTTTGTTTCGTATAGCGGCTCGTTAATTAAAAGCGATAGGCATTAGTACGTTTTTTTCAGCTCACGTACGCGGGGCATTTCCCCTCTTGCTTCGCGTATTTTCTAGGTATTCAGCAATCATAGAATAACCGTTTTGCCTTGCAAGCTGCTCTGGTGTATTGCCATCATAACCTTTCAAATCTAACCTAGCTCCTGCTTCCACCAATACTTTCGCTGCCTCTAAATGCCCATGCCAGAGAGCACAATTAACGCCAGAGACTGACACGCTTTTCTTGTATTTGGGATAGGTTTACTCATTGTCTCGCCTAACTTTTTAAATGCTTTTTGTCTTGGTTTTAAATTCTGGTTTTGGGTTTTTAGCACGTTGTTAATCCCTACAAAGGACTAACAACATAACTGTCGATGATTACTTTACCTTCGGTATCAATATGCACATGCCAGCGCTCTTTTACCTGTAGCTCAACCGATTCCCCTTTAAAGTCAGACGACTCAAATGTGTCAGCGCGAAGGTTAATTCGAAGGTCTACTATAAATCCATTGGGCTTCGCTGAATCAGCATCGGGTTTGATATCAATTTGATCTACACGGTGCTCACAGTTAGGTTTAAACGTCTTGCGTGCCTTCGCGTACCAGTCGTTGAATCCAGCATGGCCTTGAAATCGTCCCTCTGGCGCTTGCCAGACAACCTCCTCGCTGAGATTCGGTAGAAAAGCTTCACTTGACGCCGGCAATTGATCGAACTGCCCAAACCACGTCGTTACAAACTGTTTGATAAGCAATTCTGGTGAGTTCATCAAAACATCTATAGCATCGGCTACCCGCTTACCATGTTGGTCACCACGGGCCTGAACGTCTGAAAGCGTGTTGTAAACACCTTCGATGTATACCATGCGATGGCTGTAAATTGGCTTGTGGTACTGCATTTTTGCAAGATAAGCGAGCTGTTCTAGCGGGCGTAAGAATTCTTCTACACTGAAATGGTTATAGCCTAGCGGTCCATAAGACTCTTTTGGGCCACCTACCGAAATGGACAGTAAAAAATGTTTATTCGCCAGCTTGTCTCCTTCAGGGCCAAACGCAAAATTATAAGTAAATACTTGGTCAATCCAGCGCTTAAGTAAAGCTGGTACAGAATACCAGTAGAAAGGAAACTGCAGCACAATTACCTCAGCTTCAAGCAAGGCTTTTTGCTCTGCCTCTACATCAATTGGGTTGTTAGAATAAAGGGTGTCCAAACGTCTAACTTCAATGTCGTTTATGCGCTTAGTCAGGCTTTGCAAAATAGCGCTATTAGCATTGGACTGGTCTAAATTAGGATGGCCGGAGATAACTAATACTTTACTCATTACTTCTACCTTTGCGTGATAATTTTATGGTTGGTTCAAAGTGAACAGATAGAAGTTTATGCTTGAATGACCTTTAGTTTTAGATGATGATTAACTCAAAGATTATTAGTTTAAAACTAACAATTAAATTCTAGATATAATTTTGGGCTTGAAACCCTTCGACCAATTTGTCACTTAGACTTTCAAGAGGCGCTATAAGTGAACGGCACCACATTTCAACAACTTATTGTTTTTCATGCTATTGCCGACGAAGGCAGTATTAGTGGCGCTGCTCGCCAGTTAGAAATGGCACCACCGTCTGTAAGCCAAGCGCTAAAATCTCTAGAAGCAAGTGTGGGCGTTCCTTTGTTCAATCGAACCACGCGTAGAGTTGAATTAACCGATGCGGGAAAGTTACTTAAGCAGCAAACTCATCATGCTATCGACACGTTAGATATTGCATTTGAAGAGGTTAACGCCCTTAGCTATACCCCTAGGGGCACGGTTCGTATTACCACTCCCCGCTTCGCCTTCCAACAGCTTCTGGCGCCTTATTACCAAGAGTTTTGCGAGCGCTATCCAGACGTAAAGCTTGAGGTATCGATAAACGATGCAGCCGTAAATTTGATTACCGATGGGATGGATGTGGGTATTCGCTTTGGTGATAGGATAGAAGAAGGCATGGTGGCAAAGCGATTAACTAAAGCCACTAAAGAATGTTTGTTCTGCTCACCTCACTACGCTAAAAAGTATGGCCTTCCCTCGTCTATTGATAGCCTTCAGCAACACAAGCTCATTCAATATCGTTTTATTACCTCTAACAAACTTGCGCCACTTCATCTGTGGCAAAACCAGCAAGCTGTGAGTGTTTCAATGCCGATTGCTATGGTAGTCAACGATACAGATTTGATGATTGATGCTGCCAAAAAAGGGTTAGGTGTAGGAAGAATTGTTAAACCTATGGTGGATGAATTATTTGAAACTGGCGAGCTTGTTCCCGTACTTAAAGAGAACTGGTTTCCTTATTCAGGGCTGTTTATGTATTTTCAGCAACATAGTCAAAAGGCCCAAAGAATTAGGGCCTTAATTGACTTTCTTGAAGAAAAACACGCCGTTTTACGCTAGAGCCTGTTGGTTTTTACTGTGCATCTACTCTCAACAAGCGTTAGTAACTTGTTTGCTTTCAGTGCGCTAGGGTATCGTTTTTAACTTGCTGCAGATGCGCTAAGCGGTCTTTCGCACAATAATAACGCAATAAAGCCCTTGCTAAGACTTTATGGGTAATTGCCCTAATGCCGCTGCGCATGCCAAGCCAATGGCAAACGTCATCGCCACACTGGTGAAGGTGCCCAAAAGTACATATTCAGTTAGCTTTCTGTCTTGGTGTTTAGTGAGGTCGCCGAAGCGAAATATAGATTTAGCCGCAATAAGAAAGCCTATGGCAGAAAACTGGTTTAACAATACAAAGGTAAGCATGAGTACGCGCTCTAAATAGCCAATTCGTTGACCTGCCAGTGATAAAGTTTGTTGTGCCTCTGTACTTATTGTGGGCGGATCATTGGGGTGAGAGGACGGCATTTTGTTAGCTAATACTTCATCGCTCCAAGGCGACAGCAGCTGTTTAATAATAACTGAACTGGGCTTGAGTACCGCCAAATAGGCCAAGATCACTAATAGGTGCGATGTACCTACCCGCTGAAGTAGTCCCACTGCCTCGCGCCACTGATTGGTGGCATACAAAAATACGCCTAAGATCACGACAATGTGCGCTATTTGATCGACAACAAAAGACGTAGTGTTTTGCTTACAATACGATTTAATCACGTCAATTTTGAAGTGAGAAACGGCGACTACAATTGCACTAACACCTATACTTGCGATACTTATCGTTGATGAAAACAAGAACATTGCTGCTGCCGCGAGTATACCGTGTATGATTGCGTGTAGGTATAAGGGCAAAGCCAGTGCGTGCCGTTCGTTTCTTTGCTGTACCCAGGTAAACGGTTGAAAATAAAAGTCTGCTAATAGATGCGCTAACACGAGTGCCACCAGCAGTTGAGGTTCAGCAAGCATTTGGCTCTCCTGTTGCAAGCATTATGTTTTTTGTATAACCCGTCATCACGTTAGTCTTCCTTGGTCAATTGTTCCGTTTTTAATGAGGTTCCTTCTTGAACCCATAACATGAGCGCTCTCTCCATATAGTCGAGATATTCCGCTATCAGTTTATAGTTACTGGCATTGAGAATTCGACTTACATTACTGCGATTTTTATCTAGTTTGGCCGCTACACTTTCATGGCTCTTATCCGTGGCTTCAAGATACGCGAGTAAGGTTTGCGACTGGGTTTGTGTCAGTCCATTGATATGCGCGTCGGCAAAACGTGTTAAGAGCTGCGTTTTGTCGTCGAGTGTTTGTTCACCGCTACAAAAAGTAAGATGGTGCGGCTTTATGTTATCTAACCCTCGTCCTGACAACACAAATGCGTCTCCAGTGCCAGTTTTTACTTCTGAAGGGCGAAATTGCGCTTCTCCCACAGCAACACTCATTCGCACATCTACTCCTGAAGCGTGCGCCTTAAGAGCTAGCCGCAATCCAACTGCGGCTGCAATGCTATGCTGTGGTTGTGCAACAACTAGCTGGAATGCGTCTCCTCGATAAATATCAAAGTCTCCACCGTAGTACTCGGCGTAGTATGTTAAACGCTCTCTCAGCGTAGCAATTATCTCTCTGAATTCAGCATCAGAATAAGACTGAGAGTTGGAGACGTCACCGGTAATCACACCAGCGCGCTTTTTTGTATTACTTGTTAAAGCACTCTTTCTTGTCATTTCACTATGCGCCGCGTTGCCTTTTCTACTTTCAATAGACACTTTTTTCCGTTTAGAAGTCCACTATGACACGCTACCATCTCAAATTCAAAAACAATCACACAGCAAAATGTGATTATTATTAATCACAAATATACATGTGACTAAATTGCGTAACGGAAAGCAAAATATAACAAAGAACGTATAGCGGCTGTTGATTAAGTAGAATACTTATTCTACCCTAGAGTAGAATATTCATTCTACTTAAAATCTGTTTAATTGGTTAACAAGTGATGTGCCAAGCAGACGAAAATAGCAAACGTTTTCGAGGAGACCCGGTATGACCGCGCCCAAACAATCTGAGTTAGCTTCGAAACTAGAGCAAGCTTTTGCCCTTTACGGATTCGCAGAGCCTAATGTGGCTAAACTCAAGGGCTACACTGGCACCACACTAAAAACCTTGTACAAATACTTCCCTTCAAAAGAAGACATGATTATTGGCGCGCTCGACTATCGTCACAGCCGTTACATCGCGTTTCTGGAAGAAAACTGTCCCTCGACGCGTAACGAAGCAATTAACCACATATTTGAACGCTTGTCGGTATGGCTAACGACATTCGCTCCCAGAGGTTGCATGTCATTGCAGGCTTTGGCGAGTTACCCCAATAACCTCCAAATTGAAACCGCTGTGAACAACCACAAACACGCGGTGTTAACGTGGCTGAATGAAAAGCTCGAAGACCCAGCCCTTTCAAACAGCGTGTTCCTGCTACATGAGGGCATGTCATCAGCATGGCCAACGATTGGTGATAAAGCGTTAACCGCAGCGAAAGGCGCACTAACAGTGCTACTTGATTAGCCCTTCTTAGCACTTGCATCAACCATTACCTTTCTCGTCTAAAGCAAAAATTCTGGAGGACAATATGAAATCATTGCCAAATGAAATGTACGGCGTGCAGTTAACCAAACATGGCGATCTCGACGCGCTTACATTTAACGAAAACATACCTTTGCCTACACTCAGCGACAACGATGTACTTATTGAAGTACGCGCTGCGGGGGTAAACAACACCGACTTAAATACGCGAAAAGGTTGGTATTCCAAAGGCGACAACAATGCAGAAGATGCTGGATGGGCCGGCAATGCGTTAAACCTACCTCTAATTCAAGGCGCCGACGTATGTGGCTATATTACCGCTGTGGGTAATAACGTGAGCAAAGAACGTATTGGTGAACGCGTCATCATTGAGCCTTGTTTGGTAGAAGTTGACAGTAAACCGCTAAGTACCCCTTGGTATTTCGGCTCGGAATGCAATGGAGGTTTCGCACAGTTTACTAAAGTCGCATCGCGCCACGCCCATGCAGTAAATTCAACGATGACAGATGTGGAACTAGCCTCGTTCCCCTGCTCTTACTCTACAGCCGAAAACATGCTGCACAGAGCAAACGTAAAAACAGGTGAGCGAGTATTTATAACCGGTGCCTCGGGCGGCGTAGGCTCAGCTGCCGTACAACTCGCTAAAGCACGTGGCGCCTATGTTGTTGCAGTAACCAGCGAACAAAAGCAATCAGCCATACAAGCATTAGGCGCCGACAAGACCGTTTTGCGTGATGAAGATTGGCAACACATGGCAGAAAGCGAGCCGTTCGACGTTGTTATCGACCTTGTTGCGGGCCCACGATGGCCAGAGCTACTTGAGATCCTAAAACCGTTTGGCCGCTATGCTACGTCGGGCGCAATTGCTGGTCACGACGTTTCTTTGGATGTTCGGACTCTGTATTTGAAAGATTTAACCCTATTAGGCTGCACTATTTTAGGACACGATGTATTTGCCAACTTAGTAAAACACATCGAAGCAGGCAATATTAAACCACTTGTATCGAGCACATTCCCACTAAGTGAAATACACCAAGCGCAGCAAGAATTTGAGCAGAAAAAACACATTGGTAAGATGGTATTGACGTTACAGCCCAAATAACGTCGATATGCCCGAAAGAACATAAACCAAAGTCCTTTGACGACGGGCGCTCCTATGAGCTTCGCCGAGTAAATGCTTGGCGAAGCTCTTAACACTAACTCTTACACAACTGAGCATAATTTTCTGCCAGCATATCTTGCGCGATAACGTGCTTCGTCGGCTCGTTCAACAAGCCAGGGCATTATAAGAAAAGCCACTGCTAATCGCGTTTTCAAACATAGGTATTTGTTTTTGTACTCTTTGTAACATTAGGTACTATTTCCTGACATTTTAGACCTGTACTTTGGTACAGCCTGTAAAACGCAGGCGTCTAAAAACAAAAGGAAATATAATGAAAAAGCTCATCGCGTTCACACTAACAATTTGCGCATTTAATGCGTTTGCTGATAACTGTGTTTACAACTGCCCCACTGGTCAATCTGGACAAACCATTACCCGTTCCATTTACACCCTAAACAATAATGCACAAACAAAGTTCGCCAACTGGGTGGCCTATCATGTAACCCCAAGCACTATTGACGGCCCATCAAGAAGTCGTAATTGGAAAGCTGACCCTTCAATTAACTCTGCGAATACTTTAGAGCCGAACGATTACAGCGGAGCATGGGCTACAATTGGCACTGACCGCGGCCATCAAGTTCCTCTTGCTTCGTTCAGCAACACAGCCGATTGGCAAATGCTAAATTATTTATCAAACATTACACCTCAAGATTCAGACCTAAACCAAGGTCCTTGGGTGGATCTAGAAAATGCGGTGCGTGATGTAGTGAGAACTGGGCAAGACGTTTATGTGGTTTCTGGGCCGTTATATGAGTGGTATTTCGCTACTCTGCCAGAGGCAGATGAGTCGCACAGCATTCCTAGTGGATATTTTAAAGTCGTCATTACCGATGTTAACGGCTGGGTGGAAGCCTCTGCTTTCATCCTAGAGCAAAACGCAGCTCGCAGTGATAACTTTTGCGCAACTGAGGTAACGGTTAATGAAGTTGAATCCAGAACAGGTCTAAACATTATGCCGTCACTACCAAGCTATAAAGAAAATGCTGTTGAAGGGGGATTAGGAGGCTTAACCGCTGCGCTCGGCTGTTAATAACCCATCTAAAAAGGCAGGGATGCCTATCTCTTTTTAAATGGCTGCAGTAAAAGCGCAATGATACTTGCGTTCTTCTTAGTGGCTGGCACGTCTTTTTGACCAATGGGCAATGTTTCGTCGCTAAACGCAGCACGAGGCGTAAAACTACTAAAGAGCCTATCCCACCACGATACGCTAAACCCGTAGTTCGAATTAGATTCATTTTTAGCCTGGCTATGGTGAATGCGATGTAAGCGCTGTGTGATTAGCACAAGCCCAATTCTATCATCCCACTTTTGTGGCAACCTAATATTGGCATGATTAAAAAGGGCAAAGCCATTTAGCGCCACTTCAAAGATAACAATAGCAATAGCAGGCACGCCTAGTATCACCACCGCCGCGGCTTTAATACCTAAACTCATAGCAATTTCAACTGGATGAAAGCGAAGGCCTGTAGTGGTGTCGACATGACTGTCGGCATGGTGCATTTTATGAAAGCGCCACAACATAGGCACGGTATGAAAAAGTCGGTGCTGCCAATAGATAAGCATATCAAGTAGTAAAACACTTAACGTTACGATGGCTATATGAACAAGATACGTTGATGAATTATTGAGAGGCTCACCACTGTTTAGCAGTTGATTGGAGCTTGAAGCATCAGCCGGCACGGCATCCAGTAAAACGTTGAACACACCTATGCCTTTCTGCTGCGCCCATAAAGACACACCAACGAGTGTGGCCGGAAGCAAAATACGCGATACCAGTGCCCCCATTACCACCATGGACAAGTTACCCAACCAGCGTGTTTTCCTACTAAGCACGGCTTCTCGCGCTGGCAACAGTGCTTCAAGTACTGCCATAAGCACAAAAACGCCAAGAAATACGCTTAAGCGAATAACCGCGGTATTATCCAAAGCAAATTACCTTTATCACGTTAATTACTTCCAAAATTCAGATTACTTTTACTGCTACGAGAACTTTCACCATCATTCATAACCTGAAGAAGGCACTGTGCGTTCTGACTTTGCAGCGTCGCGCTCTACCCTGTGAAGCGTAGAAAAGCCCCCTGCTATGCGAGTAATGACTGTTACGGCACAGGCTGCAGCGAACACATAGGCAAGCGTTGCAAAATACTGCGGCCAAATACAGAACGCCAAAAACACTAAAATGGTTTCAGTGCCTTCGGTTAACCCCTGCATATAATAAAAACTCTTGTTAGCAAACTGGGGCCTATCTATTTGAAACTTCTCTGCTGCAATGGCAAAGGCTAAAAAACTGCTGCCAGTGCCAATAAAGGTAACTAACAGCACCATTGCTGGTATGCCCCACTCTTGAGGGTTAGCAATGCCAAACGCCAAAGGAATAGAAGCGTAGAATAGAAAATCTAAGCAAATATCCAAAAAACCACCTGCACTGCTGCTACTTTGCTGATAGCGTGCCAGTTCACCGTCAATTCCATCAAAAACACGATTCAATATGATGCAGACTAGCGCCATATTCCACCAGTTAAGAATAATAAAGGGAAGCGCAAGAACACCGATGACAAACCCGGCAAGCGTAACCTGATTTGGGGTAACGCCCTTGCTGTTTAGCGCTTTTATCAACGGTTTTAAAAGTGGCTTTATAAAAGGGGTAACTTTGGCATCTAACATAACATGTCTCTTTACTCGCTCTGCAGTATTTTTTTACTATTTCAGTACTACCTTCGGCAGTACCTATGTAATACCGCTATAAAATTTCTATGACGTTGCCGCCTGCGGCTAGCGCATCGTCTTTATCGTGCGTCACTAATACTGCGGGTATATTACGTGCTTTTAGCTGCGAAAATGTCCAGCTGCGGATTTGACTACGAAGGGCTACATCTAGTTTGCTAAACGGCTCGTCAAGCAATACCACATCAGGCTCAGAAGCTAACGTTCTGATAAGGCTTACTCTGGCCTGCTGGCCACCAGAGAGCGTATTCACAGTCCGGTCAGCGAGGCCATCAAGTTCGACGGCTACTAATAACGCATTAATAGCATCGTGTTTCAATTGCTTGTTTTTATATGCCTTATCAGGCATAGCGAACGCAATGTTTTCTCCCACGGTCATGTGTTCAAATAAAAGCGCATCTTGAAACATAATACCCACTTTGCGAAGGTGCGCATCGATATCGTTTATCACCACGTGGTTAATTTTAATTTGTCCAGTAACGCTAAAGGGAGCCTGAAGCTGTCCGGCGATGGCTTGAAGCAAAGTAGATTTACCTGCGCCGCTAGGTCCCATAACGGTCAGCACTTCCCCCTTTGCTACCTCAGAACTTAACTGAAGCAGCGGCTTGTCATCGCGATAAATAACGACGTTTTCTAAACTAAGCACTATAAATTACGCCCTTGTAGTTTTTGTTCTTGTTTTTATGTTAGCCATGCGCTTTTACTGCACCGGGTCTGCAGAACGATTGCTGTGAGGATCTGATACCAGCATTTGCCTACTTCGTCTTCTCGTTGCAACTGCAGGCATGTACCAAGCGATCATAAATCCAATTAACGGCATTACCGCTTGAATAATGACATACACCGCAGTAAGTCGCGTACTGCTCCCCGATACCGACGCTACAGCCTCGGTAGTAACAGTAGGGAGCGTCCCGCCAGACGCCAGCAAGGTAGGTAAATACTGGCTAAAACTAATCGCCAGCCCCAACGCCCATGCCACCATAATGGCGCTGAACAACGAAGGCAGCTTAACATGGTAAAACACCTGCCACGGCGTTTTGCCCAAGCTCTGCGCCACCATGGCGTATCGGTTGTCAAACTTCCTATACGCCACCGCCATCGATAAAAACACGTAGGGCACAACATAAACCATGTGCGCCACATAGGTGTGAAACCATACGGCGTTTTGAAAAACAAGCTGCTGGAACCAGACCAGACCATATAGGAAAGCTACGCCAGGTACCAATAGTGGCAAAAATAGAGAGACAGAAAATGCATTCGAAGCAAGAGCACGCGCTGGCTTTAACTGTTCGCTTTCTAGGGTAAATAAAACAAGTACCAATGAAGTTGTACTCACCAGCGCGCCAAGCAATAAGGTATTAATAAGCGGTGTTGTCAGCGCACTTGTTGCCGTATTCCAATGCAGCAGTGTTAGCCCCTCTGGCAATAACAGCGGGAAATGCCATTGCTTAGCAAAGGAGTACACAACAACCGTGTATACCACTGTGCAAATCAAGATAATGTAAAACGCCATGATGGCAAAGCCGCACGCGCGTAACACTACATCGGCAAAATATCGATTTCCACCTGAAAGGCTGCGCTTACCGGTGTAGGTCACTAATCGCTCTATACCAAAAAACAACAGTACCGCCACGGCTGAAACTGCCACCTGAACCACAGCAGCGCTACTTGCAAGCAGTCGCATGGACAAATCAATATGATTAAACCAGTGCATAATGGCGACAGCCAAAGTGCTCGGGTTATTTGGGCCTAGAATAAGTGGAATTTCTACATTTGAAGTGGCGAAAACTAGTACTGCTAAAAGCGGTAACTTTATCTGGGAAAAAATTGTCGGCAGCACCAGTTTAAAAAAGCTCGCAGTAGGCGAATAACCTAACGCTGTCCCCACCTTTACATACCCCGTGAGTTTCTTTTTCACCAGCGGCTGAGACATAACGCTTAGCGTCATTAACAAAATAAACGGCAGCTCTTTCAGGCTAAGCGCGATAAGTATACTTAGTCCTAGACTGTCATAAAGTAGCGTTCCATCATTCGCAGCGGGCAATGCCATTTCGCTGATTTCATTAACAAAGGGGGTTGTGAAAGCATGACTAAAATACGCATTCAAGCGCGTGGTGACTGCTGCAAAGATACCAGAAGGGCTAACTACAAATAAAAGGGAAATAGCTGCAGCTGCGTGGGGAAATACCAGAAACGGGCTTAACACACCCTGAATTTTGCCTAGCAGGGAAGACTCGTAAAACGTGGCGAGAATACAAAACGCTGCTATTACGGCTAAAAGGGTTGAGCCTACGCCCGTAAAAAGCGACAACCACATCATTTGCCAAATGTCTGGAAGACCGAATAGCGTAGCAAACACTTGCGCTGAAAAGGTGTTTGCGCCGATAGCTGGGAAATAACCTAACGCAGGAAATATTACCCCTACCAGCCCTGCCAATACGGGAATACAAAGTAAAAGTAGCAAGCACCAGCGTGCAACAAGTGTAATGTGAATAAACATTAGTAGCGAGCCCCGTAACGTTCATACCAGGCTTCGCGCAATTTATCAGTCCAGCTTGCATGGGGTTCGGCTAACAGCACCGCTGACTGAGATTTGTCGAGGGCAGATTTGTGCACAGACTCGTCTTTAAACAGCATAGCTTGTGCTTGTGTCAGCGATGCCATATCAAGAACCGTATCGTCACCCCACACTTCCAGCTTTTGCTTCTCGGCCTGTGCTTCTGGCGAAAGCAAAAAATTTACTACTGTCTTTGCTGCTGTTTTGTTTTTCGAATTGTAGGTCAGCCCCACAAAATGGACATTAGCAAGGCTACCGTCTTGCATGGCATAGGTGCGAACATCATCGGGTAAATCAAAACGATTTACGGCAGATGGAATTTCAGCGGCGGTAAATGAAAACGCGAGTGTTAACTCACCTGTGCCAACCAAGCGTTGAAGTTGTGAGGCTTGGCGAAGCATATACTTCCCTTGCTGCCACATAGTGGGATGCAGCTGGTCCAAATAAGTCCAAAGCGCTGGCAATACAGCCTGAAGAGACTGTTCAGTAACGGGGCGGTAAAACAAAGACTGCTTATCGCCGTTAAGTGCAATTGCTGCGTATTTTATAAAGCTAATGCCTAAATAATCGCTTGGCACTGGATAAGTGAAGCGTCCTGGCGCTTTTTGAGAGAAGCGAAGCAGTTCATTAATGGTTTGAGGAGGCGCAGTGCCTAGCGCTTTCATGTGCGCGCTGCGATAATAAAACACCATGGACGCTTTCCCCCACGGCGCTTCCATACCAAGCGTGGGTTCGCCAAAATCGGTTACCATGGCAGAGTTCTTTTCCGGGCGGGTTAGCGCGAAATGATCAAGTTCTTTAACCCAGTCTTTAGCGAGCAAGTCATGCTTTTTCATTGCCGCAAAGTTTTCGCCATTTATCCATATTAAATCTACGCTGCCGTTATCGTGATTACCGGCCGCTTTTTCTGCTAATACGCGTGACACGGCGTCACTGGTATCAGCAAGCTTAACGTGCTGCAGTTCGATGTTAAAACGCTGGCTAACTTGCGCGGCGACCCATTGCAAATAACCATTTACTTGAGCGCTCCCCCCCCATGCATGAAAACGTACCAGAGGTTTGCTTTGTGTGTCGTCTTTAGGCGATTGCGCTGAAGTGCGATTGACCGCCGTTGACGCACGTGTTGGCGCTTGAGGCTGGCTCTGTATTTCATTGCCAGAAACTTCAACAATAGAACCATCAACACTGGGAATATCAAACGGTACCGCAAATGAATGAGAAGCCGTGATTAGCTGAGAACTGAAAACAGCTGATGCCAGTGCCAGCCCCTTAATGAGGCGACTAAACTTGCCAAAGCGGCGTAAACAAGCCGTTTTCGTGCTAACTGAAGCGCTATTGCGTGGCATTGAGTGCCCAGTCGTAATCTAAGAATTCTAGCGCTGCGTTATCTTGCTCAAGCACTGAAACCTGCTGACTCGATAGGTTTAATGCATCTTTGTATAACAGCAAAAATTGGCTGAGATTTTCCGTGTTTACGTTTTTAATACCTTGCCAACTTTCACTTTTCCGATTGGTGTTTTTTTCAAAATCTTCGCTGTACCAGTCGAATATTTTTGAAAGCTTCAAGGTGTTACCGTCCATTCTGTTGCGAGACGTATCGGCTAAAAAACGCTTGGTTTGTGCGTCAAGCTGGCTTTCTAGCCTTGCGCCAACATACGCTTCTTCTCGCAGCGCAGGGCAACCAATACTGGCACAGTTTACGGCGAAATGAATTCGAGGTTCGTTATATCCTTCCGTGGTTTTATTTTGTCCGCGAATAAGTTCGTGCTCTATTTCATCCAGCGTACGGGTTTTACCAAGTAGCGGCGCAATTTCCTTTTTCCATGGCGACGAGAAAAAGCTGCCTAAATCGCGAATAGAGTCTATGTCTGGGAATTCGGTGAGGATTAGCTCAACGGTATAAGCATTGTATGCATTGATAAGAAATGCCAGTTGGTCGGCCTTGCTCCAGCCGTCAAAGGTACTTTTTTCTACCTTAGCTAAGCTATTTAAATACTGAGTTAAACGTTCCCTATCTTGTTTAAACCCATGGTAATCAACTTGCGTGCTGGCACCATTGTCTATGGTTTTCACATGCTCGCTTAGCAACGCACTAAACGGTTCGTGTAGCCTGTTCAATTGCTTTGGCACCGCTTCATCAGAGAGAGCAGAAAAGCTTACGCTTGCAGCAAGCAGCATGATGCTGCTTACTGCCAATCGACCAAATTTTCTAATAGTGATTCGTCTGGACATCGCGATTACTCTTGTCATTACTTGTTCTCTCGCCATCACCAATGCGTTTTTCACCGCTAAGCCTTTTGTCACCGCTAATGCTTTTTTCACATTAACTACCCTCTGCGCCACGTGTGGAATTTCTCTACATAGCTGAGCAATTTTTCAGGTGCGTTTGCGCGCTTCCAATTCCCTGCTGCATACTTTGCGCCTTCAGCCCATGTTGGGTAAGCGTGGATAGTGCCAAGGATCTTGTTTAACCCTAGATCGTGCTTCATCGCAATAACAAACTCAGCCAATAAGTCTCCTGCGTGTTCCGAGACGATAGTAACGCCCAGTATCTTGTCTTTACCCGGTGGCGTGAGTACTTTAATAAACCCTTTTCTAGCACTTTCCGCAACAGCACGATCTAACTCTGCAAACTCGTATCGCGTTACTTCAACGTCAATGTCTTGCTCGGCAGCGTCACGCTCGTTAATGCCCACGCGCGCTACTTCCGGATCGATGAAGGTTGTCCATGGGATAACACGATAATCAACTTTGAATTTTTTAAACGTGCCGAAAAGTGCGTTGACTGCAGCGTACCAAGCCTGGTGGGCGGCCACGTGGGTAAATTGATAAGGCCCTACTACATCGCCAGCGGCAAAGATATTAGGCATCAGGGTTTGCAAGTATTCGTCTGTTTCAATTGTTCTATCAAATTGAATACCTAAGTCTTCCAGACCAAAACCATGTAAACGGGCTTTTCGTCCCACAGCCACAATGACTTCGTCGTAGGCGATAGTAGATTCAACACCCTCTTTCGCTACAACAAGTACTTTTTCACCGTCTTGTTGTTCAAAGCGAAGCGCATCATGGGACGTCAATACGTTTACGCCGCTCTCTCTAAGCACAGACTCAGCATACTCCGCCACATCCGCATCTTCCCTGCCCATTAAACGCGGGGCACGCTCAACTTGCGTTACGTCACTGCCAAGGCGTGAAAAGGCTTGGGCGAGCTCACAACCAATAGGCCCGCCACCTAATACGATTAAACGTTTTGGCGCGTCTTCAAGTTCAGCAAACTTGGTCCACAAGGTATCAGAGGTGACATAGCCGCTTTGCTCAATGCCTGGTAATTCGGGAATAAATGGTGCTGCACCTGTAGCAACCACAATATTTTTTGTGGTTAGTGTTTGGGTGCCGCCATCGTTCTTTTTGATTTCCACCGTCCAAGGGTCGATAATTTTCGCATAGCCTTTTACAACATCAACACCCAAGCTAGTGTAACGCTCTACACTGTCATTAGGCGCGATTGCCGCAATCACTTCGTGCACACGTGCCATCACCCTTTTAAACGACATAGCGGGTGTTACCGGCTCTAAACCATAGCTATCGGCATGGCGCATTTGATTGGCCACTTTTGCCGTTTTTATAATGGCTTTGCTCGGTACGCAGCCGTAGTTAAGACAGTCGCCGCCCATTTCGCCAGCTTCTACCAGCGTGACTTTTGCTTTCACCGCAGCAGCAATATAGCTGGTAACCAAACCACCTGCACCCGCTCCAATAACCACTAAGTTGCGATCAAACTTCTTTGGCTTGCTGTAGCCTTTGTACACGCGACGGCGATTGACCACTGCTACGATAGCTTTAGCTATCCAAGGGAATATGCCTAAAAGTACAAATGAAAAGATAAGCCCAGGTGAGACAATGCCAGACAAACTGTCTATTTGGGCAAGTTGAGTACCCGCATTTACATATACCGCGGTGCCCGCAAGCATGCCCACTTGGCTTACCCAGTAGAATGTCCAGGTTTTAAGCGACGTTAGCCCCATCAACAGGTTGATAAGGAAAAACGGGAATACTGGCACTAGGCGCAGGGTAAATAAGTAAAACGCACCTTGCTTTTCCACGCCCTCATCAATCTTTTTGAGCTTTTCTTTAAACTTATTTCGCACGGTGTCGCGTAATATGAAGCGTGAAACTAAAAACGCCAGCGTTGCCCCTACGCTCGAGGCAAACGATACAATAACTAAGCCTTGAACCAGGCCAAACAAAGCCCCTGCTGCCAGGGTCAAAATAGCTGCTCCTGGCAAAGAAAGTGCAGTTACGGCAACATAAATGGCAAAGAACACACCTATACTTAATACCGGGTTTTGAGCAATCTGCGATTGAAACGTATCGAGTGAATCCTTCATACCTTGAAGGGTTAGATAGCTATTTAAATCAAAATAAAAAAAGCTAAATATGGCGGCAACGATAACCCCTAAAAGCGCTATTTTCTTAAACATAAATATCCTTAGCGCTTAAAACGCGTATTGCATGGTAACTTGAGCGTGACGAGGTACGTTTGGCATGACAAGTGTCGCACCGAAATACCCACCTTCAAACAGCGGCTGCCAGTTTTCTTCATCGGTCACATTAATGATATCTAAACGCAATCGAAGGTCATCTGTTACTTGATAGTCTGCATTTACATCAACCGTATATTGGTCGCGAATATGCACCGTTTGCAGAAAGTCTAGTGGGAATGACTTGGTATAGAGAGCACTTGCCCCCACTTGCAGGTCATCCGTAATTTGCCAGCCAGCGTTAATAGAAGCAATTTGTGGCGGGATCCCCTGAACGCGACTGTCTGATGCAGGGAACGCGGCAAAAGAAGGTGATCCTACTCCTGTACCTTCAATAATATCAGGGCGACTATTATCAAACGCATCAATAACCTGCGCCGTACCTTGGAACGCCGCTGAATCATCAAAACGCGCGTCTAAGTAGCTATACGCGGCATTTACCCAAACATCGTCTGCTTGATAGAACATTTGTAGTTCGAAACCTTGCGTTTTCACACCACTGTTACTGCCATCACGGTTACGTAGGCTTCGGGTTTGGTCAAACACAGCGGCCTCTGCATACCAGCTGCTGTTTGGCGCATATTTTACACCCACTTCGTACAGCGTATTTTCAGTAGCAAAGTTAAGCGGGTTAATCTCGTTATTACCGCCTAACACCGTGCCACCCGCCATGCTGTTCGATGTTGCGTCGTTTTCTGAAAACGCCGCGTAAGCATTTACATCACCCGTTAATTTGTACACTGCACTTAACTGGTAGCTGGTTAATGTATCGCTGTACGAATCTGAAGCTGCTTCAACACCAATCGGCGCTAGTGGGTCACGCGCGTCTACGTCATAGTAATCAACACGTACGCCAGCAATAGTTGAAAATTTATCGGTCCAAATAGAGCGCTGCTGAAGCGCCAGGCCTGTTTGCCATGCGGTAGAGTCGGTGGTGTCTGACAAGTTAAAATCGCCGTTACCATCACCGTCTACGTCGTATTGCGCACCCGGTGAAACATATACGCCAGGACGCAGCTCAACTAATCGGGCTTTTTGGGCATCGGTAAGCGGAATAACGCGGTTTGAGATAGGCCCGGTTAAATCAATCGGATTATCGGCCTCAGTGGTAAACTGGCTATAGCCCAACACGTCGTTGTAACGTAGCGCTAACCCTACAGTCGTGGTTTGGCTGTCGTTCCACTTATAATCTAGCTCAGTGCGGTTTTCGAATGTGTCAGCCCCGTCAATGATCTCAACAAAGCTATTTTGCGCTATTTCTTCACGTTCAAGATATTGATAATAAGTAATGTTGCGAAGCGCCACGTTATCAGTCATTTTGTATTCGACACTGCTTCGAATAACCGTAGTTTCAGCACCGTTAATGTCGTCAGGATTTGTGAATACGCGGTTGCGAGGAATAACCACTTCTCCGGTAGGAGAAATGATAGCACCTGCCCCCGGTACTGTACTGCCATTCGGCTGAGTGCCTTGCCCAGTAATATAAATACCGTTATCGATAAGGTCTTGCGTTGGGCGGTTGATACCTGCGTTGTCTGGATAGTCTGTGTCATAATACTCCGCGCTGATATCCCACGTCAGTACATCGCTTGGCGTATAGCGATAGGCTACAAACAGGTTCGTGCTATCGCGCTCGGCAAAATCGTAGAAACTGCCATGGTCTAAGTACTCTGCACTAAAGCGAATACCACTTTTACCTTCTTCTATAGCTGTGCCGTAATCCACTTGCGCTGAATACTGATCCCAGCGCCCGGCGCGAAGGGTGACTTTCCCCTTGCTTTCTGTGGTCGGCGCAACCTTTGTTTGAAGGTTTACAAAGCCACCGTTGCGCTGCGTGCTACCAAACAACACTGGCGACGGCCCTTTCACCACGTCAATTTGCTCGACGCTGTTGAACGACAAAGGCAAACCAAAGCCATTGTTGCCTGCTTGACGTCTTATACCATCTTGAAAAAGCTCACCTAATTGGCCGCGTATACTGGGCAGGCTTGGCGTGCCAAAGCCGCTAGAGGCGTACGCGTTAGGCGCCGCTTTTACGATGTCGTGTAAATCGTTAATGTTAAGTGCCTCTATCGCTTGTGCCGACAGTGACGTCACCGCTCTAGGCGTCTCAGCTGCACTTAAACCGCTACCGAAAATGCGTTTAAGTGTGTTGTCGCCAGGATTTAGCGTATCTAAACTCTGCTGGTTTCCGGTTACCTCAACCACTTCAATATCTGCCGCTTGTTTGGCATAGAGCGATTGACTGATGGCAAGTGCGAGTGTGCTAACGGCTAGGCCGATTACTTTTTTCATTAACAGATCCGTATTTTTAATTCTTGTTCGACAAGACCGATACGCGTCACAAAAAATTTCAGTACATTTAATTTTCAAAAAAATATTAAAAAACACAAAATTAATTGAAATTTTTATTTTGAACGGTCGTTCTAGTATGCTTGCACTATTATACTTTTGGAGCATGTATGCAAAACAACACCGATATTCAAAACCGACTACAATGGTCGCTACTTTCTCTTCGCGTAACAATATTTATCGTTATGTTCGTATGGACACTCGATAAGTTTGTTAACCCAGCCCACGGCATGGCCATTTTTGAAAAGTTCTATGGTATCGGCGGCGTGCCTGAAATGGCCGTTTACGTTATGGGCGCACTGCAGCTTGCGCTGGTTTTGGCATTCTTAGCGGGACTTGCGAAAAAATACACCTACGGTCTTATTTTTATCCTTCACGGTGGGTCTACCCTGTCTTCATTCCCGCAGTATCTAGATGCCTTTAATCACCTGCTGTTTTTTGCTGCATGGCCAATGTGGGGCGCGTGCTTTGCACTTTTCCTATTGCGCGATGCCGATACTAAATTTGCCATTGGCAAGTAGCAGCTATTCGTTAGCTAAACACGCTAGATACACAGCACGCTAGAAAGTTAGCGCATAGCGATAGCCCTTATATTTATCTTTAGCAAGCTAACAAGATATGACGGCTACGCTTTTTAGCATTTAACTTACTGTTTGGCAGCAGCATACAGTTGCTGCCATTCAGCCTCTTCTACAGGCATGATTGACAGTCTTCCACCTTTTTTGACCAATGGCAGTTCAGTAATACCGTCCATCGTTTTAATCACTGAAAGCGGCAGAACGCTTGGAAATTTCTCTACAAATTTCACGTCAACGCGATACCAGCGGGGGTTATCCTGACTTGATTTAGGATCGTAGTATTTTGATTCAGGGTTAAACTGCGTGGTGTCCGGGTAGCCGTCTCTTACCACTTCAGCAACACCTGCAATGCCGACCAGCTTGCAACTTGAATGATAGATAAATACTTTGTCACCCCTTTTAACGCCGTCTCGTAAAAAGTTACGCGCTTGGTAATTTCTTACGCCGTCCCACGGTTCCGTTTGTTCTGGGCGGTTTGCCAAGTCATCGATTGAAAATGCATCAGGTTCTGTTTTAAATAGCCAATACGCCATAGTCGTCGTTAATTCTCTTCGTTGTAAATAGACAAGCCTTTCATTCGCTAAATGCGGGCATTTGAAGCGCTCATAAAAACCTGCGCTCATGGCTAGCTTTGCAGCTTGTTGCTTTAAGTGAGTATACAAAGCTCTTTAATTTAATGACAGTGCTATACCTTAGCTTGGCCAACACTGCTATAATTACGCACTTATTCTGAGCTACAGCCTTATTGAAGCTCAGCAACTCTCTGATTTATCTAGATGTGATTACTATGCAAGCCACCATTAAGGCCGATCGCGGTCTGTTTTCTTACCCTAAATATTGGCCACACTGTCTGGGTACTGCGCCGTTTCTCCCCATGTCGAAGGAAGAAATGGATGCCCTTGGCTGGGACAGCTGTGACGTTATTTTGGTAACGGGCGATGCGTATGTAGATCACCCTAGTTTTGGTATGGCGGTGATTGGCCGAGTACTTGAAGCACACGGTTTTCGCGTGGGGATTATTTCACAGCCAGACTGGACCAGCAAAGACGACTTCATGAAGTTGGGTAAACCCAATCTGTATTTCGGCGTAACAGCCGGCAATATGGACTCTATGATCAACCGTTACACGTCTGACAAAAAGCTTCGTCACGATGACGCTTACACGCCAGGCAATGTAGGTGGCAAGCGCCCTGATCGTGCAGTTACCGTGTATTCACAGCGCTGCCGTGAAGCGTTTAAAGGCGTACCTGTTATTGTTGGTGGCATAGAAGCCAGCTTACGTCGCATTGCGCACTACGACTATTGGAGTGAAAAAGTACGCCGCTCTGTACTGTTCGATTCCAAAGCGGATATGCTCTTTTTCGGTAACGCCGAACGTCCTCTTGTTGAAGTCACTCATCGCTTAGCGGCAGGTGAAGATATTGCCGATTTGCGAGACATTCGCGGTACTGCGATTATCGTTAAAGAAGCCTTACCAGAGTGGCAAGGTGTTGACTCGACCTCTCTAGACAGGCCGGGCAAGATAGACGCCATTCCAAGCCCCTACCAGATGGAGCCCGAGTGCGATTCGCAGGATAAAGACGCCAAAAGCAGTGAAGCGCCAGAAGCCGCCCCCATTGTGATTCAGCCTGCGCAAAAAGAGAAAGAAAAGCGTAAGCCTTGGGAAAACGTGTACGTTAAGCTACCTGCGTACGAAACGGTGAAAGACAACAAGGTGTTATACGCACATACGTCGCGTATTTTGCACCAAGAAACCAATCCTGGTTGTGCGCGTGCGCTAATGCAGCGCCACGGCGACAGACACATTTGGATTAACCCACCGGCCATGCCGCTTGAAACCGAAGAGATGGACGCGGTATTTGATTTACCCTATCAGCGTGTGCCTCACCCTGTCTATGGCGATGCTAAAATCCCTGCATACGATATGATCCGCTTCAGTATTAATATTATGCGCGGATGCTACGGCGGCTGTACCTTCTGCTCTATTACTGAACACGAAGGGCGTATTATTCAAAGCCGTTCTGAAGACTCTATTATTCGAGAAATTGAGCAAATACGCGATACGGTACCGGGCTTCACTGGTGTTATTTCAGACTTAGGCGGCCCGACGGCGAACATGTATCGCCTGCGCTGTAAGAGCCCTAAAGCAGAAGCTACATGTCGTCGCCCGTCTTGTGTGTACCCTAGCATTTGTGCGCACATGGATACGGACCATAAGCCAACTATCGACTTATACCGCCGTGCTCGTGAGTTGCCTGGAATTAAAAAGATATTGATTGCTTCAGGCGTACGTTACGACCTAGCAGTAGAAGACCCAGAATACGTGAAAGAGCTGGCCCTTCACCACGTAGGCGGCTACTTAAAGATCGCTCCAGAACACACCGAAGATGGTCCTCTTTCAAAAATGATGAAACCGGGCATGGGCAGCTACTACCGCTTCAAAGAGCTATTTGATAAGTACTCACAAGAAGCAGGTAAAAAGCAGTACCTTATTCCTTACTTTATTGCATCGCACCCGGGTACCACCGACGACGATATGCTAAGCCTTGCGATTTGGCTTAAAGAAAACAAATTTAAGCTCGATCAGGTACAGAACTTCTATCCGTCGCCAATGGCAACGGCTACCACCATGTACCATACCGAGGTAAATTCCCTTCGCAAAGTCACTAGAGACAGTGAAGAGGTGCCTTCTGCAAAAGGTGAAATTCACCGTCGATTACACAAGGCGATGCTGCGTTATCACGACCCGAAAAACTTTGCGCAAATTCGCGAAGCCCTTACGCGTATGGGGCGTGAAGACTTAATAGGCCGTGGTCCTCAGCACCTTGTTCCGCCAGAAACGGCAGATGAAAAACGCCAAAAAGCGCAAAAAGGCCGTCGTGGTGAACGCGCACTAACCAAACATACTGGGCTTCCTCCTACCTTTCAGGGCAAGAACAGCAAAGGCGGTAACAGCGTAAATAAGAGCCGACGTAATTCCAACGCTAACAAGCAAGGTCGTGGTAACACAGCACAGCAGCGTAACGACGCCGGCGGGAATAAGAACAGAGGCAACGCTTCGAAAGGAAATAATAGTAGTGGCAACAGCCGCGGCCGCACGCAAAAGCAGCCAAGCATGCACAAACGATAGCAACAAAAACGCCCAGAGCTTGTAAACTCTGGGCGTTTTTTTAATGCCTATTGTCAACGATGACATTGCGCTTTCGTCGATTTATCCCGACTTATGCCTCGTCCACAATATAACAGGTCACATTTTCAAGCTTGGTAAGTTCCCCATTTTGGTCGTTACGCAACACGCACTGTTCACCATCACTTAGCAGCGTAAAGCTATAAACAGGGTTGTCGTGCCTTCCGTCAATAGGTAATCCCCTACTATCATCCTTTGCTTTACGCTCAATCGTAATGCTCGCGGTTTGACTGAATGCATCATCGGCTATCGTTATATTTAGACCACCAAACCAGTTGCTGATCTTACTTTCAATAGTTTGCTTTTGACTCACACTTATGGATTTGGTTATTGCCTCGTGTAACTCAGCCTCCTGCGTTGTCGCGCATCCGCTCGCCGAGAGCAAAAGTATGGCGAGAGGTGCTGCTAGCAATCTTCCTTTTAGCAATTTTCCTTTTTTATTAGGAAGCGACATTACTTGCGCTCCTGAATAACAGGCTGATTTATTTTGTTGTGTAAAATAAAGTTCTCTTTGCGTTGTTCAGGCTTGTCGATAGGAATAAGCTTTTCGCCCCCTAACGCACTTTGGTTACTGCGCAGTGCTTTGACATCCGCCACGCCGTTTGACGTGACAACTTCGGGACATGAGCTTGTAGCAGCATATTCCAATGCGGCTGATAGCATCCCTTCATTTGGGTCGCCCAAGCTTGCGGTAAAGTCATCTTCAACTTCACACCCCGGCAACTCAAAATCGAAATTAGGCGTGGTGGTAGGCATGAAACCGTCAGCATAATCACCAAACCCTTTGTTATTCACTCCTTGGAACTGGATAGTAAAGTAGGTCTCACCGCAATTGTCTGTTGGGTAGAACCCATACGGCTTACCACAAGTAGTAGAGCCAATTTGCACTACTTCTACATCAATACCACGAAGTGCATTCATTACCGCTTCACTTGCTGAACATGTCGCGCCCGTGGCTAAAACGTAAACCTTCGTCAGCGAAAGGCTAGGCAGAAGCGTGTCGGTAAGTTGCCCTGCGTTATAGTCAATAACGTTGCGGTAAAACGGTGTTGGACGAATGGTCTCTCCGGTGACAGGGTTGGTGTTTGGGTTTTTATCGTTAAAACGCAATGTTTCAAAGGTTGCGTTATTGGTTTGGTTAGGACCCGCTATCATATAGGAAAGCTGTGAAGCCAGCGCCAAACGTCCTCCGCCGTTGTAGCGAAGGTCAATGACGAGTTCGGTCACATTTTCTTCAACAAACATATCGAACGCATCAATCAACCCTTCTTGCGCGGTAACGATAAAGGTATTGAATTGGAAGTAGCCCGTTTTGCCGTTTTCGGTATCGAGTACCTTTGCGTTTTGAACCGGCGTTACGCTGATATCGCCGGAGGTGATGTCTACTGAGAGAGTTGAACCATCAACCTGCACAAACTCAAAGCTTGTCACCGTACCTGCGTCTTCCGGAAACAGAGCAGCATTAATCGCATTGACGCCCTGCTGCGTGTTGGCATTGACAAAGTCGACGCCGTTTATACGCGAAAGGGTCGCACCGCGAGGCACGCCAGCAGTAGCTGCAGGTGAACCCGGCTCAGTGAATCGCACTGTTAGTACTCTCGGCACGGTTGTTGAACCAAATTCCCAATCAAACCCATAGCCCGATGAAATCCCCGATTGAGACAGTTCGTTATATTCGGCAGTGTCTTGTGAAAAGTGGAAGTTATCTTTTGGCGTACCGCTTGGCGTTAGCTCATTGGTTTTAAGCTGATCAAAATATCCCAACACTGAGAAATTTGCAGGGTCATTGTCATCTATTTCGTCGTACCACAGATAAGTGTCATTAGTCCAAGTACGTAGCCACAGCTTTTCATCCATAGCGGTACCTTGTGTATCTGGGTAAGCCCTATTAGTAAAAGGATCAATACCACTTCTAGGAGTCTCACATTTCGCTAAATATTGAGATTGCGGTTCATACACCCCCGCTTCCCACTCTGGCTCTGTTGTTACAGGTGTCGTTGGCGTGGTAGGCGTTGTCACCACAGGAGGGGTATTGGACGAGCCTGAGCCGCCTCCACATCCAGCTAGAAGAGAAATCGTGACTGCAAGTGCAACAGAAGAATACGTATACGCTTTCATGATTTAGAAAATATCCTTTTAAAACGGCTAGCCCAAAACTATTAAACTTGTGCTAAAAACAACTTTTATTAGCATAGCCGATAGTGACATATCCTTCTAAGCGTAACTACATAACAAAAGTTTAAAATGTTTCGAAATGTAAGAAAACGTGTTGCAGAGTTGATGAGAAAGTTTCATTCGTGACGCGTATCGCTCTATCGCGGTAGAAAAGAAGACTACTTATTCTGCCGTAACAATATGCTTATTATCGTCTCTAGTTTAACTGCAACACACCTACTGCTCGTGCAGTTAAGCTACTCACATATACACCTTCATCTGTCTGTATTGCGCCTGTAACAAAGGGAAAGCCACCACTAGGGTCTTGGTAACTTTGTAAAACCTCTCCGCTTTCACTTATTTTAACAAGGTGCCCGTATGCTTGACCTTGCGGGCGCATGAACTGTGGCAGACGCTGTACAATTTTACGAATGAAAGGCTTGTCAGATAGAGCGTCAACGGGAGCGGAGCGAGGCGAAGCAAGACCCAGAAAGTACGCGCCGCTAGTTGCCTGGCTGATGTTGTCTGGGAATCCAGGCAAATTATCAATCACGACCTCCACTTGGCCCTGTTTTGGCCCAACTAGCCAATAACGCAACACGCGATATTTACCGGTTTCGTTGACCAACACTGAATTTTGATCATGGCTTATTGCGACACCATTCGCAAAAACCAGACCATCCATCAGTACATTGCTGGTTCTACGTACTGGGTCGTACTCTATAAGCCTGCCATTGCCTCTATGTTCCAAAATTTCTAGCAGGCTAGCTTGCAGCGTTCCTCCATATTCCATGGCTGAAAACTTCGTGGTTGCATCAGTGAAGTAAATCTTGCCGTTATTAGCAACATCCACATCGTCGGCATACATAACTTTCGTGTTGTCAACTTGGTTAACCAGTACCGTTAGCTCACCCTCAGGGTTTGCGATTAGCAATCCGCGATGGGCGTCAGCAATTAATAAGTTATCGTCTGCATCAAACTCGATACCCAGCGGACGTCCACCCGTGTTAATCCATGGAGCAAATGTTGCGTCTCCTTTTTTCTTTAACAATACCGCTCCAGAGTGGGTAGCTGTTGCAATAGTTCCCGCAGCATTTATAGCAAAATCCTCCGGCCCATTATCTGAGTCTAATGCAATGAGCGTAAGACCTGACAAACGTGTGTTCTCAGCGAATTGCCCTGAAAACCCGTTACTGTTCGGTGCTTGCCAGCTCATTGGCGCAATGGGTACTGGCCATAGTAGTAAATACCCTAAAATGACTATGAACACTCCACCGAATACCTTCATTTATGCTCTCCTACAAGCAACGCATGTTGTCTATCTATCAACCATAGCAAGCAACCCTCCGATACTCTGCTTTCGTTTATAAATAGAACACTATCATCCAGAGCTTTCTAAATAGCGCATATTTGAATATGCATTACAAATTCGTTAGGTAGCATCCATTCCCCCCTTCAGATCGTTTGTTTATAAAATGCTACTGAGGTACGTCATGCCATTTTATGCAAAAACACTCGGAGATAATTATGCTAAGCAAGTAGACAAAGAGCTACGTGCGAGCCACGCGGGAGAGACGGGAGCCGTTTGGATATACCGTGGTGCTCTATTTGCCGAATGTGTTTTAAAACTGGTTAATCTTTCTGGCACAAACAACGAGGCACAACCCTTCATATATGAGCACCTTAAAACGGAAAGACGACACCTCGCCGTGTTTGAAAACGAGATGCCGCTTTTTAGAGGCAGTTTTATTTTACTTTTATGGATAGCTTCTGGGTTTATCACCGGCTTTATTCCAAGACTTTGCGGTATAAATTGCTTTTACTACACCATTTACCGAGTAGAGCAGTTCGTAGATTCGCATTACGAAGAACAATGTAAGCGCATTTCTGCGTTACCCATCCCCCCTTCAAACGTTATAAATCGGTTTAGACAATGCCAAGCAGATGAACAACATCACAGAGATGAAGCGCTGATCCTAATGACGAAAAGGCCGTCGTTATTAATGAAATTATGGGGCGCAGCCGTTGAAAAAGGCTCTTCTATTGCCGTTGCAATCGCAAAAGTGATTTAAGTTTTCGAGCTTATGCGCATTGACCTGTGATAAAAAATAGGCATCAGAGAATTTATTAATTGAAAAAAAAGAGACGCTTTTAAAGTGGGAAAAAAGGACAGAGTTCGGCTACCAAAACCCTGTGACAACTGCGCTATCAATGCCGACACACAGTTTCGTATTCGATGTGGTGATGAAGACACGTGGCGTATAGTATGCAAAGCTTGTCAAGAACGAGCAAAGGCCAGCAATGGCTATATGTATGGCGGTACGTGGAAAAGAAAGAAGCGTAACTAAGGGGCTTCCTGTGAGCCCCTAATAGTTACGATAAGATTTACGCATTCACTCTTTTTTCTTGCGCTGATTGAGGCACGCTGTTACTCGCGTCGGCTTCAATCTGACTTTCTGCATTTTTAGCACGCTTAAGCAGCGTATTAGCACGATAAACACTCCACACCACGTACACCGCCATAGGTATATTAAGCTGAAGTGACGCAACCGATAGCGTCGCGCTTTGGTGCATAGCCGCATAGGCTATGAGTAACACCATTACGCTTAGGCCTGATATAAGCAACCATATCGGCTTTGTGAGTGATTTAACTCCCACTGTAATGCCGGTATTAAATAGCATAAGGCACCAAAAAACGGCGATGAGCGAGCCTGTAAAAAACATATCTGCTACAGCAGTTAATGCGAGTGCACTCACACTACCCCACACCGTGCTGTACCAAAGCCTGCTTGCTAACGGCGGATGCGCCTTCTTAGACAGCCAAATCTCCATACCCGACACGCAAAGCATGGTCAGCATTACACCAAGAACAAAGTACAGCCACTTGCTGGTAAGGCCGGCGAAGTCACCGAAGTGCAAACGGTACATCGCCCATACCAACTGCTTACCCCATTCACCGAATTCATAGCCGGCCACACCGATAAAGTTACCCGCCGTATCGAATCGATAGCCTTCTGCGTAGATCATTCTATTGGGTGCCTTGGCATATATTTCGATGAACTGCTCTGGTTCACCGACTTCGTGTACCGTTAAAAATATTGGCGACTTTTCTGGCGCTAGCGTTTCCATTTGTGCAAACGCCCTACCAATAGCCGGTTTACCTTCCTGTGGCGCTAATACAGGGTCTGGCGTAAAGATTTTCTGGATAACCGCGTCGCGATCGCCTTCGTAATTTAGTGAGGCAACAACCACCAAAATGATCCCTGCCATACCAAAATATGCGCCTGTTATACCTATAACTAAATGAAAAGGCGCTGCCCATAGTCCAAAACGGTTGTGCAAATCAATTTGTGCTTGCTGACCGTTGCCACCCCGTCGAAGTTTAAAAGCATCTTTTGCTATTCGTTTGTGAGCAATAATTCCAGTGACGACAAGGGTACAGATGATAGCGCCCAAAGCGCTGACCAAAATCATTCCCCAACTTTGTGGCAAATTGAGATACAAGTGCAAGTTCACGAGCATTTCGGTAAAAGACACGCTTTCTTGCTCTAATAAGTTACCTTCACTGTCGGCAAAGTAAGCAGCATGATCGTTTTCTACCACCAACCGAGGGATATCTGATGTAGGGAAAACCACATAAAGATGGTGAGACTCCTGCGTATTCTGAGCCAAAAAGGTGTCCATCGCCTTTTCAACAACATCAGGAGAAACATTCTTCATTTCTTCAATATGCGGCTGTTCCCACCTTTCAAACTCTAAGTGAAAAACCGCAACGGTCCCAGATAAGCACACCAAAAAGAGAAGTACACTTAGAAAAACGCCTACCCAAGTATGTGCATTTAATGCATTTTGTTTTGTTATTTTATCCATCGATATTCACCTACATGGGGAAGAAAATAAGTATTGGTAGGCAAAGCGCAGCCAAAACTGCGTAAGCAACAACAACTTTAATTTTGTGGGCGGTAGCAAGGTAGTGATAAACAATAAGACCCCACAAAATTGGCAACAGCACGATACCTGTAGCCAACTTCCCTGCTATTGAGAATGGAAGTAGCGCACATAGTCCTAGCGTCAATAACACGCTCACAACCAATAAAACAACCAGCACCACGATGTAGTTTGCGATGTTCCCTAGAACTGTACGTCGCGAGAAATCAAAGCTCCTCGGCTGAGGTACATTTTTTGGCTGAGGCAAATGAGTTTGGTTAAACGCAATAAAAGGCCACACTAAAATGGAAGGGATACACAGCGCATACAGCACGCCAAACTCCCACCCCTGAGCATAAGACCAGCACACTGCTGCAACTAGCCATACGACAAGACCCAAATAAAGATACGTTGACGCTTGAGCGCGCCAACTTTTATAAATAACACCTAAGGCTGCAAGTGTTAAACCACCCGCTGCAACTGAAAGCATGATAAATCCTTAAAACGAATAGGTTAACGACGCGTTCACTGTTCTGCGTACACCAGGGAAACAGTCACCTCTGAATAAGCAAGACGTGAGATATTTTTTATCGGTCACATTTCTTACATTCAGCTGCAAATTCAAATTATCTGCTAGCTCGTACGACACCATCAGGTCACCAAGGGTGTAGCTAGGCGTGTCGTATCTGATGATACCATTCTCAGAAACTGATTCTCCCACGTAGCGAATACCAGCTCCTACCGTCAGCGCTTCAAGCTCAAGTGGAGAATAATTTATCCATAGGGATGCATTGCTGTCTGGCTGTGCTGACAACGAAAAACCGTTAGGATCTTCTGCATCCAAGACCGACGCCGCAAACTGCGCTGTTATCTGGCCAAAGTCTACGCGCCCTTCTAGCTCAATCCCTTCAATGGTCGTTACGCCTTGCTGTTGCGCCGCTTCGTCTGGTAATCCGTTAGGATTAGGAAGGTTTGAAACTTCAATATCGTAATACGCCAGCGTGATAAAACCAGGAACTGACGAGAGTTCATACTTAATCCCTGCCTCGTATTGACGGCCTTCTTCTGGCTTAAGCTGGTTGTTATTGTTATCTAGTCCCACTACCGTCTCGAACGACTCAGCGTAACTAAGGTAGGGGGAAATACCGTTGTCAAAGCGATACAAAATTCCAGCTGAGTAAGATGTTTGCGTGTCATCCTGCTCAGTTACGCCTGTATCATTATCAACGCGGTCGTGACGTAGGCCTAGCGTTACCCGCCAGTTTTCATAGGAAATTTGATCAGACAGGTATAACCCCGTGTCCGTGACTGTCTGTTCAGGCGCATCGTTGTAGATTGCGTCGAAAATACCTTGCTCTGGTGCGCCTGTGTACTCAGGGTTGGCCAAGTCCAGAATGTACCTAAAATCACCTTGTAATACCCCACCACCAGCATAGTAAGCAGAGTTGGCGTCGGTCTTAACATGTTGATATTGTACACCTGCTAATAATTCATGTTCGAAAGCGCCTGTTACAAAGCCCTTGTTTACACGAATATCAAAAGCGTGTTGATTAAACGTATTGTCTGCTTGATAAAACGTTCTCGGCACAAAGGTATCGGTAGGCGCGACCGGTGCCCCTACAAAAGCGTTTAGATAGCGAGTACCGCCCGTAAAAGTGGGCCACGCTTGGTGGTAGTCTGCCTCACCATCTCGCCATAAGGCAGTAAATGAAAGTGACGTTGTATCGTTAATCAAGTGCTCGCCAAGCAAAGTAACTTGGTTCGACTTAGTATCAAATTTATTAAACCCTGGTTCACCTGCGTAAACATCTTGGTCGGGTAAATAAGTGCCGTCAGCCAAAGGCAATAATGTCCCTTCCACAGGAATAAACTGCGCTGCTGTATCACTATCAGTATCTTGGAATAACCCGATTAGCGTTAGCGTTGTATCGTCAGAAGGCATGAAGGAAAGTGACGGCATGAATACTTGGGTGTCATCGCTAACATAATCAACCTGAGAGTCAGCATTACGATATATACCAACAAAACGCCCCATCCACCTATCATCTTCAGACAGGCTGCCGTTTACATCCACCCCAACTTGCGCGCGGTCGAAGTTTCCGTAGGACAACACCACTTCGCTTCCTTTGCCTAACGTGGGCGTTTTTGACACATAGTTCATTATGCCACCGGGAGAGCCCTGACCGTAAAGTACAGAGGCAGGCCCCTTAAGCAACTCAACCTGTTCCATTGTGTAAATTTCAGCTCGCGTAGAATTATAGCTGCCAAACAACTCTTGAATTGAGTCGCGATAGCGCGGAATACTTAATCCTCTGGAAGAGATTGAATCGACTCGGGTGGCGTATCCGTATGACTCCCCCGTCACGCCCGCCATATAGGTGGCAGACTGAGAAAGATTTAACACACCTTTTTGCTTTAAATCTAATGCGGTTTCAATGGAAATTGTACGGGCGAGTTCAACAATGGGTGTATTTGTTTTTGTTGCGCCAAACGGAGAACGCATGCCCACTACTTCAATCTTTTCTACTGCATTCGCTTCTGCTTTTTCCCCTGTTGCTTCTCGCTTATCTATAGCTAAGCCAGCGCCACTTTCATCTTCCTGAGCATGCGCGTGAGACACTAAGATAGCCGCTACCGCCAAGCTGAGTAATTTCTTATTCATGTTGAGTGTTTTCTGTTATTAATTTTTAAGACCCATCAATTCGCCTATTACAAGAATGAAGTGAAATGAAGGCTGCATTAGTACTTTCGTCTAATTTAGCAAAAATTTACACAAATGATAACCAGTATCATTCACATTAACATCAATAAGTAACAGAAAACGCGTTAACCGAGGTTGTTAAGTAACATAAAGATACGCGCATACAAAAAAGCCGAACTAGCAGCGTTAGCTCGGCTTTAACTCTCAAGAGAAGTGAAAGGCTAATGACTATGCCGCTTCACTTTCCTGTTCAGACTCAACTACTTCATGGCTTAATAAGTATTCAAATGCAGCAAGCGATGCTTTCGCGCCCTCGCCCATCGAAATAACAATTTGCTTATACGGTACTGTTGTTACGTCACCGGCTGCAAATATACCCGGCTCAGATGTATGACACTTAGTATCAACGATAATTTCGCCATACTGTGTCATGTCTACCGTGCCCTTCATAAACTGACTGTTAGGCACAAGTCCAATTTGAACAAATACACCTGCAAGTTCACGGGTGTGCACTTCGTTAGTTGAGCGATCTTGGTATTCAATTGCGTTCACTTTGCCATTTTCAGCAGTAATTTGGCGCGTTGCCGCGTTCTTGATAATGGTAATATTATCGCGCTTTTGAGCTTGATCGATAAGTACCTTATCCGCTTTTAGTTCTGGCATAAATTCAAATACCGTCACCGATTTTACAATGCCTGCAAGATCAAGTGCCGCTTCAATACCTGAGTTACCACCGCCAATGACCGCTACGTCTTTACCTTTGAAGAAAGGGCCGTCGCAGTGTGGGCAGTACGCAACACCATTACCGATGTTCTCTTTTTCGCCCGGAACACCAAGTTCTCTCCAGCGTGCGCCTGTCGCAACAATAACCGTACGAGTGCGGATCTGTTCGCCAGAAGAAAGCGTAATGGTTTTAATATTGCCTTTCTCAATGCTATCAACGCGTACGTGCTCTTTAAGCGTTATGTCGTAATCGCGTACGTGCTCCATCAAGTTACCAACAAGCTCAGGGCCCGTTGTTTTAGGTACTGAGATAAGGTTCTCGATACCCATGGTATCTTTAACTTGGCCGCCAAAAGTTTCAGCAACGATGGCAACTTTAAGGCCTTTACGGGCACTGTAAATCGCCGATGCAACACCTGCTGGGCCACCACCGATAACCGTTACGTCTTGAAGTGGTAACGCATCGCCTTTGTTTGCTTCTTTAAGGCTAGGGTCGCGTTCAATTAACTTGTTGATAAGCACAGAGGCATCAACTTTACCGTTCGCGAATAGCTCGCCATTAAGGTATACGCTAGGAACACCTTGAATGTCGCGCTCTTGAATTAGATTTTGATATAACCCGCCGTCGATCATTTCGGTCTTGATATTAGGATTAATCAAAGCGAATTGATTAAGTGCCTGTACGACTTCAGGGCAGTTGTGACAGCTTAAGCTAATGAACACTTCAAAATTAAGTGGTTCATTCACCGCTTTCACCATCGACTTAACGCTATCGTCTAGCTTAAGTTCAGTGCCCGCTGCGTGCAGCATGGCAAGTACAAGCGAGTTAAACTCGTGACCGCCAGGGATACCAGAAAAACGAATTCCCGTATCTTCGCCGTCAGCTTCCAATAAAAAGCTGATTGCACTGCGCAACTCACCATTTGTGTCACGCTCTTCTACGTTTAATTTTTCGCTTACTGAAGCAATGTCGGACAGAAACGTCACAAGCTCTTCACGCTTGCTATGTTCACCGGTCTGTACGACAAAGGTTACGTTTTTTTGCATTGACTCTGCATATGATTTCAATGCTTGTAAAATTTCTTTAGTTAACACGGTTATTCTGCCTTATTTTCGACACGCCGATCCCCGCCAACCTTTTGAAGGGTCAACAACATAAGCGGAAATTGGAAATTAATATCAGGGAGTGGAGACCCACCCCCTGCAAATTATTTGCTTAATACTGTGCAATGCACAAAGCGCTGAGCTTTCATATATTAAGCGCTAAGCGTGCTGCTTAGATTTTACCTACTAGGTCAAGTGAAGGTGCTAGAGTTGCTTCGCCTTCTTTCCACTTAGCTGGGCAAACTTCACCTGGGTTGTTTGCAACGTACTGAGCGGCTTTAACTTTGCGTACTAGGTCATCTGCGTCACGGCCGATACCTTCAGAAGTGATTTCCATCGCTTGGATGATGCCTTCTGGGTCAACAACAAATGTAGCGCGGTCAGCAAGACCCATAGTTTCACGCATACAATCGAAGTTACGAGTGATTTCGCCTGTTGGGTCGCCAATCATTGCAAATTTGATCTTGTTGATCGTGTCAGAAGAATCGTGCCATGCTTTGTGAGTGAAGTGAGTGTCAGTAGATACTGAAAATACTTCTACGCCACGTGACTGAAGTTCTTCGTACTTGTCAGCGATGTCGCCAAGCTCAGTTGGACAAACAAATGTGAAGTCAGCTGGGTAAAATACGAAAACTGCCCATTTACCTTTGATGTCTTCGCTGCTTACGTCTACGAATTCGCCGTCTTTAAATGCAGTTGCTTTGAAAGGTTTGATAGCAGTATTAATCAATGCCATGTTTAATTCTCCATTTGGTTTAAATTATTTTCGCACGTTAAACACATACGAATACAAACTTTACGTTTATTGTGTCGACATGGTTTTGCAGTTTTGTGAAGATAATCACTTGTTGCGAAATTCATGTCTCTCGAAACTGGTGGTAAGAATAGCGCGCACAATCACAAAAAACTAATTGGTAAAAATGAATCGCTTAATCAGGTTATTGAATTGAACGATGAAAATTGAGCCCAAATAGATTGATTGTTTTGAAATACGGTTTCACCGGCTAAACTCTGCTGAATGAGAAAACTATGACCCATTCCCGACTACAGCGCATCTCCCACGAAATAATGCTAATCGATGGACACGCGCCATCTCGCACATTGGCAAAGCATGCAAAAATGGAGGCCAGCCCCTTTGTTTTCTACAGAGGCAGTGCGCAGTTGTTTTACGCTGATATAAAAGCTGGCCTTATCAATTTTCCTAAAGAATGCGAGACAGTTCCCCTCACCAGCGTGATGGGAGACTGTCATACTTCCAATTTTGGCTTTCTCACAGAAGAAGGGTCTCACGGAGATACAGTGATCTTCTCACCCAACGACTTTGATGATGCGTGTGTCGGCAAAGCACATTGGGATGTGCTTCGTTATCTCACTTCATTGCACCTTGCCCAGATACATTGCCTAGGCACCGTTGATGGAAAGTATGCGTGCGATAACATCGACATCACTAAACCTGTTGTCAGCCACCAGCAGGTTATTAATGCGCAATACGCATTTATTGAGCGTTATGTAGAAACCTGTAGCCAAGTAGTAGAAAACGCCATGGTGATTAATGAAGCCATAGACTACTGCCCAGATGCCGTGCCAAGCAAGCTGACCAAACTATATAAAAAAGCCAAAGCCCGCAGCGCAGGAGGAGAAGACTTCACGGTTAAAAGTGCGCTGGCTAAAGCCGTTCATTTTGACGGCAAGACCTTGGGGTTTAAGGCCAACAGTGAGAAATTTTCTACCCTAAGCCCACAAGAATACGCCACGCTACTAGAAGCTTTTGCTCCCTACATGGACGATGCGGTAGTCGATATAGTGAAACGCCTGGACGCGGGCACCGGGTCGGTAAATATGGCGCGCTACTACTTTTTAGTAGGACCAGCAAAACCACATAATTCAGCAAGCTTTGCGCATTGTCATATTGTAGAGGTTAAGCAACAACGTGTTGCTGCGCCTATTTATTACTTTCCAGATTTTAACCCAGTTAATCGCCTAAATGCTGCACACCTTACAGCTCGATGCCAACGAAGAATGCAAAGAAAACCCGACTTAGTGCTTGATGAAGTTAAGTTTGAAAATGCGCATTACCTAGTTCGCTCCCGACATCACGCTAAAGTGGGAATCGACCCACAAGATATTGCAATGGGAAATAAAGCGATAAATGGTGGCTTTGAGTATTTTGCCGAATTGTGCGGGTATAGCCTTGCGCTAGCTCACTGCCGAGGCGATAGAAGAAGTACACGATTCGCGTCGGCAGCATCAACGTCTTTTTCTCAAGTAAAAAGCCTGCTCGTAAAAATAGCAAATCTTTATACAGAACAAGTAGTTGATGATCATGCGCTGTTCACTCGTGCGCTGAAATAAAGATATCAATAAAAAGCGTATTTTTTACCAGGCGAACTGTTGTCATAGACGTGTCGTTAGCATTACTTAACACCTATATTAGCTTTTGGTTAAGAGTTAAAGGTATGAGTAAACTTACCTATAGATGATAAGAACTTGATATTTAAGTAATATTTTAAAAACAGCTTGAATAAGGTTAAGTCATTCCTATCCATTACAAATGCCCTTAGTGTAGTTCAAGCAATAAGAAAATTGCGCTTCACATATCACTCTGTTTTTTCTATTTCGGCAAAAGCAGAAGCAGTATTTATGTGAATTAAAAATAATGAAAACTACAAAGGGAAAATGACGTGAAAACATCATTAACTTTACTATCTGCAGGAATCATTTCTGCACTTTCTTCAACCGCCATCCAAGCTAACGATTTAGTCATTAGTGGTGTTATCGATGGACCGTTAAGCGGTGGTGTTCCAAAAGCAGTTGAACTTTTCGTAGTCAATGACATAGCAGATTTATCTACTTATGCCCTTGGAACTGCAAACAACGGCGGCGGTACTGATGGCGAAGAGTTTACGTTTCCAGCTGGTGCGTCTGCAAGCGCTGGTACTTATATCTACGTAGCATCAGAAATTGATGGATTTACTGCGTTTTTCGGTTCTGCACCAGACTACGATACTTCATCAATGGGTATTAATGGTGACGATGCTATTGAGCTTTTTAAAGATGGCAGCGTTATTGACACGTTTGGCGATATCAACACCGACGGTAGTGGCACCGCGTGGGAGTACCTAGACGGTTGGGCATACCGGACGTCAGGTCAAACAGCAAATGGCGGCAGTTTCGAAGCATCTAACTGGGCTTACAGTGGTGTTGACGCGCTTGATGGCTCGACCACTAACACTGACGCTGCAACGCCGTTTCCAGCGGGTACATTTACCACTGAAGGTGGCGGTGACGTTGTAGAAGTTCCAGAAGAGCCTGCTGTTGAGCTAGGTATTTGCGGTGCAGACGCGACACTTATTAGTGCTATACAGGGCAGTGAAAGCAGCTCTGCTGAAGTTGGCAATAACTTTATAATTGAAGCTATTGTAACTGGCACACGTGCTGGCGGCTTCTTTGTCCAAGAAGAAGCGTCTGATTACGACGCTGACGACGCCACGTCTGAAGGCTTATTTGTAGAAGGTTCTGTCGACGTTGAAACAGGTAACCTGGTTCGCCTTTACGGTGAAGTAGAAGAAAACTACGGTATGACCACACTCGCTATGGATAGTGATGTGGCTGCACTTGATTGTGGTACAGCGGATGCTGTAGCAGCGGTAGAACTTTCTATGCCGTACGAACTTGACCTTGAAACCGTTGAAGGTATGGTTGTTAGCGTGACTGATGCAACAGTGACGAGTACAAACAACCTGTGGCGTTTTGGTGAAATCGTTGTTAGCGATACAATTAAACGCCAACCAAGCGACGTAGCTGCGCCTCTGTCAGAAGCATATACTGCGGCAGAAGAAGCGAGCGAGACAAGCCTTCTTACAATCGAAGATAACAGCAGCTCGCAGTACCCAGATGCTCTTAATTACTTCCCTACTTTCAGCTACGCTAATGCCATTCGCATTGGTGATTCGGTTACTGCTGCTGGCCCACTAAACTACAGTTTTGGCACTTACAGAATTAATCCAAACGACGTTATCGAAGTAACGTCTTCTCGCGAAGCAAACCCAGTGGTTACAGAAGGCAACCTATCTATTGCTACGTTCAACGTGCTTAACTACTTTAATGGTGAAGTAGATGCAAATGGCGACGTAACTTTCGATTATGACGAAAACCGCGGCGCAGACGATGAAGTGGCGTTTGAATTGCAACAGGGTCGTATCGTTGAAGCTATCGTTAACCTTAACGCAGACGTTGTCGGTTTGATGGAAATCGAAAACGATGGTTTTGGCGAAGATAGTGCTATCCAATCTCTAGTTAATGCTATTAACGCCGAACTTGGTGAAACCGAGCAATACTCATTCATCGCGACCAGTGATGGTAGTGAAATTGGTACGGATGCGATTACTGTAGGCTTGTTATACAAAGCTACAGTAGTGACGCCAGAAAATGATGCCATGGTAGTTGCTATGCCAGAGCAACAAATTGATGAAGATAGCCTGGCACGCATGCGCCCAAGCCTTCTTCAATCGTTTGTACACACTGAAAGCAGCAAATCGTTCCTTGTTGCCGTGAATCACTTTAAATCAAAAGGTTCACAGTGTGCAGAAGATGTGGCAGAAGCGCCGTCTGAAATCACCACGATTCAGGGTAGCTGTAACGCACTTCGTGTATCGGCAGCTATCACATTAGGCAACGCATTAAGTGATGAGAGCCTGCCAGAGCGCAAGGTTATCTTAGGCGACTTAAACGCTTATAGCGCTGAAGATCCAGTAGCTGTACTTACCGATTACACACCTGAGTCTCGTGGATACACTATTACGACTGCGGTCAATACAGGTATGGATGAAGGCTCGTCAGTGGACGTAGAGTCTAGCTTCGGCTATCACAACTTGGCTGAAGAGTTTGATGCAGAAGGCTTCTCATATTGGTTCTACGGAACTGAACAGGTAGGTAGTTTAGATCACGTACTAGCAAGTGAAGCCATGCTTGAAGACGCCATTGACGGTGCTCACTGGAACATCAACTCAGTTGAAGCTTACCAGTTGCAGTACGATCAAGCGCTTCGTTATTACCCAGATGAAGACGGTTACGCCTTTACTGATGTTGGTCCATTTAGAAGCTCAGATCACGACCCATTCATCGCAACCTTTGACCTACAAGCAGACGTAGTTGAAGAGGAAGAAGAAGAAAACAATGATAGCTCAGGTGGAGCAATGGGAGGAATTCTTGCCCTGCTAGCTGCAGCGATTGGCTTTCGTCGTCGTTCGACTACTGTTAAGAAGTAAAAAGTGAAAGAATGAAGTACACGCGTAACGGGTGTGCTTCATTCACATAAAAAAAGCTGCCTCAATGGAGGCAGCTTTTTTATTGGTACTCTTTCCAATGACAGTCTGTGTAGTAACCGTTATGCTTTAACAGCCACCACACCAACTAAGTCAGCAGCGTTACTGTCGTCCACTTCTATACCTATTCGGCTTATGTACTGATCCCGCTTTTCAGCCTGGGTTGGCGACAAGTCGCTACTTAGAAGAAACTTCGCCGCTTTATGGGCCGCTTCCATCTGCTCGTCTGTTAAATTATCCCCTAAGTGAATTTGAGTAATAACTTTTAACAAGCTAAGCGCAACTTGTTTGTCTTTAGGCGACAGTGTTAGTGCCTGGCGTAAATTGTTGAAGGCTGGCGACAACCGATTCTCTTTGTAGTTAACCGCAGCCATTTGCTTAAGCTCTTTTGTGGTAAATTGAATTTCAGTACGTTCAATCGATTCTTGATTCAGGTATTCATTTACCACTTGAGAAGTAAACGTGTCCCCCTCAATTTGCTTTCTAAGCTTATCTAATATACTCACACAGTGTTCACGCATTCCTAGCTCGTGAAATGCTTTCATTTTATCGAGGCTATCTTCCATCGAGAGGCCGTCGGTAGATGCCGAACGATCCTTCATCAACTTTTCAGCCCCTTTTTTGTCGTCTCGCAAGCACAAGACACGCGCTTTTACGACGTCAATCTGCTCGCCAAGCTGAGACTGCATGCCCTTTTGTTGTTTCAATTCTTCCAGTTCAGATTCTGCGCGTTTCATATAGCGTTCGCCTTCTGTACTGCCAAGGCTTGTGGCTAAATCAATGGTTGAACGAATAACATTGAGCGTTAGCTGAGGTGAGTCATGGATAGAATTTTTAGCAAACTTTGCCATATTCTGAACGGCTGAAAGTTGCCCCACCTTATCGTGGTTCAATCGAGCAAGGTCCCATAACCGTTTGTTACGCTCAATATTGCGAGGTGCTAGCCTACTCGCCTCTTTCATTTGTTCGTAGGCAATATCGAACTGCTCTTTCTCTATGAAATACTGGGCAAGCAAGTCAAAGGTTAAGAATCGCGTGTCGTGGCGCTGCAATAAGTCATCAACCAGTAGCTGGGCTTCTTCTAATTCATCTTGTCGAAGCAACGACCGGGTTAAACCAATGTGAACCCACGCATGATCCATGCTCTGCAATAAGCTTCTAAAGTAGTCTTCCGCAGTTTGATAATCGCGAAGCTGCAATAAGCAATCACCAATTAAGCGTTTAATTCTGGTGTGATACTCCGATAGCGAAGGATCTTTTAACTGGCGCTCTGCATAGTACATAGCGGTGGAATAGTCCCCCTCCTGCATACAATGAAGCATTTTATGTAGCTTTAACCTTATTTGGATAAGGTATTCCAAACGCAGCTCAATTTTGTTGCGCTGAAGAGGTTTGACCCAAAAGTCATCCGGTTGCAATTCAACAATACAATTAACCAATTCAGGCGATGTCTCTGCACTGAGAAAAATGACCGTGGTGGTGTCGTTGATGTGATTGAGGTGTTTTAATTCTTCAAAAAGGTGAAAGCCATCTTTGTCGTGACTGACGTTAAACGCCAGTAAAACAAAGTCGTATTGTCTTGCAGCACATAACCTTTTCGCGTGAAAGGCATTAAAAGCACTGCTTACGTTTTTTATTCCAATTTCATGCAAAGCTGATGACACTACATCATGTACAAGCCCCTGGTTATCGATAACCAGCACATGTAATTCTTCTCTTGGGGTTGGGGCAGGTATTTTTTCCAGCATTTACCAATCACTTCTAACGTCTTTTCCCTAAGCGTCGTAATAGAATACTTGCTATTGCGACGGCACAATGTTGCGCGAGCTGTGCGCGAGAGGAGCTGGCCCATAATTCAAACCAGTTTTGTAATAATAGCGCGCATACAGCCTAAACTTATTATACATAAGTCTTGGTTTTTAGATACACGCGCGTTTCACAACGTGATTAGTGCTTTTATCGAGGCGGATCAATCGCGTCGTTAACGCTTCCGTTAACCCTAAACCAACCTGCAACCGAGTGACGGCTGCGGGCAGCAGGTAATACTTCATGAGGGAATTGTTCGCTCAAAAAGACAACGAAAGTACCTTTCGTTGGCAGCACCCTTGTTCCAATTAGATCACTTTCATCAGTGTAGAGCACGAGTTCTCCCCCATCTTCTGAAGTCCAGTCGTCATTCAAATAGGCGACTAAAGACAACACGCGATTGCCCTGACCTTTAAACGCATCTACATGGCGTTTGTAAAATTTACCCGGCTCATAGCAGGCAAAATGACTTTCAAAAGAAAAAAGCCCCATAAAGAGCGAACGATTTACATACTGCTGCATGGCTTCACACCACGAAAGCCACAAAGCGCCTTCGCTAGATGAACCTGTAATCCAGCAAATCTCGTCTCCTCTAACTTTTTCAGCCTTTTGATAATTCTCTGCGCGACCAATACCTGCCGCTTGATATTCAGCTTCAGAGATTGAACGCTGGCAGGCCAAAAGTGCTTGTGTAATGAAATCAGGTAAACCATGCTCTTGAATAGAAAAGCCTTTCGTGACTAAGTCATCGACGATATTTTCAAATATGGCTTCATCGAAAACGTGAAGAGGCTGATACGACGCAAGTTGTTCTCTATTCATCAGAGCATTTCTACCTTTGAGCGGTTAACTAATCGTGTAGTTAGGAGCGGGTTGTGTACGTTAAAAAACTAGCGAACTTATACGCGGGGTTGAATCCTATAGCAATTGCATCACCACGCATTTTCCGCGCTATTTTTTTATCGATAAAAGAAAAATTATTTGTCGTTAAGAAGTCGCACGCTTCTTGCTTATTTAATATCAATTTTAAAGTGAACAAATGACGGTAAAGGTAAACTAAATCAATAAGTAAACCGAGGCGTATATTTTAAGAGGGTTGATTGAGAGACTTTTCTTCTGCCCTTGTTTCCGTTGCCATTACGTCTGCACATACGGATTGTAATTAACAGTTGAAAAACGCATGGCAAGGCGGTTTAGTAAAGATATACGCAATGTACGTATTAAAATTTTTAGCAAAAAGAGTAACCCATGAGTCAAGATCAAACACAAATAGAAGAAACGGAACATCATCTAGACTTAAGAAACTTGAGACTGGACGACTACAACGATGTTAAAGCGTTAATGGATGAGGTATACGCCAACGTTGGAGGCGCATGGCCTTACTCTAACTATAAAGCCCAAGTTACTACATTTCCCGATGGGCAAATATGTATTGAAGATAAAGGCAAAGTGGTCGCTTTCGCCATTTCAGTGATTGTAGATTATGACCAGTTTGGGGATAAACACAGCTACGATGAAATTACGGGTGATGCTTATTTGACCACACACGATCCTAACGGTGATGTGCTTTATGGAGTTGAAGTAATTGTTTCACCCGAGTATCGAGGTCTACGCCTTGGTCGTCGTCTCTACGAAGCGCGTAAAGAGCTCTGTCGTAATTTGAATCTAAAATCCATTATGGCGGGCGGTCGAATCCCGAACTATAAAAACCATGCGCATGAGCTGTCGCCTTATGAATACATTGAGCAAGTCAAGCTCAAAGACATCTACGACCCCATTTTAACTTTTCAACTTTCAAATGGATTTGAAGTCAAGCAAGTCATGTCGGCTTACCTTCCAGAGGATGAAGCCTCACAGGGTTATGCGACGCTACTTCAGTGGCACAATATTTATTATGAACCGGGCACGCCTTCCCTCATCGCCAGCAGGAAGACCAGCGCGCGAATCGGATGTATTCAATGGCAAATGCGTTACTTCAATAATGTAGAAGAGCTTTTACAACAAGTAGAGTACTTCGTCGATGCCTTGTCTGACTATTCTTGCGACGTTGCCCTGTTCCCTGAGTTTTTCAACGCGCCATTAATGGGCCTGAGCCCGTCAGATTCATCAATTGATGCAATTTGGCATTTAGCGACCTATACCGATGAGATTTTAACTGCCGTGTCTCATTTGGCAGTATCGTACAATATTACGATTATCGCAGGTTCTATGCCTGTGGTAGAAGAGGAAGAGCTCTATAACGTCAGCTACATTTGCAAACGCGACGGCACGATTGAAAGCCAGTATAAGCTTCATCCAACACCTCACGAAAAAGAAGATTGGATAATGAAAGGCGGAAACAGCCTTAAGACATTTGATACCGACTTCGGCAAAATCGGCGTTTTGATCTGCTATGACGTGGAGTTTCCAGAGCTTGCGCGTATTCTTGCCGATCAGGAAATGCAAATTTTGTTTGTTCCCTTCTGGACAGATACCAAAAACGGTTATTTGCGCGTGCGACGCTGTGCGCAGGCCCGCGCTATTGAAAATGAATGCTACGTGGCAATTGCAGGTAGCGTAGGTAACTTACCCAAAGTGGACAACGTAGATATTCAATATGGGCAAACCGCGGTTTTCTCGCCAAGTGATTTCGCGTTCCCACATGACGCAATTGTCTCTGAGACCACGCCAAACACAGAAATGACGCTCATTGTTGATTTGGATTTGGATAAACTCACTAAGCTTCAAAATGAAGGTTCTGTGCGGAATTATCTTGATAGAAGACGAGATTTGTATCGCGTTGAATGGATCGGCGATAAGCAGTAGCGCTACGCTTTAAGGAAATTCTCGGATTTTATGGCTTATGTATAATTGACATTGAGCATAAGCCGTAGAATTTCCTTTAATTTAGCGATAACATGCTTTAGCGCGCAAATATAAATGTGCTGTCTTCTTATTGAGTTAAAGCATCTAAATGCGATGAAGTTAGCACTACATAACGAGATTATAAATTTACTATGGCAAATAATTCGAAAAACGATGAGTTTCCAACCATTAGATTGGATGAAGAAGACCGTCGTGATTACCAAACAAAACGTCAGGCGGCGCCAACAAAAGCAACGCCTCCACCTTCATCTGCCCCATCAGCAAACCGCCAACCCTCTGGTGGTGGAAACGGTAATGGAATCTGGGTTGTATTCGTTGCCGTCTTCGCCTTGGCCGCCTGTGGTGGTTGCTATTACCTGTACACCATGCTTGAGCAACAGAAAGCGGTTGCTGAGCAAGCGGAGCAGCGCATTTTGCAGTTAGAAAACAAGTTATCTGCTACAGGTGAAGAAATTGGTGAATCTACTGTTGCCCTGCAAGTTAAAGTTACTGAGCTAACCAACAAGACAAACGAGCTTTGGGAACAAATGGATAAGTTGTGGGCGTCAGCTTGGCGTCGTAATCAACAAGAGATTGCTGATCTTGGCGACCGCGTGGGTAACGTTCAAAACGCCTTGAATAAGAACATCAACTCAGTTTCAGAAAATGTAAAATCGCAAGCGGCGGCCATTGGCTCGGTTAAGAATCAACTTGCTTCGTTAGCTGATGAACTGCTCGCTGTTAATGTTCAACTTGAGCAAGCAGCAAGCGATAAACAAAGCGCTCAGCAAAGCGTACGCAATTTAACCGACAAATTGTCTGTGTTAGAGCAACGCAATACGACCTTATCTGGCCGCATTACCAGTTTGGAGAACGAAATTCGCGATATAGCAACCAAAGTAGTATCTAGCGGTGGTTCAACGGGTGGAAGTGGTTCGGCTCCTTCAGCTGCAGGTAACCAGTAAACCAGATTAAATCTGTTGTAATAGTATACAACCGAGAATAAAAACCACGGTTTAACGCATAAAAAAGAAAGGGGCGAATCGCCCCTTTCTTTTTGCCGTGATAATATTGCCCTCTTTTGAAATCTATAGGACCTAATGCGCAATGAGTGAGCAAGCGCCCAAACGTTTAAATAAATATATTAGCGACACTGGCCTGTGTTCTCGCCGTGAAGCGGATAAACTCATTGAGCAAAATCGCGTTACCGTTAATAACCAACCACCTGAACTGGGTACGAAAGTGGGGCCTGGTGACACTGTAAAGGTAGACGGTAAAGTTGTAGGTGCCGTTGCCTCAGACAAGTCAGATCGCGTATATATTGTCTATAACAAACCCATTGGTATCACCTGTACAACTGAGCGTCATGTCAAAGGCAACATTATTGACGCTATCGGTCACAAGGAACGTATTTTCCCCGTAGGAAGGTTAGATAAACCATCGGAAGGCTTAATCATTTTAACCAGCGATGGGGACATCGTGAACAAGATCCTGCGCGCTGAAAATGCTCATGACAAAGAATACGAAGTTACGGTTAACCAACCAATCAGTGAGCGCTTCGTCAACCGTATGTCTCGCGGAGTACCAATTTTAGGGACGGTGACGAAGCCTTGTGTGGTTAAACCCACGGGCAAAAATACATTTACCATTATTCTAACTCAGGGTCTTAATCGACAAATCCGCAGAATGTGTGAGTTTTTAGGGTACGAGGTCACCAAACTAAAACGAACCCGAATCATGCACCTTGAACTCGGCTCACTAAAACCTGGCCAGTGGCGTAACCTAACAAGCCGTGAACTAACTATTATGCAAAATGCAGTTCGCTCTTCTACAAAAACAGCGAGCAAAGTTGAGTTGCGTAAATAAATGAAACTACTACATTTAGTAGTAGTTTATTGATAAGACAATTTAAGACTTTGAAAAACGGACATTATCATTTTTTTTCGGTAAAGGATTTTCCCCCTAGTGCTGAAATATTGGCTAACTACGATGTATTTTTCGTGGTGGCTTCTGTTGTTATTGCAATATCTGCTTCCCTTATCTCTTTCGTTCTTTCTGCGAAGATGTCGCAAACAGAGTTACAAAATGAGCGAGCATTTTGGTCGCTGGCATCAGCGTGCTTTCTTGGTTTTGGCATTTGGGCGATGCATTTTGTTGGGATGCTTGCCTATCAGCTCCCTCTTGAGGTTTCGTACGACCCTTTCATAACCCTACTCTCTGTGTTACCCGCGATTCTTGCGAGTATTGTTGTGATGAGTAAACTGCCACATAAAGCTAACTCGCTTTTGCTTCGCAGTTTATATATGGGACTTGGCATTGGCAGCATGCACTACATCGGCATGATGGCAATGCAGATGAATGCCATCATGGCGTACGATGGCTGGTACTTCTCTTTGTCTATTGTGGTTGCCGTCGGTCTGGCAGGTATTGCTTTAAAAACCCATGAATATGTCACCACTTCGCAACTGCGAATACTTAAACAAATTGTTCCAGCTATTATAATGGGCAGTGCTATATCCGGTATGCATTACACCGGTATGCTGTCTATGCACGTATATGCACTGCCTTCTACGCAAATACTACAAGAGCCAGAAACCAAAAACCTCGCTTATTTGGTCATGCTAATGGTGATGCTTTTCGCGTTTACTATTCTTATTTTTATCGAGCTGCGAGCACGTACGTTACTGCTAGAGCGCTATAACGCGGTGTTAAATACAGTACAAGAAGGCGTATTGACTTTCGACAGTGCCGGCATGGTTGAATTTGCCAACCCTGTCGCGTTAAGCATGTTTGGTCTCGACAGTTTTTCTCCTCAGACCATTCACATACGCGAGCTTGTGAGCCCTTCTGAGCATGCCCATGAGCCACTCCTGATAGGATTAAAAAAAGCGGCAAAGAATAGCGCAGCGCACAACGTGCCTTTAACTTTGGACGGTATTCGGAAAAGCGGAAAGGTTTTTCCTTTGACACTTCGCATTAATTTGCTGCCGGGAAACCATATTTCATATGTGTGTACGGTAAAAGATTTGTCTGACGTAAAGAACCAAGAAGTTTTTGCACAAACGGTGTTTGACGCACTGCCCAATATGTTGATTGTAAAGCGTGCCGACAGCCTTTCGATTACCCATGTAAATGATGCGGGAAGTAGAATATTGGGCACCGACAAAGCGTCACTCGTGGGGCTATCTGACTTTGATATATTCGACGAGGCGGAGGCCAAGAAATTTGTATCTGACGATAAGCAATTACTTTCAAGTTCTGAAAAGCAAATCGTTAACGAATTCAAACTCAATATAGGTGGTGTGACGCGCTTTTTTGAGACCAAAAAGATTGTCATTGATGACAACTACGGCACCCCTCAATACATATTGGCACTATCCGAAGACGTAACAAAATGGCGGGAAGCTCAACAAACGCTTAAAACGTTAAACCGCCGCATGTCTATGGCCGCTGACGCAGCACACATAGGTGTATGGGAGTGGGACATCGCTACTAACGAGCTCATTTGGGATGAGTGGATGCATAAAATCTACAATGTCTCCAAAGCTGGTTTTAGTGGTCAATTTAGTGACTGGGAATACACAGTTCACGATGACGATATTGCCAATGTGAAGCAAAAGATAGAGCAATCAATAAAAGATAGCTCAGGATTTCACGCAATTTTTAGAGTGAAAGCCGCTGGCGACAAATACCGTCATGTTAGCGGTTATGGTCGCATTGAAGGCAACAAGATGTTTGGAATTAATGTTGATATCACCGAGCAAGTCGAAGCAGAACAGAAAATTAGAAAACTGGCAAATAGCGATACGCTAACAGGTTTAGCGAATAGGCTTGCCCTATCTACCTATATGCGAAATGAGCTTCCTCGATTAGAGAGAAACAATAAGGTGTGTACGCTACTTTATCTGGATCTCAATCGATTTAAGCCCATTAATGACGAATACGGCCACACTATCGGTGACGAAGTTCTTGTTGAGCTTGCACAAAGGCTTCAATCCATGTGTCGCGTGTACGATATTGCATCACGGGTTGGTGGTGATGAGTTTATCGTAGTAATCACCGAGCTAAGCACTGAATACAATGTAGAGACACTTAAAGCCCGACTTGCTAAAAAGCTTACACAGCCTATTACTACCACACAAGGCGGGTTCAGCGTTGGCGTCAGCATAGGTCACGCGAGCTATCCAGAAGAAGGCAAGACGCTAGAAGAGTTAATTTACATTGCAGATGAGCGGATGTTTGAAGATAAAAAGCAAAACATACCGTCGAACTAACGCGTAGTACAAACACAAGGTTAATTGGCTGGCTTCATACATGTACTAGGGCGTATTGCACTTTGCTGTACATTTTTGCAAAAAAAAGCGCCCATTGGGCGCTTTTCTTGAAACCTAGTCTTATCGACGTAGACCTAGACGCTTGATAAGGTCAAGGTAACGCTCTGCGTTCTTGCCTTTAAGGTAGTCTAGAAGCTTACGACGTTGGCTAACCATACGTAGAAGACCACGACGAGAGTGGTGATCTTTCTTGTGATCAGCAAAGTGACCTTGAAGCTTGTTGATGTTGTGAGTAAGCAAAGCAACTTGAACTTCTGGTGAACCAGTGTCGCCTTCTTTAACGCCGTACTCAGCAATGATTTTTGCGGTTTCTGCTTTAGTTAGTGACATATCATTCTCCTAATATTAATGCTTCGCCGATCACTAATTCAGCAAAGCGGAATGAGCGCCGTATTATAATGACGTTTACAGACTTAGCAAGGACGGAACGACGTAATTTCATTAATTAACCCGTTTAAGGTTCGATTCCACCTTATTAATACGTTTAGCTAACTCACTTTTGTATTCGACACCGTTTAGAAAATCCATTGCCCGCTGGTCACTTTTGTATCCGTATGCAGAATATACCGAGTGAGCTATGCTTATCTTAGCGTCGTGATCTACGACTAAATCTAAATTTTGCTCTACAAATTGCGGCGATCTGTAAACAGCTCCTTGTAATAAGGTAATCACTACTTGCTCAGTATCAATATTCGTTTGACGTTGTGCCCAAGTTAGCGCAGTGTCGGGCTCAAAGTAAGCGATAGTTCTGGCAGCGTGTTCAACATCAGATTGATAGTTTTCACTATTGCTATGTCTTACAAACCAGGAAGCAGCTTCACTAGGTGATTGGTTTACATAACTATCAAAGACAGCGCGCTTTATCTCTTTTTTTCGTTCGTTGTCATCTAGCGTGTCGAACCAAGCTTTAGTGCTTTCAACGTCTTTGCGTACCCATACACTTATTAAATTAGTTTCTAACCGTTTATCATCCGAACGTTTTATTAACGATAACGTGTCTCGAAACTGCTCTGATGTTTCTAAGACACTAAAAATGCCGCTATAGGCCGCACTTTTTAAATTCTCTGACTCAAGAAGAGCGATAGACTGAAAGGCGCTATCAATATCCTCACTTGCCATTTCTCTAAAAATAAGCGAAGGGTAAATGTTGTTTTCGAGCATGCCTGAGGTAAGTGAGGAATTATTAATATACCAGTCAAGGGCGTCAGAAGGCGATTGATTAGCCCAGTTAGCTATAACTGATATGCGAAACTGCTGCTTTGATTCCAAGTTAATATCCATGTTATCAACAAGGTCCCAAGCTTTTTCGGGGTTCAGCTCTACTAAGCGAGAGACCATTGTTGACAAAATCATGGCAGCATCTGGGTCGCTAATAGACGTATCGATGCTTGATAACGTATCGATAATCGCCTGCTCGCCCATCATGCTTATAGAGATAATTAAGGCGCCTATTTGTTTTAAGCTAAGCTTGGGCTTGTCGGAAAACCAGGCTTCTAGGCTAATATTGTCAGATTTACTCGCTGAGTCTTTGGGTGACTGCTCACGCTTGGTCTCTCCTTGCTGAGGGAGTAACGCTGTTTGTGAGACGTGTTGATCTTTACCATCGCCTACATTGGTTATGTGAACAGAAACTTCTGAAGGGACTGTAGGGCGTTTATCATTGACATAGTAACCCGCAGCAAATACTAGGCATAGCGAACAAAGCCATAAGCCAATCCATTTGGTCATTGAATAATCCCTTAATTAAAACACCACGCCAGCTTAAGACGTTTCGCAGAAAGTAGAAATCTGTATGAGTGATAAAGAACCTACCACTAAATAGTGCACCTTTTATACTACTTTATTTGCAATTAAGAAAGCCTTGCGTTAACCGCAAGGCTTTAAACGAGCATAATCTGCTAGATATAGGTCATTGCAAAGTACTAACTATAAACAACTCGACGTTTTGGGTTAACAAACACTTCTTGTTTAGGGATACCTTGGTCTTTCGGGTCAAGAACCCCTTCCCCTACGCCTAAGAATATACCACTGGTATCGTCGCCATGGTAAACGCGGTAAGACACGCCTTCACTCAGCGTTTCGCTACAAGTCCCTTTTACAGATTGGCCGTTATCAAAACGGTTTCTTTCAGCGTCGTTAATGGTCACAAATGGCAACCGACTTACGGCGGTATCCATAGGAATCAATAAGTCATCCAGCGCTTTAAAGTCACCTTCTTCCAGTGATTCCTGAATTTCAATTAACTTATCCAGCGAGACCATTTTATCCGTAGGATAGTCTGCTACTTCCGTACGGTGTAAGCGAGTCACGTAGGCGCCACAGCCAAGGTTCTGACCTAAATCATCTACGATAGAGCGAATATAAGTGCCCTTGCTGCATTTAATGCGCATTTCTACAAACGGCAGTTCAATACGCAGTACATCTAATTCAAACACTTCAATATCACGAGGTTCACGCTCAATCTCTATACCTTGACGTGCATAGTGATAAAGTGGCTTACCTTGATGTTTAAGCGCTGAAAACATGGACGGGATTTGTTTACTCTTACCTAGAAACGCCAAGCACGCATCACGTACTTGTTCTTCGCTTACATCAACAGGCTTTTCTTCAACCACTTCGCCATCGGCGTCAGACGTGGTGGTGCGAACACCTAGTTGAGCAGTTACCTCGTAGGTCTTTTCTGCATCCAGAAGAAACTGAGAAAACTTCGTAGCTTCACCCAAGCACAGCGGCAACATGCCACTGGCAAGTGGATCAAGTGCGCCTGTATGCCCAGCCTTCGCAGCTTTGTACAGCCAGCGCACTTTTTGAAGCAGTTGGTTAGATGACCCACCAAGCGGTTTATCAAGCAATACTATGCCGTTAATCTCACGGCCTTTACGACGTCTTGCCATTTACTCCTGCTCTTGTGGATCGTCTTTATCGCGCTTTGACTCATCTTTTGCGATGGTCTGAGACACAAGATTAGAGATACGCATACCTTCAACAATCGACTTATCTTCAAAGAAGTGAAGATCAGGCACTGAGCGCATGCGAATACGTTTAGCTAGAATACTGCGGATAAACTTTTTGTATTCTGCCAGTTGTTTAATTTGCGCTTTACCTTCTTCTTCGGTGCTGTTGTAGATAGTCACAAAGATTTTTGCATGTGCTAGGTCGCGCGACACATCTACGTCAGAAACCGTGATCAAGGGCATGTCGCCAACGCGGTGCTTGTATTCATTTTGCAGAATGCTCGCCACTTCTTTATGGACTTGCTGAGCGACTCTGTCGGTACGTGAAAATTCACGGGCCATTATACTCTCCTTTCCTTATTTAACGCAGGGCATGCGTGAAGCCTGTTTACTGTATACAGACAAAAACGGGAGCACTCGGCCCCCGTTTCTCACATGCCGAATTAACTAAGGCAATTAAATTTCGCGCTTAACCTCAACGATTTCGAAGACCTCGATTTGGTCGCCTACTTTCACGTCGTTGTAGTTCTTAACGCCGATACCACATTCCATACCGTTACGTACTTCTTGAACGTCGTCTTTAAAGCGACGCAGTGATTCTAGTTCACCTTCGTAGATAACTACGTTGTCGCGAAGTACACGGATTGGGTTGCTACGCTTAACGTTACCTTCAGTCACCATACAGCCCGCAATTGCGCCCAGTTTCGGTGACTTAAATACGTCACGTACTTCTGCAAGACCAATGATTTCCTGCTTGAATTCCGGTGCAAGCATACCGCTCATGGCCGCTTTCACTTCGTCAATTAGGTTATAGATAACGCTGTAGTAACGTAAATCAATTTCTTCAGCTTCTAGTACGCGACGCGCTGTAGCATCGGCACGAACGTTAAAGCCTAGTACGATAGCGCCTGATGCAGCCGCAAGGGTTGCGTCAGTTTCAGTGATACCACCTACACCACTACCTACAATATTCACTTTTACTTCAGAAGTAGAAAGCTTAACCAATGATTCAGAAATCGCTTCTACAGAGCCCTGTACGTCAGCTTTAAGTACGATGTTAAGTTCGCTAACGTCACCTGATTCCATGTTCGCAAACATGTTTTCAAGTTTCGCTTTTTGCTGACGAGCAAGTTTAAGTTCACGTTTCTTCTGATGACGTTTCGCTGCTACTTCACGCGCTTTACGCTCGTCTTTAACAACGGCTGCGTCTTCACCCGCTACCGGAACACCAGACAGACCAAGTACTTCCACAGGCGTAGAAGGACCAGCAATCTTAATTTCATTACCGTTTTCGTCACGCATTGCACGAACACGGCCGTACTCTTCACCACAAAGTAGGATGTCACCAGCGCGTAATTGGCCTTCTTGAACCAATACAGATGCTACTGGACCACGACCTTTATCAAGGCGAGATTCAATAACAATACCGCGACCCGGGCCTTCAGCTACTGCTTTAAGGTCAAGAACTTCAGCTTGTAGAACGATAGCTTCAAGCAATTCGTCTACGCCCATACCTGTTTTCGCAGAAACGTTACAGAACTGGTGCTCACCGCCCCACTCTTCTGAGATAACTTCTAGTTGAGATAGCTCAGTTTTAACGCGATCAGGATCAGCTGTTTCTTTATCCATTTTGTTCACTGCAACGATAAGAGGTACGCCAGCAGCACGAGCGTGCTGTACCGCTTCTTTCGTTTGAGGCATTACGCCGTCATCTGCAGCAACAACAAGAATAACGATATCCGTCGCCGTAGCACCACGAGCACGCATTGCGGTAAATGCGGCGTGTCCAGGTGTATCTAGGAACGTGATTTCGCCATTTTCTGTTTCTACTTTATATGCACCAATGTGCTGGGTAATACCACCGGCTTCACCGTCTGCAACTTTCGCGCGACGAATGTAGTCAAGCAATGACGTTTTACCGTGGTCAACGTGACCCATGATGGTTACAACAGGTGCACGAGTGGTTTTTTCACCGCCAGTGCCATCTGCCAACAACTCATCTTCAAGCGCGTTGTCGTTAACAAGCTCGTACTTATGGCCCATTTCTTCAATCACTAGTACCGCAGTATCTTGGTCTAGTACTTGGTTAATGGTTGCCATCTCGCCCATCTTCATCATCGTTTTGATAACTTCGTTAGACTTAATAGCAAGCTTACTTGCTAGTTCGCCAACGGTGATGGTTGCGCCAAGCTTAACAACACGCTCTACAGGTGCAGCTGGCTTGTTAAAGCCTTGCTTAAGATGCTCACCCGCATTTTTCTTCGACTTACGACGACGGCGCGATGAACGCTCAACCTGCATGTCTTCTTCGTCTTCCGCTTCTTGAGCATAACGGTTAGAGTGCAAGTGAACTTCTTCAGCTTCTGCTTTTTTACGACGCTCTTCTTCTTCCTTCCAGCGACGCTCGTTCTCTTCAGCAAGTTTGCGCGCTTCATCAGCCGCTTTCTTCGCGTCTTCTTCAAGCTTCTTCTGCGCTTCTTCTTCTTGCGCTTTGCGCAGACGTTCTTCTTCCTGACGAGCCGCTTCAGCTTCCGCTTTTTCAGCTTCAGTTAGCTCAGGTTCGTCGGCCTTACGTGCTTCAGCTTCTTTTTTCGCTTGTTCCGCACGACGAGCACGCTCTTCTTCAGCAGCTTTCTTAGCTTCTTCAGCTTTACGTGCTTTCTCTTCAGCGGCTTTTTTCGCTTCAGCTGCTGCTTTTTCTTCCGCTTCGCGCTTCAGACGTGCTTCTTCTTCAAGACGCTTCGCCTCTTCTTCCGCTTGACGCTGCTGTTCTTCAACATCGCTACGCTTAACGTAAGTGCGCTTTTTACGTACTTCTACTTTCACTTCTTTAGACTTACCAACACTTAACGTGCTTGTTGTCTTACGCTTAAGTGTCATACGCGTTGGTTCAGCTGCGCTGCCGTGTTGCTTACTTAAATGATCCAATAGTTTTTGTTTCTCGTCTTCGTTTACCTGATCGCCGGCATTCTTAGTGATACCCGCGTCTTTAAACTGGCCAACCAATCGGTCAACGGTCGTACCAATGTCGCTGGCGAGCTTTTCAATAGATACATCTGCCATTACGTAATTTTCCCCCTGTTGACCTTACTCTTCTTCACTGAACCATACGATATTACGAGCCGCCATGATTAACGCACCGGCTTTCTCTTCGTCTAGTTCATCGATATCACTGATATCATCGGTACCTTGTTCTGCTAATTCTTCCAGGTCGGTAACACCGCGGCTGGCCAACACATAGGCCACGTGTTTACTCATACCTTCAAGATTTAATAAGGCTTCTGTAGGCTCTGCACCTTCAAGCGATTCTTCGTTCGCCAGTGCACGCGTGGTTAGGAAAGCGCGCGCTCTGTTGCGCAGCTCTTCAACCATTTCTTCATCTAACCCTTCAACCGCTAGAAGCTCACTTGCAGGCACGTATGCCACTTCTTCTAACGTTGTAAAGCCTTCATCTACCAAGACAGACGCGAATTCTTCGTCAATGTCCAAACCAGCAGTAAATAGATCAAGTACCTTCGCGTTTTCTTCTTCGTGCTTCTTGTTGAGATCTTCAACCGTCATCACGTTAAGTTCCCAGCCTGTAAGCTGGCTAGCTAGGCGAACGTTTTGACCACTACGGCCAATTGCCTGTGCTAGGTTGTCTGCTTCAACCGCTACGTCCATGCTGTTGCTGTCTTCATCAACAACGATTGACGCCACTTCGGCGGGAGCCATAGCATTGATAACGAATTGCGCTGGGTTTTCGTCCCATAACACGATATCAACACGTTCACCGCCAAGTTCCCCTGATACGGCTTGTACACGTGAACCACGCATACCAACGCACGCACCAACCGGGTCTAAGCGTTTGTCATTAGTTTTAACCGCAATCTTTGCACGAGAACCTGGGTCACGCGCTGCAGATTTAATTTCTAGTGTCTCTTCCGCAATTTCTGGTACTTCCAGACGGAAAAGCTCAACTAGCATGTCTGGGTGCGTACGGCTAATAAATAGCTGTGCGCCACGTGCTTCTGGACGAATAACGTAAAGAAGGCCACGTACACGGTCGCCCGGACGGAAAGTTTCACGAGGAAGCATGTCATCGCGGTAGATAACACCTTCAGCGTTGTTACCTAAGTCGATGATGATGTTGTCGCGGTTTACTTTCTTAACCGTACCTGTAACCAGCTCACCTACTTTGTCTTCGTACTCAGCAATCATTTGCTGACGCTCAGCTTCACGTACTTTTTGTACAATCACTTGCTTTGCGGTCTGCGTAGTTATGCGGTCGAATTTAATAGATTCAATCTGTTCTTCCACATAATCGCCGAGTTGTATCTCTGGTTCGTCGATTTGTGCAGCAGAAATCGTAATTTCAGCAAATGGGTTTTCCTGTTCTTGATCATCAGGGATAACCAACCAGCGACGGAATGTATCAAAGTCACCAGACGTTCTGTCGATGCTTACACGAACTTCAATTTCGCCTTCGTTTTTCTTTTTTGTTGCACTAGCGATCGCAAACTCTAGCGCTTCAAAAATTTTCTCTCTAGGCACTTGTTTTTCATTTGAAACGGCTTCCGCCACTAACAAAATTTCTTTATTCATTTTCGCCTCTCTTTTGCTTTCGTCGATGAAAGCAGAGCTGTTCCGTTAATCGAACGTGGGAACAACGTTACCTTTTTCGATATTCGCCACAGCTAACTGGAACTGCTGGCCATCCACTTCAATACTTACGATGCCATTTTCGCACGCGAGTACTTTGCCTTTAAAATTACGTCTGTCATCCATTGGCATAGACAAACGAATTTGAACCACTTCACCCACAGACTCGATATAGTGCTTCTCTTTGAAAAGCGGTCTGTCCATACCCGGTGATGACACTTCCAAGTTGTATTCAGTGCTAATTGGATCTTCAACGTCCAAAATTGCGCTAACCTGATGACTTACATCTGCACAATCATCAACGGTAATACCGTTTTCATGATCAATAAAAACGCGAAGAATAGAATGCTTCCCCGCTCGTACAAACTCGATCCCAACCAACTCAAAACCCAGTGCTTCAACACCTGGCTCTAGCATTTCGGTTAGTTTCTCTTCAAGTTTTGCCAATGCAAACCTCCAAAAACGAAAAAAGGGCCTAAAGCCCACCTGTCATCACCCGGCTCAGCGAGGCTGACTCCAGGTTTTAATACAACAAAAAGCCCCGGACTAGCGGGGCTTTTATTAAAATTCTGAACCCATACCTGCCAACAAGGGCAGTTGCAAACCTATGGGTAAAACCACCGTTAGGTGATAGCTTGCTAATGATAAGTGCGTTACTTTCCTGTACTGAGGGAGCCCGCTCTCATCACTTAATGAACACATTATACGTATAGCCGTCGCATTAAGCAACAGCCAATAGGCGCACACACTGGAGGGTATCGATTTTTTCTGTGTAAAATTCGGCCTGCATGAAAGTATTTTAATTGCGGTTTAGTCCAGCAGACTTAGTCTTCGTCTTTAAATGTCGCTTTAATATCAAGAATTTTAGGCATAATTTCTATCATCAAATCGACAAGTCTGGGTTCGAAATGCTTTCCCTTTTGGCTTTGAAGAAAATCTACCGTTTTTTCAATACTCCAGGCGTCTTTATAAGGACGTTTGCTGGTTAAGGCATCGAACACATCAGCAATGGCGCAAATACGCCCCTCAATGGGAATATCTTCACCCGCAAGCCCTTTAGGATAGCCTGACCCGTCCCATTTTTCATGGTGGGTTAGCGAAACAGACTTTGCAACTTTCAACAACAAAGAATCGCCGCAATCACCAATGATTTCCGCACCAATCTCAGGGTGGTTTTTCATGGTGGCAAACTCTTCGTCTGTCAGCTTCCCTGGTTTCAACATTATACTATCAGCAATACCAATTTTGCCGATGTCGTGCATCGGTGCAGCATGAAGCAGAATTTCAGCCTGTTTATCTGTAAGTCCATAGGCAAGCGCAAGTTCTTTCGAATAATGGCTCATGCGCATGACATGCATGCCCGTCTCATTGTCTTTATATTCCGCCGCTCTACCTAAACGCTGTACAACTTGTAAACGGCTATCAAGTAGCTCGTCAGCTTGCACCAAACTGAGGTGGGTTTTAACCCGCGCTTTTACGATGGCCGGAGATATAGGCTTAGTAATGTAGTCCACAGCGCCCGCTTCGAAGCCTTCCGTTTCTTCGTGTTCATCATTTAAGGCGGTGACAAATATAACGGGGATGTGCCTTGTATCTGCTTGCTGTTTAAGCTGGCGGCATACTTCAAAACCCGTCAGTCCTGGCATCATAACGTCAAGCAATATCAAATTTGGCTGTCTAGTCTCAGTGAGCTTTAACGCTTCTTCGCCATTTCTCGCAAAAATAAGCTGATAATCATTAGCGAGAAGTTGCTTTAAAACCCTTAGGTTTACTGGCTCATCGTCAACGAGTAATAAAGTAGGTTTTGTGATTTCAATGTTTAACATGCCGCGTCTCTTGGCTACTTTAATTCTTGTATCAATGTAGAGATGCGCTCATGCGCCAACTCGAACTCAAAATCATCGATATCTAAGAGAATTTGAGTTATCTGTTCTTTGTGACTAGAACACCCAACCTCGCGTAAAAATGACAATTCATCTTCATCTACCATGTTTTGCTCTACACTATCGAGCATAGCCTCCAAATGACTCAGCAGCAATGCATTATCGATACTTTCATTAATGGCATTTTCGGCATACAGTGGCGATTCGCTAAGCATCAACTCGATTTTATCTAAGGCATCACGAAGACGGTTAACGTCTTCAATATTCACCTCTGATTTTAGAGCCTGAGCTTCAATTTCCCTGGTTGTATGATAGAAGGTGGTTAAGCAAAGATTACCCGATGTACCTTTTAAACCGTGTGAAAGTGTAGCAACCGCTTTATAGTCTTCACGAATTGCCGCCCCCATTAAGTCGTCGACTTTATCCCTGCAGGTAGTAGAGAATTTATCCACCTCTTGTAGGACGACCTCTTCACTCCCCCATAAATCGATGGCCTTCTTCAAATCCAACACGTTTTTATCAACTTTAAGCGCAGATGCTGGAGCATTTACTTCTAATGTGTCTGGTACCGAGTCCAACTGAAGTGTATCTATGTTAAGCACGCGAGCAATCTCGTCCATCAATTGAGGGAAATCGACGGGCTTGTTGGCGAACCCTTCCATTCCCGCCTGCTGCGCGGCATGTTTGTCCTGTACTAACACGCTAGCGGTCAGCGCAATAATGGGCGTAGGTGGTAAGCTATTTTCTTTTTCAAACTCTCGACGCTGTTTGGCTGCCTCTAGGCCATCTAACTTTGGCATCTGTAAATCCATCAGTACCACGTCAAACGACTTAGCGCGCATTTTATCCAATGCAATCTGTCCATCTGTTGCCGTTTCTACACTGTGGCCAGCGCGTTTTAGCAGCAACGAAAGCAGCTCAAGGTTTTGCTGCACATCGTCAACAACCAGTACGGTTAACGAGGTTTCAATACGTGCTGCTTTCGAGGAGAGCTCACTAGATACATAATCATCAATTTCTACAACTTCTAGAGGAAGTCTGAAAGTAAAGGTCGTTCCTTTACCTTTTTCACTAGTTGCACAAATATTACCGCCCATCAGTTCAACTAACTGCTTGGAAATAGTTGTTCCCAGCCCCGTGCCGCCGTACTTTCGACTCATCGATGCATCTGCTTGAGAGAACGGGTCGAATACTCTTTCTACTTGCTCTTGCGTCATACCAATGCCGGTATCTGTCACGTCAAAATACACATACTTTTCATCACTTTTGACATTGATAGTCACTTCACCCTCGTGAGTGAATTTAACGGCGTTGCCTATCAGATTGTTAAGTACCTGTCGCATTCGCTCCGGTACACCTCTGTATCCGTTAGCTACCGAATCATCGACATTAAGTACAAGTCCAACTTTTTTGCGCTTGGCTTCTAACCAAAATGTTGAAATAACTAAATCCAACTCTTCGCGAATAAGGAAATCGCGATAATCTAAATCAAGCTTACCTTTATCCAACTTCGCGCTATCAAGTATGTCGTTAAGAAGATGCAGCAATGAACGTGCGGAACGGTTTATCGTGGTTAAGTGAGATTTTTGCTCTTCGCGTAAGGCTTCTCCTAACATGAGGTCGCTAAAGCCTATTATTGCATTCATAGGCGTACGGATTTCATGACTCATATTAGCAAGAAATGCGGTACGCGCAGCGGCAGCTTGCTCTGCTTTTTCCTTTGCCGCTTTTAATTCATTCTCCATCACTTTTCGATGTGTAATGTCAGATATGAAGCCGTCTACATAGAGCACCATGCCATCATCGTCTTTAACCTGTACTCCATGCTCGATAACCCACTTCACCTCTCCGGATTTTGCGACGATTCTATATTCATATGAAAAGGCGCCTACATCAGGACTAATAGATGATAGACGCTCTACATCATCAGGATGGTAAAGATCGGTGAAAGAGCGCTTCGGATTGGGCAAGGTAAAATCTTCAGGCGGGTATCCGGTTACTTCTGTTACAGCATCACTAATAAATACCATGGGCCACCCTGGCATACTTAAACAGCGATAAGCCATACCAGGAATATTTGAGATAAGACTTCTAAATTTAGCTTCGCTCTCGCGCAATGCATCTTCCATTTCCTTGCGTTTACGTAAATCAGAAGCGAAAGAGACAAAAACGGGCTTACCATCAATTTTTGTGTAGCCGACACCCAAGCGCACTGGTATACGCTCACCGTCTTTGCGAAGTACTTCTACTTCTCTTCCTGTACCAATAATTTGCTCAGTTGGTACTACTCGCTGACTGAAGAAGTCATCACCGTATAAATGACGTCTTTCAGGAGTTACTACCTCAGCTGCGTGCATACCGATTATTTCTTGCTGAGTATAGCCATAGATGCGCTCAACAGCGGGGTTAGCGGTTTTTATAATGCCTTTGTCATCAACGGTCAGGATGGCGTCGACGGCGGTATCGGTAATAGCACTTTGAATTCGCTCACTTTCAATGGCGCGTACCATTACATCGCGATATTTAAAAAGAAGGCTAATGCCCAATACCATGGTAATTAATATTAACGTAACGATAGCAATCGAAATTGCTAGATAAACAGCAATATCTGAAGACTGACCCGACGTTTCCATTCCTGGTGGCAATACGAATCTTGCTGCCGCCATCCCCGTATAGTGCATACCAGAAATAGCCAGTCCCATGACGATACTTGCAAGTAATACATGTTTTCCTAACAGCTTTTTACTTTTCGTAGCAGCTGTAATGCCGAATTTAATCCACAGCGACAGCATGGCTAAACACACAGCTACCACAATAGAAAGGGCAAACATACCAAGGTCGTAACGAAGAAGCGGTGCCATTTCCATAGCGGCCATACCACTATAGTGCATAGTGCCAATACCAGCACCTACCAGTACACCACCTAATATTATTTCAGCGAGGCTAATACGGGACTTAGTTAAAAGGTGAAGCGCCACCCAAGCTGCGGCAATCCCGGGAACGGCAGAGAGCCCGGTAATCAGAGGATCATAGTCAACGGGCAGACACAAATCAAAAGCGGTCATCCCCAAGAAATGCATAGACCAAATACCACCGCCTAATGCAATGCTGCCGGTGCCTAATAAGGCATTTCGTCGAAGTTTGTCTTCGGTGATCGCGGCTTGCCCTGCCACATTAAACGCCATAAATGAGGCAAACACAGCCACCATAAGCGATAGAATGACCAAAGGAAAATGATAAGCACCTTCTATTAAGGTGGCGTGTTCTTCAAAAGTAAAAAAACGGGATATCATAACGCGGCCATACTACCTATTAGTTTAATTTTCAATGGTGGCGTGAGGTTAACTTAGCACACTCATTTACACAGTGTAGTAATTAATTCAAAATTATCGTGTAAATCAAGGAACGCTATTATGTTTTGCCGTATAAAAAGAAAAAACCCAGCAAAAGCTGGGTTTTAAATGTGGTTGCGGGAGCAGGATTTGAACCTACGACCTTCGGGTTATGAGCCCGACGAGCTACCAGACTGCTCCATCCCGCGACTGTACGGTAAAGCTTGCGATTGCAATGCTTTGTAATTCTGGTTTTCAAATTGGTTGCGGGAGCAGGATTTGAACCTACGACCTTCGGGTTATGAGCCCGACGAGCTACCAGACTGCTCCATCCCGCGCTTGTACGGTAAAGCTTGCCTTTGCAATGCTTTTAAATTCTGGTTATTTTCTGTGGTTGCGGGAGCAGGATTTGAACCTACGACCTTCGGGTTATGAGCCCGACGAGCTACCAGACTGCTCCATCCCGCGCCAGAAAATTATTGTTGTAAGCGCTTCATTTAATGCCTCGCTTCAACGTGGTGCGTATTATACATAGGGACTTTCGCAACACAAGTACCAGCATGCGAAATATTTCATTTTTCTGACTGTTAGCGGTTTAATTGACCAACATGAACAAAGTTAATACGAATTAACCGATTTTTAGCTCCTATTTACACACGTTGATTCAAGCTATTTAAATTTTTCCATTTTTTCAGCCAACGAAAAATCTAATTCTGTTAGCCCACCAGCGTCGTGCGTAGTCAATGTTACCTCTACTTTATTATAAACATTGAACCACTCCGGATGATGTTTTAGCTTTTCCGCCCAAATCGCAATTTGAGACATCCACCCAAAAGCTCGGATAAAGCTCTTAAACATAAACGTCTTTTTGATAGTGTCTCCACTTTGCTCCCATGGTGTGTCATCGGAAACCAGTTCATTGAGCGCTTTCAATTTTTCGTTAATTTCATTATCAGACAGCTTCGTCGCCATTCTTATCTCCTTCAATCACTGATGATTACGTAAAAGTCTTACCTACTACGAGATACTTTAATCGATTGGTTTAACATTAGAAGAGACTGGAGACAAAATCACAAAGAGGAGTGGAGGCTAAGGTTTACAAAAAAGCCACCCTTCAACTTTTATAGTCAAAGGGTGGCTATACTTCTACCTTATTAACAGATTAGAACTCGATAGCTAAGCGCGCATAGATTTGACGACCTCGTGGATCGTGAACCTTAGAGTCAAACCCGCTGTTAGTGAATAGCTGTGGAGGCTCTTCGTCGAACATGTTAATTGCGCCTAACGTCAACACATAACTTTGTTCTGTATCATATAAGCCGCCTAAGTCGATGTTGTATTGAGCATCTACCGTCAAGTGACTATCCACTTCGTAAAAGCCACCTGAACAACCACCCACGTTTGCAGTACCGTCCGCGCAATTTTGATCATCATCATATGATGAGATGTAGCGAAGGAAGATATTGGCTGCATGGATATCGTTTTGCCAAGCCAGTCCCAAGTTCGCGCGCAATTCAGGAGAAGACACACCAATGTTATTGAAGTTACGGCGTCCTGCACCATCAATGTTCCCTGCCTGTGGGTCCATCAAGTCATACTTAGTGATGTAGGTCGCATTCAACGTAGGTGTAAAGTTACCGAAGTCTGTCTCTATTTTATAACTAGTTACAAAATCAAGACCCGATGTTTCCAAAGAACTCGCGTTAACATACGTGTTATTTACTTGAAGAACAGGTCCAGTCAGCGGGTCTCCAGCACGGATGACGCGGTCTGGGTTAGTCGGATCATCATTTAGTACCGCCTGCGCGTTCTCTTGAATGATCAAGTCTTCAAACTCGAAATTCCAATAATCAACTTCAACAGAAAAGTCTCTGAAAGGCTCGTATGAGAAGCCAATATTATAGGCTGTCGACTCTTCAGGTTTTAGCTCTTCATTACCCGATGTTCTAACAGCTACAAATGCCGTAGCACCTTGAACGGGGTCAATAAGCTGTTGCAACGACGTTGCGCCACCTTGTGCTAAGAACACTGTTGGCGCTCTAAACGACGTAGATATCGAGCCGCGAAGTGAAAACTCATCAGTCGCACGCCACGAAATCGCTAACTTTGGATCCACCGTACTTCCAATGGTACCGCCGTAATCTTCATAACGAACCGCTAGCTGAACATCTAATTCGTCATTTATTGGTAATGCAAGTTCACCGAACGCTGCCCATACATCCTGGCTACCATCAATATCAGGGTTACCGATAACGAATGTGAAACTGTCTTGGTTAGCAAGGTCATCGTAATCTTGGCTAAGCTGGTTTTCACGATATTGAACACCCAATGCTAACGCCGCAAAGCCACCGCCCATTTCGAACACATCAAACGATGTAAACGCTTCGAAAACTTCGAGATCCGCTTTAGAGTCGATCACTTCGGTTCCCGTAAAGGAGCTAACCACGTAATCAGAGTTAGGCGCCGTTGTGTAAGACGTTGCAAATGGGTTGAAGAATTCGCAATCCCCTACCCCTGGCGTTCCAGCGATAGGGTCACAATTAGAGCCACCTAGACCGTATAGCGCAAGCTGAAACTCGGTATTTAGTACGTCAGGAACCCTAAATACAAAATCGTTAACCGCACGTGTATAGCTTACTTCCCAGAACCCAGTGTCTGTCACACCTTGTAAACTGGTGCTAAAGCGAAAGGTATCTGATTCGGTATTCGCTGGGTCACCAGGGAAGCCGTTACCTTCAGCGCGGCCGAAGAAAGCGACAGGCTGACCAAATGGATTCTGCGGATGATAATCCGGAACAATTGGAGAGGTTAAAATTGGGAAGCTCGGTGCTCCACCACGTTCAGCACGGTTTCTCGCTAAACTGAATTCAGCCGACCATGTAATATCGTTATCGAACTCGTAGTCTGCACGTACATAAGCATTTGTTCGGCTCTCATCAGCAACATATGAATAGAATTTACCGAAATCAAAACCACAAAAACCAATTTCTAAACCTGGCACTGTACCACTTGGCGCAAGTAAATTGGGTGCACCACCAAACTCCTCACATCCGTACGGGTCGATAATGGGCAGTGCCCCTGCACCTGGAATGTTTAAGAAGAAAGAGCCTGGGTTACCCAGAGCACTTGTATCGTCTTGGGGACGACTTAGTCGTCTATCGCTGAGAAAAAGCGGCGAACGGTTGGTATAGCTTATCGCCGCTAGTACGCTTCCGTTATCACCGGTTGCGCCCCATAAACCTTGTAAAATGTATTCTTTGTTGTCGCCATGCGCACCATCTTGATAGTCAAGGCTTACCATTGCTCCGTCATAATTGCGTTTGGTGATAAAGTTAACGACACCTGCAACGGCATCAGAACCATACAGAGCCGACGCACCATCTTTAACCACTTCCATACGATCAATGGCAATCATTGGCACAAGTGAACTGGTATCGACGAAGTTCAGGCCTTCGTTCGTTGGTTGCGCTGTAACGACCTGACGCTTGTTGTTAAGTAAAACCAGAGTAGACGCTACGCCTAAACCACGAAGGTTAATATTCGACGTACCCGCTGTTGCGTTTTGCGTAAAAGCATCTGGGTTGTTTTCAGCACCCGTGTTAATAGTGAGTGTTTGTGTAATATCCGCAATATTCTTTGCGCCAATCGCGTCTATAGCCACGCTATCTACCACGGCTAGTGGAGAAGGAGATTCGAAGTTTTCGCTACGGCGAACAAAACTACCAGTAACCAAAATGAGTTCTACGTCTTTCTTAGCTTCTTGCTCACTTTCAACGTCTGCTTCTTGGGCTGATGCGATATAAGGAGAGCAAAATAAAGCAGTACCGACCATTGCCGCCACTGCTGTCTTACGCGTTTTAAATTTCATAGTGTGATTCCAAATCTGGGCTTATCACTACCGGCATTACTACCCACACTTTCCGCTAGCGACAGGCTGTTCGATTTCGTGTTGTTATTGTCTGAGGCCATGAACAAATATTGACCTACGCAATTGATACTATGCTTGAATTTCACCTTTGTAAATTTATTGTGAATAATATGTTTACATTAATTTTACACATGGTCTGACCAGATATCCTTTAGGATAAATTGAAGCCTCTCCACTGAATTTAGCCATATCCCAATTGAGAATATGTTTCCCAATATGGGAAATTTATTCATTACGCTTGATGGATCGCGCACCTCAAAAACCAGGCATACCCTCCAATTTTCAATGCGTTACAAGATTATTTTGAAAGGAATGATTCTTGAAACATCAGGAACACTTTATATGAAGGTGCACGAGGTCTATGGAGTTTCCAAAAATAGATGAGGTTTATAAATTACTCAGCGAAAAGCTAGAGTCTTGGGTAGAAGGTGGCATTACGCTTCTTCCTAACATTGTTGTCGCATTTTTTATTGCGATAGCCTTTGGCATTATCGCCAAAGTGATCGGCAACGTTGCTGGCAAGATTATGCGCAGAACGTTTGAGTCTCGACAAATTGCAAGCCTCCTCACCTCCATAATCAAATCTATCGTTTTAATAGCGGGAATTTTCATTGCGCTAGACTTTGTTGGCCTTAAAGGTACTGTCACCTCTTTACTTGCAGGCGCAGGTATCGTCGGGTTGGCCATTGGTTTTGCGTTTCAGGACATGACGGAAAACTTCATTGCCGGTGTAGCCATGGGAATTCGAAAACCCTTTGAAATTGGTGACGTCATTGAGGCAGAAGGTGTATTTGGTAACGTAAAGGAAATAAACCTTAGAAACACCTTAGTTGAAACCTTTTATGGTCAACTTGAAGTTATACCCAACAAGATTCTTTTCCGAAATATATTGACCAATTATTCATATCTTGGTTATCGAAGAATAGAGATCCCTGTCGGCATTTCTTATGCTGATGATATAGAAGAAGCCGCCAAAGTTATTACGGATGCTATGAATGAAAAAGATTATGTCATAAAAAAAGAAGAGACCGCGGTTTACGCAGAGTCTTTTGGCGATTCAAGTATCAACCTATTACTGTGGTTTTGGATTCGATATCCAGGAGAGCCAGGATTTATGGTCGTACGCCACGACGCGATCAGTACAGTAAAAACGGTATTAGAAGAAAACGATATTCTTATTCCTTTCCCTATCAGAACATTGGATTTCAATGCTAAAGGGGGAGATAAGCTTAATAGCATGCTTAAAAAGCAGGATGAGAGAAGTTCAAGTAAAGGTAATACAAATTCATCAACTGAGCAGTCTGATGTGAAAGCGGGTGATAACCCTGAGCAACCCGCAGAAGAATGAAACTAACGGAGATGCAAATGGAAATGTTAAATTCAAAAACACTTAAACACGCTTTTTTAGTACTTATACTCGCAGCCAGTTTTGGGAGTTTAGGCGGTTGTGCAACAGTTGAAGGGGCCGGTAAAGATATTCAAAGTGCTGGAGAAGCCATTGAAGAAGGTGCCGAAGAAGCGTCTAACTAACTCGTTTCTGTCGACATAGGTCTTGCCGATAAAGTAGGACTGTGTAGGTAAAAGCCTGACGATCGCTAAACTAGGCCCTGTTGACCTTTGCTATATATCAAAGGTCAACAAACGCCAGCATCTCAGGCTTTTTTATTTTGTGGCACCATGTTTTTGCAATACACGGTGCGACATATCAACTAGACAACGACGTAGCACACGCATCGTCATACGCATTTGGCAATATGCCGTACTAGTCTGTACAGCCACTTTTACTGCGTAAAACAGCAATCTATCAAGGCTTAAGCACCGCGAGCATGAGAAAGCCACCTATTAGCGCTGGGTTCCCATTCGATTTAAGTAAGCAACTTGCCTCTACTTTATAAAGCTTCCCTTGCGCCTTTTCAGTGATTTCGACAAGTTTGAATCGGTATTTAACGGCATCATTACTTTGTACTGGTTCAAGAAAACGTAACTTATCAATGCCATAATTGATCATAGACGCGATACGTTCGTCTGGCGCGATTACCTCAGCGAATGCTTTAGGCATGAGACTGGCAGTCAAGAAGCCGTGAGCAATTGTTGTTTTAAAGGGACTTTCTTTTTCACAGCGCGCAGCATCTAAATGTATCCACTGGTGATCGCCGGTAGCGTCTGCAAACTGATTGATCATGTCCTGCGTAACCGTCAGCCATTCAGGTTGTTCAAGGGTATCTCCCACTGCTAAGTCTAAAAGTGTTCTCATTTTTCAGTCCAATCTCCATTTATTGACGATAAAACTACTATTATTACCTTGAATGTTTCAATTAACTTTTAATAATAGGTATTTATAAATATTCTTGTTACACTAACGTAAATTATTCGTAGATGCTATGTAGCATTGGATCACAGTTTTCTATTAAACGCACCGTGATACAAACTAGCGCCTCTTCATCTATTGGCTTTTTTCAGGGCACTCGCTCTTAAAGGATTAGTTATGAATCTCAATAGAATCGATTTGAACCTTTTTGCAGTATTCGACGCCATTTACACGGCAGGAAGCTTAACCAAGGCAGCAGATGTCTTATGCATTACTCAACCAGCGGTAAGTAACTCTTTAGCAAGGCTAAGAGAAATGCTTAACGACCCGCTGTTCGTTCGTACCGGCCACAGTATGACGCCTACCCCCGTAGCGCAAAATATTATTGTTCCAGCTCGACAAGCCTTAGCCTTACTACGCAGAAGCGTGCAAGAAAGTCATACATTCGACCCTCTCACAGCCGAGAAGTCCTTTAACTTTGCCAGCCGTGATTTGCTTGAAGTAAGCATTATGCCTCGTCTCATTTCACGTTTGCAGAATTTGGCGCCAAATATTGGGTTAACCAACTACGAGATTCCTAGAAGCCAAGTTGTTTCGGCGATGGCATCGGGCACGTTGGACTTTTACTCAGATGCATCGACATTTACAGACCCTCATTTGTGTAAAGAAAAAATCGCTCAAGACAGACTTGTTGTGTTAGCACGTAAAAATCATCCTGCGCTCAAAAACGGGCTTAACTTAGATACCTTTCTACGATTAGGCCATATTAATGTGTCACAGCGTAAATCTGGTGTGGGCCCAATAGATATTGCGTTAGATAAAATGGGCAAAAGACGCAAGGAAGTTATGCGAGGTCAACATTTTTTAACCGTACCAAGTACGATAGTGAAGACAGACCTAATCGCGTGCCTGCCGTTTCACCTTGCTAAACATTACGATCTTGCGTTGTACGAGGTTCCTTTTGATTTACCGCCTGTAGAGTATTTCCTTTATTGGCATGTAAGCGCCGACCATGATCACGCTCATATGTGGATGCGTGAACAAATAATGGAAGTAGCGAGCAACTATAAACCTCACTAACGCCACTTCTCCAAACAGCGCTCGTTATGGGCGCTTTTTTGTCTCCACATACTTATAAAACCACATACCTAAGTATCGCTTAGAACGTTTTCAAGATTTCATTTTTATCGTTTAATCCTCTCGAACAAACAAACAATCTATAGAAGTACTTGAGGAATTAACCATGTTGAAAATTGTTAAAACTTCTCTTGTTATCGCAGCGACATTAGGTGTGTCGGGCGTAGCACAGGCTGATGTTAACGAAGCACTAGCGAATATCTGCACTATCGTTCAAGCGGACGATAAAGGCGAACTACGTAAGAAAATGCGTTCAGTCGAATCAGACTACCGCATGAAACTTAAAGACTACTACTCAGCAATTAGCTGTGGCGGTAACAGCCTAATTCGTACAGCACTGCTGAACAATGCTTTAGAAGCTGGCGAGTTACTTGTTAAGAAAATGCCAAAAAGTGATTTAGAAGCACCTGAAGCTGACGGAAAAACACTTCAAGCTTGGGTTGCGGAAAACGGTCTGCAAGATAACCCAATTGCTGCGGTTATCAACGACCGCCTATAAAACAGTTTCACACCATGTGAACCAGTTCAACATGGTTGCAGAGAAATCTGCACTTTAGAAAGCGACCCTCGGGTCGCTTTTTTCTTTTGTATCAGTCTATAAAATTCAATGCATAAAAAAGGAGAGTATCCCCTACTCCCCCTTCGTACTAATGCAGATTACCAATACAATCTAACAAGCTCTAGCAAGCTCGAGTTTATTGTTTACTACCTTTTCGCTAATCAGCAACACCGGCTCTTGTTGATACAAGCGCTCTACAAAGTCCTGGTAACTAGCGGTAAAACGCGCTTCACCAACCAGCTTGCCAAATACTTCTTCTAGCATTAAAAAACTAAGGCTGTCTATTTGGTTATTACTAGCCGCGTTGTGTAACTTATCAGCTAACACATCGTTGATTTCAAGTGACTTCCCGTCTTGAGAGGCATGCCTGTCTGAATAGAAGGCCCAGCAAGCAACAACTAAAGCACTTATATCGGTGTCTCTGTTGGCCGCCAAATTATCTCGTACAGTGGGAAATAAAAACACCGGAAGCTTAGCCGAACTTTCAAGGCAAATTCGCGCTAGCGTATCTTTAATAAAAGGGTTGGAGAAACGAGATAGCAGCGTATTTCTGTATTCATACACGTCAATCCCCTCTACTGGGTCGAGTGTTGGCATAACCTCTTGTTCCATAAAGATTGATAGAAGACGCTTTAACTGTTTCGCTTCAACACTTTCATGGATAGTTTCAAGCCCTGCTACAGAACCAACCAACCCAAGTACTGAATGGCCCGCATTAAGCATACGAAGCTTAAGCTTTTCGTACGGTGCCACATCGCTTACAAACTGCGCGCCTACTAAATCTAAACACGGCTTGGTATTGCAAAAGTCATCTTCAATAACCCACTGGTCAAAAGGCTCACACACTACAGGCCAAGCATCTTCTACGCCCTGAGCCCTTAACGTTGCGATATCGTCATTTGTGGTTGCAGGCGTTATTCTGTCTACCATTGAATTAGGGAAACTTACGTTTTCGTTAACCCAAGTAGCAAACGCTTGGTCAAACAGTTCAATATACGCAAGCAGCATTTTCTTTAACACTTGGCCATTGTGCTGGATATTGTCACATGACATAACGGTAAAAGGCCTTGCGTTGTTTTCTTTGCGTTTTTTAAGCGCTGCGACTAAATAGCCGAAAACCAGTTTAGGCGTTTTGGGGTTTTCGATATCGTGAATGACATCAGGGTTAGTGGTAATAAATTCCCCTGAGGAAGCATCAAAATTATACCCACCTTCGGTAATGGTTAACGATACGATGCGTACTTCGGGATCAGCCATTTTATCAATGACTGCTTGAGGATCGTCCGGCGCCATCAAAAACCCCGTCATTGCACCGATAACTGATGCACTGCGGGAACCGTCATTGTGCTTTTCAACCAAGGTATATAAGCTATCTTGTTCGTCGAACACTTTTTTCATTGCACGGTCGTTCTCGCGAAGACCCACACCACAAATGCCCCACGATAGATCGCCGGTTTTTGCCATTAATCTGTCTACATACATGGCTTCATGTGCCCGATGAAAACCACCCACACCAATGTGAACAATACCCGTTTGAACGTTCTCCACATCATAAGCTGGACGCCTTACGTCATTTGGCAACGACGATAAGTTCGCTCTGTTCAATAAAATAGACGTTTGAGATTGCATAAGAACCTTATTAGCTTTGTAACGCTTTGTGGCGACGCATCGCCCAATACGCAGTAACGAAATAGATAACGGTGCACGCGAACCCAACATTAAAGAATAGGTCTCGGTTCAATTCGTAAGCGGCAACCGTGTCACTAAGAGAAAAAGTTTTGATTGCCAATGCTATGGACACCAACAAACTCGCTAGCGAAGTAAGACGCAGTAATTTAGATACGGCAGTAACGTCTTCAACGTGTTCGTTTTCTAACGCCGCTTCTTGCTGCTGATGAGCTTCAACACGTGCATTGAAAGCATCTACTTGTGCTTCTTGCTCAGGATAAGCTTGTTTAGCGCCATACTTGGCGGCCAGTACTGTATAGACAGCTATGGTGAAGAACCACGTGGGTATGAATAGATAGTAGAAAGACATGACGTCTAAGACATTTAAACCAAAGCCAAACACAAGCCCCAACCCCCAACTCGCTACCGCTGGCGTGCTGTGAGTAAGGCTTTGATAATGTGCCCAATAACGTGTGAATCCAATACGCGGAAAAATTACGTGCTCTGCGAACACAATTGCTCCTACAGGAACAACAAGTAATCCAGCATACGTTAACAGTGGCAGTAATTTAGTAAACACGAACGGAAAACACGCAATTGCAACGGTGACCATACCGACGACTGCGGTCGTTGTAGTACGTGATTTATCTTTAAAAATAGCTTGCGCGGCAAGTCCAGCGCGATAGAGATTCGCGTTTGCTGTAGTCCAGCCTGCAACGATAACAATAACGAGTCCAGAAAGACCTAATGCATGGAAAGCCACATCGCCCGGGTCTAATTCACCAATGGACTTTTGAACAATAACCGCTGTTCCTGCGCCCATAATACCGGCTGAAATCCATGCTATATAATGACCAAATAACATACCCGCCGACGTACATAAACCGTAACGTTTACGCTTAGCAAAACGCAGTAACGCCATATCAATAAGGCCGAAATGCGTTATCGTGTTCGCTGCCCACGAAAAGCCAATCACTTCTAATAAACCAATACCAGGCTCACCACTTTGGGTGAAGCCCGTCCACACCGATGTACTACCGATATGAATAAAGTCATTCCACGATGTAAGAAACGTTTGCCCAATTACAGATTCAGCGAGTGCAGGCATTAGAATAAGTGGACCGCAAATGAACATGGTAAACAACCAAGGCGCACAAATACGAGAAAAATTGGAAACGGCGTTAAAGCCATACATAGCGACAAAGACAACTATCACACCGACTGCAAGCACGACGGCAACAAAAGCTAAATTAGTCGGATACCAATTTAACTGCGCCGGAATATTCAATGCAAAACGCACGGCGGTTGCCGACACCGTAATCATAGCGGCCGATATCACGGTAAATATGATTACATTCGCCCAGTTATAGAGCTTGGTCATAGAGTCGCCAGCTATTTTCTGAAGATACGAGTACAAGCTCAAACGGGTATCTACAGCGATAGGCGTAGTGATAAGTGTCCAGCTTAGGACAGCAAGTAGATTACCAATCAATAAACCCAACAGAATGTCGGTCATGGTGGCGCCTAGCGCAACAAAGGTTGCACCGAATACGAATTCAGTTGCCGCCACATGTTCACCGGCGTACAAGCCCATGAAATGCTTCCAGCCTTTCAGTTTATGTTTAGCGACGGGGAGTTGCTCGTCACTAACTTGTGAAATATCAATATCACTAGACGTCGACTTCATCTTCAAATCTCGTGTTGTAGGTGTATTTCCCACTGGTTTCAAAATACATTAAGAGCATTTGCCCAGACACTGGGATATATCTCAATTTTTGTAAATATTTGCATATACCCTCTACTTTGTAAACAGCCATTAACAAAATAAACGGAGGCTTGTTTATTTAATTAACACAATAAAAATGCACAATTAACCAATCAAAATAAACGCGATATAATCTATCCACTTAATACTATGAAGAAATTTTAGAGTCGAAATTTGAGGCCGAAAGCCGCGTATGTAGTCATAGGACTCAAGAACTGCTTGTTAAGGTGGAACAAACGCCATCAATTACCTTACACTTAGGCAAATGTTCATATAATTGGCGCCTGTTGACCTTTGGTGTACGAATACGGAATTGGCAAGTGGACGTTGGTTAAATGTTAATAGTTAAAGGAAGGTGACTCTTGCAGGCACACAACGTGGAACTGGTGATTTTTGATTGTGATGGCGTACTGATTGACAGTGAAGTGCTATCGATGCAGGCGTGGCAAGCACTTCTGTCTAGTTTCGATATTGCATTATCGAAACAATATTTTATAGAGCATTTTCTTGGAAAGAGCATGGAGCACGTTCAGGGTAAGTTAAAAGATGACTTTACGCTCACACTTACCACGTCCATGAAAAACAAATTCCATGGATTACTGTTCGACAGCTTCGAGTGCCATTTACAAAAGACTACCGGTATCACCTCTGTACTTTCTGCACTTAACTCACTAGGTATTCCATTTTGTGTTGCCACAAGCAGTTCACCTGAAAGAACAACAAAGGCGTTAACCAGCACAGGGCTTCTTTCCTATTTTGAAGACCGCATTTTCACGCGAGCACTCGTTAATAAAGGCAAGCCAGCACCAGATTTATTTTTATATGCGGCAAGTGCTCTCAACGTTGCTCCTACAAACTGCCTAGTTATTGAAGACTCTCAGCCTGGGATTGCTGCCGCTAAAGCCGCGGACATGCGCTACTTCCACTATACAGGTGGCGCACATCTACAGAATTGTATTGTGACATCGGACAACACCATTAATTCATGGGACGAGTTTAACTCTCGAATCCCTGACATTTTTGACATGAGAAAAATTAAATGAGTAAGAAAGCACAAAACGAACTCAATAAACTCGACGAGGCCGCCAGAGCAGGATGGATGTACTATGTTGGTGGTAAGACGCAAGATGAGATAGCTAAAACGCTCAAAACATCACGCCAAAGCGCACAACGCTTAGTGGCGTTATCTATGTCGGAAGGTCTTGTGAAAGTGCGCTTAGAACACCCGATTGCTAGATGTATGGAATTAGCGCAAGGCATAGAGAAAAAATTCGGATTAACTTTCTGTGAAGTCGTGCCCAGTGTTGATGACGATCCCAATTCAACGCTTGGCCTTGGTCAAGCGGGTGCAGCAGCAATAGAAAGAGCTTTAAAATTCGACGCTCCACAAACCATCGCGTTTGGCACTGGCCGTGTACTGCGTGCCTGTGCTGATGAATTGTCAATACTTCACTGCCCTCAGCATAAAATTGTTTCCCTTGTTGGTAATATTGCTGATAACGGAGAGGCGACGCGTTATGACGTGGCTGTTCACGTAGCCGACAGAGTTAAAGCACAGCATTATCCTATGCCTATCCCTGTAATAGCATCTAGTAAACTAGAACGGGAAATTTGGCAACAGCAACAACACATATCTAGAATTCACACGCTTGCCGAACAAGCGGATATTAGCTTCGTAGGCATTGGTAACTTAGGCAGCGTGTCTCCATTGTATAAAGACGGATTTATCGACGATGATCAATTAGCAACCCTCGCTGAATCTGGTGCAAGTGGCGAAATCATAAGCTGGATCTTTAATGAAGAAGGTGCGCTGATGAGTTGCGATATTAACGAGAGAGTAACGAGCTTTAAGTTGAAAGCAACGCCAGAAAAGCCTGTAGTGGGTGTTGCAGCGGGCGACAACAAACTGCACGCTATAAGAGGCGCTCTGCGATCGAAATTGCTTAATGGGCTCATCACGACAGAACGTACTGCCTCAGCACTGCTCACTTCTTAATTTCGTTCTTTTCTTATTAATAAAATGCCTATTGCGTACATTTTTAATACGCATTAACTTCAACAAAAAGCAAAAAAACAGCATTAACGTTGTTTTTTTGCACTTTATTTGGCTATTTATTGATCTTCGATTGCAGTTCAACTTAGTTCGCCTGCGCCCTTTAATACTAAAGGCTACAGCGCATTTCATACTTCTTTAATCTTTAGTCTAACGTATTATTCGATATACCTTGTTATTTGACTGAATGTTTTTCATTCGACCTGATTGTTTTTTAATTAATCCCGAACAGACAAACCGATTAATTAAACAAATATAACGAAGGAAATTTAACCATGTTGAAAATCGTTAAAACTTCTCTAGTCATCGCAGCATCAACATTAGCTTTTTCAAACGCAGCACAAGCAAATGACGTAAACGAGGCACTAGCAAACATCTGTACTATTGTTCAGGCTGACGACAAAGGCGAATTGCGTAAGAAGATGCGTCGCGTACAGTCTGACTTCAAATTAAAGTTACGTGATTATTACTCAGGTGTTTCATGCGGTGGTCAAAGCCTTATCCGCACGGCGTTAACGAACAACGCAGTTGAGGTAGGTACACTGCTTGTTAAGAAAATGCCAAGCAAAGACCTTTCTGAGCCCGAATCAGACGGCAAAACACTTCAAGCGTGGATAGCAGAGCAAGGCTTACAAAGCTCGCCAATTTCTGCTGAGCTTAACGATAGAATCTAAGCACTAATTCACATAGCCATGTGAGTCGATTCAACATGGTTGCAGCGTCAGCTGCAATGAAAGGCCCCGCTACGGGGCCTTTTTACTTTCTGTCTCTTTAAATTTTCACGTTCTTCAACCCAGTGACTTAGGTAATCAAGCTACGGTATGCGTGAGCTCGTAACGCAAGCTCACACTTTAGGTATGGTTTGACATACCATGTTATTTTACAACATGTTTTTCAAATAGTTAGATTCGGGTTTAATGCGTCTCAACGAACGAACACAATCTTAATAACAACAACCGAAGGAATTTAACCATGTTGAAAATCGTTAAAACTTCTCTAGTAATTGCAGCATCAACTTTAGCTTTTTCTAACGCAGCTCAGGCTAATGACATCAACGAAGCACTTGCAAACATTTGCACAATTGTTCAAGCAGATGACAAGGGCGAACTACGTAAGAAAATGCGTAGCGTTCAATCAGACTACAAACTTAAGCTTCGCGATTACTACTCTGGCATTTCTTGTAACGGTCAAAGCCTAATTCGCACTGCTCTTACTAGCAATGCGGTTGAAGTAGGTACTCTACTGGTTAAGAAAATGCCAAGCAAAGACTTAGCAGAGCCTGAGTCAGACGGTAAGACACTTCAAGCGTGGATTGCTGAACAAGGTCTTCAAAGCTCTCCTATTTCAACAGAGCTTAACGGCAGAATCTAATATAACTAATTAATCACACCATGTGACGTAACGATTCAACATGGTAGCGGCAGGACGCCGCACTGGAGGCCCCTTTTAGGGGCCTCACCCCTTTCTAGAACCCTATAAAATTTATCACTTCTTTTTGTACCCATTCAGGTTTTTCCCTGTGTAACCAGTGCGACGCGTGCGGATTAAACCGCTTAATTATCAATGGAACATAGTGTTCGATTTTATCCAGTACACTTAGATCAAACGCATCATCCTGCTCCCCCCACAATAACAGGGTTGGGCAATGAATGAATATTTCAGGTATACGAATATCATTCAACACTTTCTCAGATACATTCTTTTGTGGCACTTGTTGAGGCATTTGCCGATAGTAATTGAGCATCGCACTGAGGGTTTCAGGTTTACCCCAGTCGTTAAGTAGCGTCCTTGAATAGCTGGTTTCTTTCTCAAAAAAGCCGTTTCCTAACATATTTTTCAATAACGTAAAGCTAGTATTTGTAAGGGTCCGCTCTGCCCCCTTATCAATAAGCGCAGAGATATACTGACTTTTTGCTCTTTGCGTAGAAGAGGTCTTTATTGCCCGTGTAAAACAAGAAGGATGAGCGGCATTAACAATAATAAGTTTGCTAATTAATGTTTGGTGAAAGGCTGCTAGGGGCCACGCTATTGCCCCACCCCAATCGTGTCCCAACAAAATAACCTTTCGGCCTTTTTGAACTTTCTCGATGAAGGCGGCCATTCGACTTATCAATGATGGAACTTGGTAATCCGTTTCACTGGGTAGTGGACTCGATAAATGATAACCGGGCAAATCTGGAGCAATGATGTCAAGTGATGTGGGAAGTATCGCCATTAACGCTTCCCATGTGTGCGCATTTTCTGGAAAGCCATGAAACATGATAAGCAGAGGATTCTCTGCGCTCTCTTCTTCTCGGGATAAATAATGAAGGCAGGCTCCCTCAACATTCACGTACTTTGACACAACCACTGTGCTCACTTCCTCTATGTTGTTTTTAAGAAACAAAAAAGCCGAGCAAAATAACGTATCCAAATGATTATTTGGTTAAATCATTTTCTCGGCTACATTATTTGCTCGGCCTTTCGTACGTCTTTTAATTACGCACGTGTATTACTTTTATGTCGTTACTCGATAGCGAACATACTCTCTGGCATTGACATCAAGTTGTCTGCGCCTGATTGCATTGCCGAAACCAGTGAGCGAGTACGGGTTAATAAACGGTCAAAGTAGAAGCCCGTTGTTAAGATTTTACTCTTATAAAACTCGGTTTCCGTGCTACCTGCATCAAGCTGCTCTTGTGCTTTCACTGCCATTTTTAGCCAGAAGTAAGCAACGGTGACATAACCTGAATACATTAAGTAATCGACAGACGCTGCACCAATTTCATCTGGGTTCGATGCTGCTGCCTTACCGATATCCATAGTGATCTGCTGCCACTCGTCAAGATGAGAGTTTAGCGCGTTAGTCCAAGCACTAAACTGAGCGTTATCGCGCAATGAATTACAGTAGTCGCGCACTTCTTGAACAAATACATTAAGCAATTCGCCATTAGAGCCCATTACTTTACGACCTAATAGGTCAACGGCTTGAATACCTGTAGTACCTTCATACATGGTGCAGATACGGGTATCTCGAGCTAGCTGCTCCATACCCCATTCTTTGATAAAGCCGTGGCCGCCATAAACCTGCATACCGTAACTCGTGGCTTCTTGCGCGGTTTCAGTTAAAAAGGCTTTTACGATAGGCGTTAAGAATGCAAGTTTTGCATCCGCAAGTTGCTTCTCAGCCTCGTCGCTACCATACAAAGTAACGTCAACTAACTGCATACAGTAAGCGGCAAGCGCTCGGTTGCCTTCCGCGAACGCTTTCTGCGTTAACAGCATACGACGTACATCAGGGTGCACAATAATAGGATCAGCTGGGCCATCAGGATTTTTACGCCCTGTTAATGAACGGAACTGTATGCGGTCTTTTGCATAGCGAAGCGCACCTTGGAATGCTGCTTCAGATGATGCCAAGCCTTCAAGACCAGTGCCAATACGTGCGGTATTCATGAACGTAAACATGCAGTTTAGGCCGCGGTTTGGTGGCCCAATCAAATAACCTTTTGCACCATCAAAGTTGATCACACAGGTTGCGCTGGCTTTGATACCCATTTTATGTTCAATGCTTCCGCATCCTACTGCGTTTCTATCTTGCTTTTCGCCATCTTCAGACACGTTAAATTTAGGCACAACAAATAGTGAAATACCTTTGGTACCCTCTGGCGCATCTGGCAATCGAGCTAGCACAATGTGTACGATATTTTCAGACAAGTCGTGTTCACCTGCCGAAATAAAAATCTTCGTTCCTGTTAAGCTGTAGGTACCATCTTCTTGTGGTTCCGCGCGACATTTCAACATGCCAAGGTCTGAACCGCAATGTGCTTCGGTCAAACACATAGTACCTGTCCACTCACCGCTAACTAGCTTTTCAAGAAACATTTTTTGTAGCAATTCAGAGCCATGGGCTTTTATTGTTGCCATACAGCCTTGGCTTAGACCTGGGTACATCGCCCAAGAATGGTTTGCGCCTGAAAACCACTCAGCGATGATAGATGACAACGAATATGGTAATGCCTGACCGCCAAATTCCTCAGGGTGAGACATTCCTGGCCATCCGCCCTCAACATACGTTTGATAAGCTTCTTTAAAACCTTTAGGCGTTGTTACTTCACCATCAACCCACTTACACCCTTCTTCATCGCCTGATGCATTGATGGGTGCCAGTACGTTCTCTGAAAACTTTGCAGCTTCAGCGAAAATCGCCGAAACCAGATCTTCAGATGCTTCGTCGAAACCTAGCTTTTGATAGTGATTTTGATAATTTAGTAGCTCATGTGTTACAAACATGGCGTCACGTTGTGGAGCTTTATAACCTTCCATACCCAATACCTATATTACTTCAAATAGACCAGCAGCGCCCATGCCGCCACCGATACACATGGTGCAAACAACATATTTCGCACCGCGTCGTTTACCTTCGATGAGTGCATGACCCACCATGCGAGCACCGCTCATGCCGTATGGGTGACCAATAGAAATGGCACCGCCGTTTACGTTTAATAATTCGTCTGGAATGCCTAACTTATCGCGGCAATACAGTACCTGTACCGCAAACGCTTCGTTAAGCTCCCATAGACCGATATCGTCCATGGTTAATCCATGCTGCTTTAATAGCTTAGGAATGGCGAACACTGGGCCAATTCCCATTTCATCTGGCTCACAGCCTGCCACTGCAATACCGCGATAAATACCAAGAGGTTGAGCATTGCCTTTTGCCGCTGAGTGCTCATCCATAATCACTGTCGCGCTGGCTCCATCAGAAAGCTGGCTTGCGTTACCTGCGGTAATACAACCACCTTCTATCACTGGGTTAAGCGCTTTAAGCCCTTCTAACGTTGTTTCTGGGCGATTTCCTTCATCTTTCGACAAGGTCACTTCACGCTCAGAGGTTTCACCTGTTTCTTTATTAAATAAGGCTTGCGTTGCTGTGATAGGTACAATCTCATCATCAAACTTGCCCGCTTCTTGAGCCGCTGCTGTGCGCATTTGGCTTTGGTAACCGTATTCGTCTTGTACGTCACGGCTAATATTGTAGCGCTTACCTACTACTTCCGCAGTTTGAAGCATTGGCATATAAATATCTTTGTGCATTGCAACCAGTGCAGGGTCTACTGCACGAAACATATTCATATTTTTGTTTTGCACTAAAGAGATAGAATCTAAGCCACCCGCAACCATAATGTTGGTATCGCCTGTACGAATTGAATTCGCTGCGGTAGCAATGGCATACATGCCAGAACTGCATTGGCGGTCGAGTGTCATACCCGCTACGGTGACCGGTAAACCACCCGCTAGGCCAGCCAAGCGGCCAATATTCATGCCGCCACTGCCTTGGGTTAGCGCTGCGCCCATTATCACGTCGTCGACACTGGCAGGGTCGATCCCTGCGCGTGCTACTGCGTTTTGAATAGCGTGGCCACCTAATGAAGGGGCGGGTAAATTGTTCAGTGCACCTTTATAAGCGCGCCCGATTGGCGTACGTGCTGTACTTACGATAACTGCATCGCGCATTTTCATGTTCCTTTCAGTTGGGCTGAAAGTTCAGCCAAAGTTTAGCTAGGCCTATGTGCTTCCTCTCGAAGTTACCTAGCTTTACCAAATTCGGATGTCGGGTAACGAGAGCTATCGCTAGCTCTCACCGTCGATTAATTCTCGCTAACTAGAGCTATGTCTACTTCGCTTTATAGCTTTTAAACGTGCCGCCGCTTTGGGCCAATTTCACCAACAAATCACTTGGTTCAAGCCACATCTTTCCGTAATCACCCAATTGATCACGATAGGTAGTCAGCTTATCTAAAATAGTGCCTAGCCCTACTTCGTCGGCATATTGCATAGGGCCGCCGCGATACACAGGGAAGCCATAACCGTAAACATAAATCACATCGATATCGCTAGATTTAGCTGCAATGCCTTCTTCTAAGATGGCAGCACCTTCGTTAATCAATGAGTACATGACGCGAACTAGAATTTCCTCATCGCTAATGTCTGAACGCTGAACCACGCCTAAACGTTCTGCTTCTTGCTTGGCAATTTCTAGTACTTCTGGATCTGGGACAGGAACTCGACTGCCAGGTTCATAGTTGTATGCTCCGCGTCCGGTTTTGAGTCCGTTGCGCCCCTTTTCTACCAAGCGATCTGCCACTGCACCGTAAGCGGGGTCGTGTGCAATGTGCTCTTGTCGAGACTGTCGTACATAGTAACCAATATCTAATCCAGCCATATCACCCATAGTGAACGGCCCCATTGGCATGCCAAACTCGGTTAAAACGCGATCAACTTGCTCAGGTGTTGCTCCTTCTAGCAGTAAGCGGTTAGCTTCACGGCCGTAAGGCTCAATCATGCGGTTTCCTACGAATCCGAAGCAAACGCCTACCAACACCGCTACTTTCTTGATGCGTTTAGCCATCTTCATGCAGGTTTTAATGACTTCAGCAGATGTCTTCTCTGCTTTAACCACTTCTAGCAGTCTCATCACATTCGCTGGCGAGAAAAAGTGAAGACCAATCACATCTTCGGGACGGGATGTGGCTGTCGCTATTTCGTCTATATCCAGTGTTGACGTATTTGAAGCCAAAATGGCGCCTGGCTTACACACTTTATCCAGCGTCGAGAATACGGTTTTCTTTACTTCCATCTTCTCGAAAACGGCTTCGATGACGAGATCAACATCAGCTAAGTCGTCATACGACGTAGTACCTGAAAGCAGTGCCATGCGGCTCTCTACCTGCTCTTGGGTTAACTTGCCTTTTTTCGCCGAGTTTTCGTAGTTCTTTCTAATAAGCGCTAATCCCTTCTCTAGCGCTTCTTCTTTGAGCTCAAGCATTGTGACTGGAATGCCGGCATTGGCGAAGTTCATAGCGATACCACCGCCCATTGTTCCGGCGCCGATAATCGCAACTTTATCAATGTTGCGCTCAGGAGTATTTTTGTCGAAATCGCTCACATGACCTGCTGCGCGTTCAGCAAAAAAGAAATGCTGCTGGGCACGCGCCTGTGGCGTATTCATACACTCCATGAAAAGCTTGCCTTCATTTTTAAGGCCATCTTCAAAAGCGAGCGTGTAAGCGCCGCGTACCGCTTCGATACATTTTAATGGAGCAAAGAAACCACGAGTCGCTTTTTTAGTTTGTGCAGTTACTGCATCAAACACCGCCTGCGTTTCGTCAGACATGGACAGCGTGATATCACTGGTGCGTTTAATCGCTTTATCTGGCGTTAATGCTTGTAAATACGCTTTTGTATCTTCAAGTAAATGCTCAGGCTTATCAGAAATTTTATCGAAGACACCTGGAAGTTTGACCACCGACGTAGGCTTGCCTGTTACGATCATTTCTAACGATGTTTGTGCGTCGGCTAAACGAGGAAGGCGCTGAGTACCGCCTGCGCCCGGTAATATGCCTAGATTTACCTCTGGAAGACCCACCTTATTGTCGGCAAAGGTGATGCGATGATGGCAAGCTAACGCCACTTCTAAGCCACCGCCGAATGCTGGTCCAGGGAGAACAGCAACAACCGGCTTAGACGCATTTTCAATCTTGTCTAGTACCTCAGGCAGCATGGGAGACAAATCGCCACCAGAGAATTCGCTGATGTCAGCTCCACCCGAAAAAATAGGTAGTGAAGAAGTAATAACAATGGCACTTACGCTATCGTCATCTAGTGCGTTGTTTATGCCTTCTATCAACCCTACTCTGATAGCGCGTGACAGCGCATTAACGGGCGCACTTTGCATTGTCAGCGTGGCAACACCCTGTTGTACTGCATATTCTACGGCTTTATTTTCCATCTCAGTCATAACCATGTCCTGTTTATCACGTTAACTGGATGTTATTGCAGTGTTGTCAATCATCCAAGTTTATTGGTGTTATAGACATTTATCATAATATTTAATATTGACCGCCAGCCCCTTTGTGAATTCATTTCTCTGCGCAGAGCTTGTCCTACCTTGCCTAAGGTTTATTTGACAGAAAATAAAACCGGTGTTTTTGTTAATCGGGCAACACTTGTAATTACATTTTATTTACAAAAGGATAATTGGCTATGCAAGTGCTTAAAACACCGGAAAGCGCCTTCGACACGATCACTGACTTTCCCTACTCCCCCTGTTTCACTGAAATAACAGACACAGTAAGCAGTGAAATAACAATGGCCCATTATCAATGTGGACCGAAAGATGGACATACCGTGCTATTAATACACGGCGAACCGACGTGGGCTTATTTGTACCGAAAGATGATGCCCATATTGGCTGATGCGGGATTCAATGTCATCGCGCCGGATCTCATTGGTTTTGGACGCTCAGATAAACCAGTAAGAAAGGAGGACTACTCCTACGCTCGTCATGTGATATGGCTAAAAGACTGGTTTTCACAGGCGACTAAGGGCCCTGTTACACTCTTTTGTCAAGACTGGGGAGGTTTACTAGGCTTGCGACTTGTCGCCGATATGCCTGAGCGTTTTTCGGGTGTAATGGTGTCTAATACCGGATTGCCCACTGGCGACCACCCGCCAAGCGATGCTTTCATCAAATGGCGCCGATTCTCACAGGATGTCACCGTATTTCCCACATCTACGATCATTCAAAACGCCACAACCACTGTTCTAGATGAGGCGACGCTTGCAGCTTACGACGCCCCTTTTCCAGACGAAAGCTTTAAAGCAGGTGCACGTATGTTCCCTATTCTTGTTCCTACAAGCCCAGACAATGCTGAGGCACAGGCGAATAGACAGGCATGGGAAAAGCTAAAGCAATATAACAAACCTTTTGTTACGGCTTTTGGTGATAGCGACCCTGTCACTAAAGGTGGCGACAAGGTATTTCAAAAGCTCATTCCGGGCAGCAGCGGCATGGCTCATACCCTTGTGGAAAACGGTGGTCACTTTATCCAGGAAGACCAAGGGGAAATGCTAGCCAAATTACTCATTCAATTTATAAACCAAACGCAGCTGAAATAGCCACGTTTCAAAAAACATTAAACAGTTACTAATAGGAGATTACCATGGATGCTCTACTCGACTTTTCAGGGCAAGTTGTATTAATTACCGGCGCAGGCAGTGGTTTTGGCCGCTTGTTATCGCTAGGTCTTGCCAACCGAGGAGCAAAACTCGTTCTTTCAGACATTAACGAAACCGCCCTTGAGGAAACGAAAAAGGATGTAAAAGCACTCACTGATGTCGTGGTGCTAGCGGGTAATATTGCTAGCGAGTCGCTAAATAAGACGCTGGTTGAAACAGCCATTGAAACCTTTGGCAAACTGGATATAGCCGTAAATAATGCAGGCATAGCGCATAACCCTGCACCAATTCATCAAATGACAGAGGAAATCATGGACTCGCAGTTCGCTGTGAACGTAAAAGGCGTTATGTTTGGAATGAAGTACCAAATACCCGTTATGCTTGCACAAAAGCAAGGGCACGTTTTAAATGTAAGCTCACTTGCAGGACTAGGTGGAGCCCCTAAAGGCGGTGCTTATGCTGCAGCAAAACACGCGGTTTCGGGAATAACCCGCACAGCCGCGGTGGAATACGGCCGAAAGAATGTTCGCGTTAATGCAATTTGCCCATTCTATAGTCCTACCAATATTTTGAACGTAGACGGGTACAACACCCCTGAAGCGCGTGAGCAACTAGGCATGGGAAGTCCTATGAAGCGTCTAGGCGAACCGCAAGAAATCGTTAACACCATGATGCTGATGCTTTCCCCTGGCAATTCTTACATGAACGGGCAAACCATAGCAGTAGATGGTGGTGTTACAGCGTGGTAATTTTTATCTCGCAGTTTCGAAATACATGCAAAGGTATTTTTTGACATACCTTTGTATGACTCATCATGTTTCTCTTTCGTTCTACTTTAGGTGTAATGAAGAGGAACAAACAAAATCGATGAATGAGGCGAGTGCAACCGCCTCTGCAATCGAACCCCTATTAAGTAAAACCCAATAATTTTATTTAGCGATTAAGTTGAACAAAAAGAGAAAAATGTGATGAAAAAGCCAAGTAAAAACATTTTTTTAGCTACCACACTTTGTATCACCTATTCGTTGATTAACGTTAGTATTGCGCAAGAAGCCCAATCTACGCTTGTAAATATGAAGGAAGTGCCTTCTTCGCAACTATTAAAGAAGCAACGTCAAAATAAACCGCTAGCACTAAGCACAGTGAAGCGCGGTACTGATGTTTCGCTCCAAACCACCAAACAATCCAAAAGCCAATACCTTATTCATAGCGCACTGCCAAGTCACCGCTTCAGCGCAAAGTAATTTCTAGGCGAGTACTCGTCTATCAGGTTAATCCTTTATTTAAAGCCATTCTTTGCGTTTATTATTCTTTTTTACTCTATCGCACACGAAGCAATAGTATGCTACGAATCAAATATTTATACCAATCCGCACAGATAAGTGCTAAACGACGAAATAGCGCTGTTAAAAAAGTAGCGCACTCTTAACGACATTAGCGACATATGAGTTAATTATACTAATTGTGAATAGCGCGACACCTATTTGAAAACTATCTTCAAGATTACCACAGGTAGAAGAAGTCATAGGAAAGAGGTGAACATGCTTTTAAAACCAAAACACATCGCGTTATTGTTCACGCTGGCAATTGCAGTATCTGCAATGGGATAAGCACGAAAGCGTTTCAACATGGAAACGCCCTTCGAAAGCGATCTTAAGTCGCAGTTTTTCTTGCTAGACGTGACGTAAGATTCTTTAGGTTAACGTTTAAAAAACTCAAAGCTTAGCGGGTACACCCACAACTCCCCTTTGTTCGCTTTAACTGCTGCCACGATAGCAAAGACGATGTTCATTAATCCAAGAGCGATGAAGCCTAGGGCTCCTATGATAATCAGCGTCAAGACAAAACAAATAACAGAGTATATGAGCAAGCTTATTAACCAATTCGCTGTCACCCTGCCGTGCTGATTGATGTCTTCGTTTTGATCTTTGTGAGCAATCCATAGCACGATAGGCAATATGATACCTAAGCCAGGTATAATGAAACTGGATAACTGAGAAACATGAATGAGTGTACAGTAGCTTCGAGCGTTCAAGCCCCAGTAGAGTGGTTCTTCCGTTGACATTACTATTCCTTAAAATCTACACAGGTTTAATTTGATAGATGTAAGCATCTATCGCCGTACCGGATCCTAATGTACCAGAAACATTTACATGTTCGTATTGTTCGCCCCCAAAATTCATCTGCCTCTAATTAAATTTCTCAAACCTTCGAATATCCAGACCACACCTCAACTTTCGTATTATCAAAAACGTTATACCAGTCCGCATAGTTCATTACCCACTCAGCGAGATTTAAAATGTTCCTAATCGCGGCGTGTTACCCTAGGTATAGTGGCTCTACATCAAGGCAACACAACAAAGAGTACGAACATTTTATAAGGCGAGAGGTGAAATTATCGCTGATTAAAATGGAGGGGCTTTCAAATTTGTTTTACAAAAGCCACGCTGCGTTACACAATGCTAGAGCATGTCTATGTGAACGTCGATTCACGTAAAAAACACAATAATTAAAGGACAAAGTATGCTCAATCACAAACGTACTCTGATAGCAGCATTGGTAAGCGTTTCGCTTATGGGGTGTGGCGAAAGTACAACACAGACAGAAACTAAACCACAACTCACTGCACAAGACGCCAAGCAGTTTTTAACACAGGCGCAAAATGATATTGCAAAAATGTAAGTTCCTGCCGCGCACGCCGAGTGGAGTTACGCCACGAATATCAATTTCGATACAGCAGCAGTCAGTGCTTACTTTAATGAAGTGCTTTCTACCAAGGTTGCAAAGTTAGCTAAAGAAGCGGCGAAATTTAACGATGTAGACGTAGATGCCGACACCCGCAGACAGCTTGATCTACTTAAAAACAGTTTAACAATGCCGCCGCCGGCAGATGCCGAAAAAGCAGAGCGGCTTGCAAAAATTGGCTCTGACTTAAGTGCCATGTACGGCTCTGGTGAGTATTGCAGCGAAGATGGTACGTGCAAAAGCTTGGTTGAAATGAGCTCTGAAATGGCCACCCTACGCGATGCTGACAAGCTACTAGAATATTGGACAGGCTGGCGTGAAGTATCTAAACCAATGGCAGGGCTCTATGCAGAACAAGTATCGCTTGCCAATGAAGGCGCTGCTGAGCTAGGTTTTGAAAACGTCAGCGCCTTGTGGCGTGGAAAGTACGATATGCCAGCAGATGAATTTCCCAAGGAATTGGATCGCTTATGGACGCAAGTAGAGCCTTTCTACGAGTCACTACATTGCCATGTACGCGCTAAGCTAGGTGAACACTATGGCGAAGACGTAGTACCTCAAGACAAACCAATCCCAGCCCATTTATTAGGTAACATGTGGGCACAGTCGTGGGGGAATATTTACGATATCGTTAAACCTCAGCAAGAAATGAAAGTTCCTGATGTTACAGGCGCATTAGCTGAACAGGGGTATGACGAAATCGCCATGGTTAAACAAGCAGAGTCATTTTTCTCATCGCTTGGCTTTGAAGAACTTCCAGATACCTTTTGGGAACGCTCTATGTTTCAAAAGCCTGAAGACCGTGACGTTCAGTGTCATGCCTCTGCGTGGGATTTAGATGACAAAGACGACCTTCGTATAAAGATGTGTATTCAAAAGACTGGCGAAGAATTTAATGTTATTCACCACGAATTAGGTCACAACTACTATCAACGCGCTTATAAAGACCAACCACTTCTTTACCGTGGTTCGGCAAACGACGGCTTCCACGAGGCTATTGGCGACACCATCGCTTTATCAATAACACCTAAGTACCTTAAGCAAATCGAGTTAATTGATGAGATCCCAGACGCATCAAACGATATCGGTATGTTAATGCAAGTTGCGTTAGACAAGATTGCCTTCATTCCCTTTGGTCTGATGGTTGACCAATGGCGCTGGAAAGTAATGTCAGGCGAAGTAACACCTGAACAATACAATAAACTATGGTGGGAATTGAGAGAAAAGTATCAAGGTGTGATGGCCCCTGTTGAGCGCAGCGCCGACGCGTTTGATCCGGGTGCAAAATATCACGTGCCTGCGAACGTACCTTATACACGCTATTTCCTAGCGCATATCCTTCAATTCCAGTTCCATAAAGCACTGTGTGACATTGCAGGTGATGAGGGCCCGCTTAACCGCTGTTCTATCTACGGCAGTGAAGAAGCAGGTAAAGCACTTAACGAAATGCTAGAGATGGGTATGAGCCAACCTTGGCAAAATGCGTTAGAAACACTGACAGGCTCACCGCAAATGGATGCCAGTACTATCGCTGACTACTTTGCGCCACTAAAAACGTGGTTAGATGAGCAAAATGCTACACGCCAGTGTGGCTGGTAACTATATCCGTTATGATTAGCCACTGGCTAACATAATTAATGCAGTCCAAAAAGCCTCGAATTTCGAGGCTTTTTTTGTTGAATTTAAACTTTTGTACCATTGTAAGAGCGGTAGATTAGCGTAACGTTAGTGTATAAATTTTATGTAATTTTTGATTATTTTATGCGCACCCTGTTGGTACTTTCGCTTTTCATAGTTTTTGCTGCAACTTGCAGCCTACCTTCACGCGCGCAACCTATTGCCCCAGCGTTTCATTCCTACAATATGGATAGTGGTATCGCCCACGTATCCATTTCAGATATTGCGGAAGATAAGTATGGTTTTCTGTGGTTGGCATCACAGTCTGGTGTTGATAAATTTGACGGCTATACATTTCGAAACTTCGGCTTGTGGGGTGAAGACAAGTCAACAGGCCTCCAAACCCTGTTCGCCCTTCAGATAGAGGCAAGCTTAGACGGTCAATACCTGTGGGTGGGGACATACAGCGGCCTTAGCCGTATAGATGTTGATACTGAGTCGTTCAAGCACTACACGTTACCGGCGTCAGAACCTTTCAATAAACAGGTAATTAATAGGATCAAGAGCACCCACAATGGCCAGCTTTGGATAGTCTCTGAGCGAAACCTTTACACATACTCTCCAGAATCAGACAGTGTAGAACTGGTCAGCTACCTTCCCAGTACCACGAGTACGCTGACAGACGTAGAACTTATCGGTAACACGCTTTATGTCACTTCCACCTCGGGCCTGTATAAACTTGATCCGTTTAAGAAGTCTCTTGAGTTAGTGGCTTTTGAAAACACGAACTTTACTCGACTGGTGGCAGCAGAGAAATCTCAATTCTGGTTGGGTACCGCTACCCACGGCGCATGTTTGTTCAATCCCGACGAGCAAAGCACTACCATCGACAAAAGCTGTACCTCTGAAACTCACGGATTATCTGATAACTACGTTACAGACATCTTATTAAAGGACAACGGTGATATATGGGTTTCTACTCAGCGTGGGCTGAATATTTTAACGTCACATAACCCTAACTCTGTGCTGCGTGCTCCGATTAACGAGAAAGATGCGGCCAAAGAGAGAATTTCAAGCCTTTATCAAACGAAAGCTGGGCTGGTTGTCGTTGGCACCAGAGACGATGGGTTTGCGATCAGTAACCCTCTGCTTAGCAACTTCTACACTCAGGAAATAGGCGAAGGACGAATCATCTCCTCTATATCGAATTACAAAGATAACCAAGTATGGGTAGCGAACGAAAAGGGCCTTTGGCTTTACGACACGATAAGTAAAACTCAACAAGGCCCATTTACTTCCAATGGTGCATTTGCGAGTAGCGAAGACACTAACGATAAGCTGTTGAGCGTGTTTTATCATACGAAAAGCGATGCATTATGGGTAACCACACGCACGGGCCTCGCCAAACTGAACCCTCAGACCAGAAACCTAGAATTTGTTGCGCTGAATGGTAAGTCGGGTTACAGCATTAATATCGATGATGACGGAGACATTTGGTATGGCGGCTACAGCGATGGGCTGTATGTATATCGCCCGTCAGAAGATAGGGTAATAAAGCAATGGCCATTGTCGCTGACAACGAGAATTGTTTTGGACGACAATGAAAACGCATGGTTAAGTACGGTATCCGGTTTATTTGTTGCGAATAAACTGACTGGAGACTTAACCAGCATCAGTAAGTTTACGGACAAGATTTCAGATCAAACTGTAGTGACGTGGATTTCTCAGTCGAAACGCGGTGGTTATTGGATTGGAACGCAAGCAGCTGGACTCTTCTTTATGTCTAAAGAAGGCAGTGATTTGTCAACGATTAAAGTGACACAAATTAAGCCTGAAAGTCGATTGAGCAATGTATCCATCGGGGCAATTGTTGAAGATGATGAATATGGGCTTTGGATCTCTACAATTGAAGGGATTGCGTATTTAGCACCTGACTTGTCTACCCTTTCTTATTTCGGTGCAGAAAACGGCGCACTGTCTACGGGTTACTATATTGGCTCTGTCACCGTAACTGAAAATAACACAATAATGTTTGGTGGAGCGGAAGGCGTAACGCAATTTACCCCTTCACAAGTGGCAAATGTAAAGTGGTCACCTGGAGTGCACCTCACAAACGTTGAAACGGTGAGTAGGAACGAGCAAAACGGAACAACCTATCAGCAAAGACAGCGCCTAGACGAGGTAATCGAACTTAAACATAACGATATTGCGCTCACGATTGAATTTGCCGCCACTGATTATATGAATGCAAACGAACTTAGGTACGCCTATAAACTCGCAGACTTTGAGAACAGCTGGCGCTTTACTGACTACAAGACAAGAACGGCCACCTACACCAACTTGGACCCAGGACGCTACCGCTTCACTGTTAAAGCTATAAATCAAGAGAATGAATGGAGCACCAATGCAGCGCAACTTGAAATAGTTGTAGTTCCACCGTGGTGGGATAAGCCTATATGGCGTGTGGCGATTACCCTGCTAGGCATGCTGTTGATTTCATCGATGGTGTGGCTGAGGATAGCATCCTTGAAAAAGCGCTCTGCTGAACTAGCACTAAAAGTTGAGGAAAAAACCCGAGACTTAGAAGCGGTCGTAGAAAAGTTAACGCAGCTTTCAACTCAGGACGCATTGACGGGTCTCAAAAATCGTCGCTACTTTACACAAAGAGCCAAGGCAGCATGGCAAAATTATAAACGCCATAATCATACTTTCTCCTTGCTAATTGTTGATATTGATTTCTTTAAGCGTATTAACGATGAATACGGTCATCATGTGGGTGACACAGTACTGCTCAAAATAGCTAGGATCCTGGAAGATAGTTTAAGAGAAAGTGACGTTATTGCGCGATGGGGCGGTGAGGAGTTTCTTATAATGCTGCCTTCATTAAAGGTTCAAGAAGCATTTTGGGTGGCAGAAAAGCTACGTAAAACTGTCGCGGATTACGAAATCGATGCTCCCCCCTACTCGGTATCGGCTACCATAACCTGTGGTGTAGCGGATATACGAGATTACGATAGCGTCGAGGCTTGCATTCACGCTATCGATAAAAAGCTATATGTCGGAAAAGAATCAGGCCGAAATGCGGTGATAAAATAGCCGCCAGCCGATCATCGTACCTATTAGTTTCTCCCCCCCATTGCATTGCCGTTTAAACGGCAATGTATGCAGGCAAACGTTTTGTCATGCATTTTATCGCAGTAATTGATCGCTTTCCTTTTTACCCGCCTATGTATTGTCAATTCTTAAGTAGCTTAAGATGAGCGAAATCACCCACAAGGAGGATGAAAACATGGCAAATGTATTAGTAATCGGCGCATCAGGCCAAATCGGTAAGCAAGCAACAGTGAAATTGTTGGATGCTGGTCATAAAGTCGTAGCGCCAGTAAGAAGCCCAGACAAACTGTCAGATATCCAAAATGCCAACCTCACAGTGGTTGAGCAGGATTTAGAAAAAGATTTTTCAGCACACTTTGAAGGTGTGGAGGTTGCGGTATTCACAGCGGGTTCAGGCGGTAGCACCGGCGCAGATAAAACACTTATGATTGATCTTTGGGCGGCCCGCAACGCGGTTAACTATGCAAAAGCGGCGGGGACACCCAAATTTGTTATGGTTAGTTCTATTGGTGCAGACGATCCTGATGCCGTGGAGTCAGCAATAAAACCATATTTGGTTGCCAAACACATGGCCGACGAGCATTTAATTAATAGCGGCTTACATCACGTAATTCTTCGACCTGGCACTTTATTAAATGAACCGGGCACGCATTTAGTACGAACCGATATGCCAAGCAATAGGGACGATGCTGTAATACCAAGAGAAGATGTAGCGACAGCTATTGTCGAAAGCGTTGCAAGAGAAAGTAATGCTGACTTGATCACCTATTTATTTAAAGGTGATACACCAATTTCCCATATTTTCTAGGTGATCGACGCCCTCTCATTTGCCAATGCGTTATCGCGTCTATCCAAGCTAGAGAGGGCTTACTTTTTGCTTCGGTCGCCGGTTTGTATACTGCTGACTTAGGTGGTGCCCAGAATAGGCAGTATCACACACTCAATATGTGCCTACTTAGAGGCTAGAGATAGTCACCTACGGTATCAATGACTGACTAACCCAGTTGCCATTCCCGTCTTTTTGATGCCACTCTCGACTTTGAGGGTTACCTCTCAAATTCAGGTAATCTACGCTATCGATAGCCAGCATGATCACGCAAAAGTGAGGTGGAACTACACCAAAATCCCCTTCAACCTGTAGTGCCGAACCATCGTTTCTTGGCGTGCCTGGCTCGCCCCATAAGAACTGCTTTTTGCCCGCATCTGACAATTTATTCCAGTGCTGAGTAACTAAGTCAGCATCTTGATGCAACGTTATTATTGTTGCAGTACAAGAGAAGCGATATTGCTCCCTGGTTTTAGAAAAATACCAACACACCTGCGAGTGAGGATTCTGGCCAAGCTGGTCATATTTATCTGAGCGGGTGTCAGAAATAACCACCAGTTGGTTGTCGTCGGTGATCCCTCTAAAAACCACGGTACGGCAGTACGGTACACCACTACCGTCGACAGTAGCTAACTGAAAGTAACGACTTTCTGGCATACTGCGGGTTTGGTGAAGACTCTTTGTCAATCCTTGTCGCCACTGTGGCATAACCACCTCCGAGAGTAAAATCGCCTATACTTACCGCTACGCGGCTTTCTTCTTCGCAGCTAAAGAAAACAGCGTGTAGAAATTTTGCGTGGTCATTTCCGCTAGTTCTTTTACCGTCACGCCTTTAAGCTCAGCAATAAATTCTGCCACTTCTACCACGTAACCTGGCTGGTTTTGTTTACCTCGATGAGGAACTGGCGCAAGCCATGGTGAGTCAGTTTCAATAAGTAGTCGCTCTAAAGGGATCGCTTTTACCACTTCACGTAATTCATCTGCTGAATTAAAGGTTACGATGCCTGAAATAGAGATATAGAAGTCCATCTCTATTGCTGCCAGCGCCATGTCTAATGACTCAGTAAAGCAATGCAAAACACCTTTAGTGTGCGCAGCTTTGTGTTGGCGGAGTAAGTTAATGGTGTCTTCCCTTGCATCCCGCGTATGAATAATTAACGGCTTTTTAGTTTCGTTAGCTACTTTGATGTGGTCGACGAAAGACGTTAGCTGGACTTCTTTACTTTCCGGACTATAAAAATAGTCCAGCCCAGTTTCGCCAATGGCTACAACTTCTTCACGCTGCGCCTTCTCTAGCAGTTCTTCATAGCTACACGCTTCATCTTGATGTAGTGGGTGCACACCACAAGATACTGATACATCTTCAAACTGACTTACAGCTGCTAACATGCTGTCGTAATCACCAACAGATACGCACACACAAAGGAAGTGTTCAACACCTCGGGTTCTTGCGAAATTTAAGGTTTCAGCCAGCTCTTCTGGCCCTTGCTTGAGTCGGTCTAAGTGACAATGAGAATCTACGAACAAACTACACCTGTTTTAAAAAGTTGCTGTCAGACAAAAGGGCTTCGACAAGCCAGCATTTGCCTATTAACGTTGAAATAGCTTTAGTAACCCAAAAAGTACCATTGATTTGTTAACACCTGCGTGCTGAAGCGTTCTTACCGCATCAACACACGCTTCATAGCGTTTAAAATCAACAGCCTGTTGACGTTTTATGTATTCGTCGTGGGCCATCTGTTGACACCACAATGCGATTTGAGGCGCATCGTCCTGCCACTTATTCGCAAGCGTTTGTACTTGCAAATTTGCATCGCCTGCTAAGAGCGCTTGCATACCATCGCTAAAATTGCGATAGCTAATGTCTTCTTCACCACTGAGGGCCTCTTCTACGCGAAGAGGGGCATAGCCATAAGCTGCCAGTAACGCTTCGCTTGCATCTTCTACGCCCTTAGCGTTTAAGTAGTTCAAACTGGCTGACACTGACGGGAGTGAGAGTATCTGCCGTTCACATCGACTTAATATGGTCGGCATAATTTTATTGATACTGTCAGTGATCAGTAGCAAGAAGGTATTATTTGTGGGTTCTTCCAAGGTTTTCAACAGTGCATTAGCTGCCGCTTCCGTCATGGTATCGGCACGAGGGATTAACAACACCTTATTGCCCCCCATTTGCGCAGTACCTGATAGCTTGCCAATACCCTCGCGAATTTTATCCACACCTAACTGCTTTTCACTTTCTAAAACATGAAAGTCTGGGTGGTTTCCAGCTTGCCTCAAATGGCAACTTTGACACTGTTCACATGGCCCATTTATGCTTGGCTGTTTACACAATAGCGCATTGCTTAACCCTAACGCGAGTTGGTATTTTCCAATTCCCTTTGGCCCTGTCAGCAATAAACCGTGGTGTAGTTTCTTTGCCATATATCGCGACAGTAAGGTCGAGAACGTTGTAGCAAACCAAGGCATTACTTGCATTAGCCTTTCCCCTGCTGGCTTTCGTTTCGAGCAATGTTACTGCTTTCGCTACTTGTGTTCGTCACATAGTCATTGATAATCGCAATCACGTCTTGATGAACCTTTTCCATAGGCTGCATTGCGCTGACCACGACGATAGATTCATCTTGCTTAGCAAGAGACAAGTATTTTGCACGAGTTCGTTCGAAAAAGGCGAGCCCCGCTTGCTCAATGCGGTCAAGCTCCCCTCGCCCACGGGCGCGCTCTAGTCCAACCGCAGGCTCGACATCCAGATATAAAGTTAAATCTGGCTTAAACCCTTTAAGGGCGATATCGCTGATGGCCGACATTGTTTTTCCACTGACGCCCCGACCACCGCCTTGATAGGCTTGAGATGACAGGTCGTGTCTGTCACCTACCACCCACGCACCAGCATCAAGTGAAGGTAAGATTTTATTGGTAAGTAATTGCACACGCGCCGCATACATAAGAAGTAGTTCAGTCTCCTCACTCACGGTCTCATCCCAGTCGTGTTTTACACATTCTCGAATGGCTTCTGCCATCGGTGTGCCGCCTGGCTCACGAGTTTGCTCAACGCGCTTTCCTGCACCTTTTAATGCTTGAACAATCAGCCCAATCACTGAGCTTTTTCCTGCCCCTTCAAGGCCTTCAACTACAATAAACTTTCCGCGCATTACTTTTTAAACTCTGTTTTTATTTAGCTATAACGTATCGGTTGTCTGCATCAATACGGCTATCGTTTTAACTGGTATTTTCGCACAGCTGCATTATGTTCAGCTAGTGTCGTAGAAAATTGATGGCTGCCATCGCCCTTCGCCACGAAATAGAGTGCATCCGTTGTCAGTGGGTGCAACGCAGCGTGAATGGCGGCCTTACCTGCCATCGCGATAGGCGTAGGTGGGAGCCCTTTAATAACATAGGTATTGTAAGGCGTTGCTGTTCGCAAGTGCTTACGGGTAATGTTTCCGTCAAACGTAGGACCGATACCATAAATCACGGTGGGATCAGTTTGAAGACGCATATTTCTGTTTAGCCTATTGACGAAAACGCCTGAAATCATGTCACGTTCCGCAGGCACAGCCGTTTCTTTTTCAATGATACTCGCCAAGATAAGAGCCTCGTAAGGTGTGGCTAACGGCAGTTCGGCATCCCGTAACTCCCATTCGCTAGAGATAAAGTCAATTAGCGCGCGGTGTGCTCTTTTCAATACCTCGCTAGCGGTTGTGCCTTTGGTAAAGAAATATGTATCAGCCAAATATACGCCCTCTGTCTGCGAAACGTTTTCGCAACACCAATCTACGCCATTATCCTGAGTGAGTTGGTTTAATTTCCCTTCGTTTAAATCAAACACCAAATCTGTGTTTTGTTTAAGCGCCTCAAGCCACTGTGCAAGGGTTAGCCCTTCAACTAGACTCACTGCGAAGAGATGCTCATCGCCCTCAGTAAACAAGGTAAACACATCTACTAGTGACTGCCCTGGGCGCAGCATGTAGGTGCCAGACTTAACAGACGTACTGCCTGCAAAGAATTTGAGCCACACCTTAGCAACAAAGGGCGACACATCGGTCAAGCCTATTTTACGCAAGTATTTCACGGTACGATAAGCATTACTGCCGCTCTCTATCGTAAATAAGGTGTCACTTTTTAATGCTAGTTCATCGGTAACCTTGCTCGAGACATACATTACGCCAGAGGCTGCCCCAACAACGGCAAGCATGACAAGAGATAATAGAATAACAATTACCCGCTTCATGCTTGAACTTCCCCTTTCTTCATTGCTTTACATTCCATTTTATTTCTTTTTACTACTAATCTCGTGAAGCTCGTAAAACGTTGACGAACCCCGTTGTAAGAAGTGCGTTTTAATTAATTTTGAAGCGCAGTCTGAAGCCGTGTCTTTAGTGCTACAATCGCATCGCTTCTTACATCAAAATCGACATAAGAGAAATCCGGCATTTGTATTTTCTGTATCGGCATTACGCCCATTAGTGCATTGGTAATTACCACTGCACTCGCTTTTCGCAAATAAGAAAGATCATATTCCCCCACGTGAAGCGAACAATTGTCGTTTAACAGCGAATCAATAAGACACTGCCTGACTACGCCATTGACACCGCTTCCTTTCAAAGACGGGGTATACCATTGTTCATTGAGGTAGAAAAATACATTGCCAGCACTCGCTTCAATAATGTTATCCTGGGTATCGCAAACAATAGCATCGTGTGCGCCAGCGTCGTCTACTTCGTGCTTAATTAAGACTTGTTCTAGCCTGTTCATATGCTTTACACCCGCAAGCAATGGTTGAATGGCTAACCGTGTTTGAGCGCAAATTACCGTTGCACCTTCATTCGCAAGACTATCGTAATGGACAGGGAAAGGGTGTTGGCTAAATCTGACTAATGCTTCACTGTCTTCGCTTCGCGCATACCCTCTTCCGGCTTGACCTCCCGACACGTGAACTTTTAGTACATATTTTGCAGAAGCGTTATCACCTGAGCCGTTCTTTATCGCCTTAACTTGGTCAGCAATTGCGGCTTCAAGCGCGCGGATATCAATATTGAGCTTGATGGCTGCCGCATCGTGCTCTAAACGTGAAATATGATAGGGCAATAATTGCACTTTGTGTTCGTCTACCAGCAAAGTGGTGAACACACCGTCACCGTAATTGAACGCCCTGTCACTTGGTGAAATAGGCGTAGTGCTAGGAATAATTCTCACTGCCTACTCTTGTTCGCCGTTATTATGGTTGGTGGAAGTATACCAACTTGCGTTGGTCAGACAACGTCTAGCTGAATTGATTTGGCTGTAGCGGTGCTCAAAGAGACCTGAGTTTTATGATATTCACTGTGAGATTTAACTGTATAAACAACAAAAGGCAGCCGAAGCTGCCTTTTAAATATACGTGAATTACACTTAAACAGCGTTAGTCAGGCCGTATTAGATACGCTTGAAAATCAACGAGCCGTTCGTACCGCCAAACCCGAATGAGTTACACAGTGCGTAGTCTTCATTGAATGCTTTTGCTTTGTGTGCAACAAAGTCTAAGTCACAGCCTTCACCTGGTTCGTCCAAGTTAATGGTTGGCGGCGCCATTTTGTCACGCAGTGCCAAAATAGTGAAAATTGCCTCAACCGAACCGGCGGCCCCTAGCAAATGCCCTGTCATTGACTTAGTTGAGCTTACAAGTAGTTTATAAGCGTGGTCGTTGAACACGCGTTTCACCGCGGCTACTTCAGCAATGTCACCTGCAGGCGTGGACGTACCATGTGCGTTAACATAGCCTATTTCGCTTGCATCCAACTTCGCATCATTTATCGCGTTTTGCATTGACGCAGCCGCACCTTCTCCATCTTCAGGTGGAGAAGTCATGTGGTATGCGTCGCCGCTCATGCCAAAACCAACCAGTTCTGCATAAATGGTCGCGCCACGCGCTTTTGCTGCTTCGTATTCTTCTAGCATTACCACGCCAGCGCCCTCACCCATGACAAAACCATCGCGGTCTTTATCCCATGGGCGGCTTGCTGCTTGAGGGTTGTCGTTTCGAGATGACAACGCACGTGCTGCGGCAAAACCAGCCATGCCTAGCGGAGTAATAGACGCTTCTGCGCCTCCGGCCAATATGGCATCAGCATCGCCATAAGCAATTGTTCTTGCGGCAATACCAATGTTATGAACGCCTGTCGTACAAGCAGTCACAACGTTTAAATTCGGTCCTTTCAACCCTTCCATGATAGACAAAAAGCCAGAGATCATGTTGGTAATGGTTGAAGGTACAAAAAATGGCGATACGCGCTTAGGACCGCTATTTGTCAGTTTCAAATGGTTTTGTTCAATTTGTTCTAAACCACCAATACCTGAACCAATAGCTACACCTACACGATGCGCATTATCTTGTGAAATAGTTAAACCAGAATCGACCAAGGCTTGCTTGCCTGCTGCTATACCCAGCTGGATAAAGCGGTCCATCTTCTTGGTTTCTTTCTTTTCAATGTATTCCTGCGGATCAAAATCATTAATTTGACCTGCGAAACGGGTTGAATAGTTACTACAATCGAAATGGGTGATTTCACCGATGCCGCTTTCGCCCGCGAGCAATTTGCGCCATGTGTCTTCGCTATTAAGACCTAATGGTGAAAGCATTCCAAGACCAGTAACCACTACGCGACGTTTTGTCACAAAAAGCCCTCGCTTTGGAACTAAGGTAGGAGATACAAAAACGGCTCTGTTAGAAGAGCCGTTTTGTCGCTACTTAAGACTTAAGCGTCTTTGTTAGCGTTGATGTAATCAATTGCTGATTGAACAGTAGTAATTTTTTCTGCTTCTTCGTCAGGAATTTCAGTATCAAATTCTTCTTCCAAAGCCATTACTAGCTCAACAGTGTCAAGTGAATCAGCGCCTAAATCGTCAACGAATGAAGCTTCTGCTTTTACTTCTTCTTCTTTCACGCCAAGTTGTTCAACGATGATTTTCTTAACGCGTTCTTCAATGTTACTCATAATTCTAGGTTTCCCTTAAACGTCACTAGATAATAAAAGTGCCGCTAGTTTATTTTGCAAGGTGCATCCTTGCAAGCACCAGTTTAAACAAATTTTCTGGTCAAACCAGCGACATTCGAAATTCGTAAAATACTATTTTTACATCCAAGTTCGGGTAAATACCACCCCAAACTAAGGAAAATTCGCAATTTTTGCGAATTTACCCCATATACATACCACCATTTACATGGATAGTTTCGCCTGTAATATAGGCTGCACCATCGCTTACTAAAAAGGCAACAGTGGCTGCAATTTCATCAGGCTCGCCTAATCGGTTAGCCGGAATATCTTTGAAAATGGCTTCTTTTTGGTCATCGGTCAGCGCTTTTGTCATATCGGTATCGATAAAACCAGGCGCTACAACGTTGATGGTGATACCACGAGAAGCCACTTCACGAGCCATTGATTTAGAAAAACCAATGACCCCTGCTTTCGCTGCAGCATAGTTTGCCTGTCCGGCGTTACCTGCACTGCCCACCACTGAACCAATATTCACGATGCGACCAAAACGCTTCTTCATCATACCGCGAAGTACCGCTTTTGAAAGTGTAAAAATTGAGGTTAAGTTGGTGTCGATAATGTCCTGCCACTCGTCATCTTTCATGCGCATTAGCAGATTATCACGTGTGATACCTGCATTATTGACCAAGATATCGATACCTCCATGTGCTTCATTAATCGCTTTAATCGTGGTATCTACGCTTTCTTTGTCGGTGACATTTAGTGCAAAGCCTTTGCCGCCGAATTCAGAAAGATAATCGCTGATCGCTTGCGCACCATTTTCACTGGTTGCGGTTCCGATAACCGTAGCACCTTGCTGAGCAAGCTGCGTGGCAATCGCTTTGCCTATACCTCGGCTTGCGCCGGTAACAAGCGCAATTTTACCGTCCAATTGACTCATTGCGTTTCCTTATTGTTTTAATGCTTCAACACCATCAGGTGTATTAACTGCAAGAGATTCTAGGCTCTTGTCGATACGTTTGTTCAATCCAGTAAGTACTTTACCAGGACCTATTTCAATAACGCGCTCAACGCCCGCTGCCGCCAAATATTCAACAGTACGTGTCCATTGAACGGGGCAATATAGTTGTCTCACTAATGCGTTCTTGATTGCATCACCTTGGGTTTCAATAGTGACATCAACATTATTCACGATATTGATTGCAGGCTCATTAACGTTCAATGACGATAACGCGTCTTCTAACTTGTCTGCTGCAGGACGCATTAACTCACAGTGTGAAGGAACACTCACCGCAAGAGGAAGTGCGCGCTTAGCGCCTGCTTCTTTACACGCATTAGCAGCTTGCTCGGCGGCGTTCTTTTCCCCTGCAATAACCACTTGGCCTGGAGAGTTAAAGTTAACTGGTGCAACCACATCGCCTGTAGCAATGGCGGTTTGCTGGCAAATATCAGCAATGGCGGCATCGTCTAATCCGATAATGGCGTACATGGCACCCGCACCGGCTGGTACAGCTTCCTGCATATATTTACCACGGGCTTCTACAAGCTTGATAGCATCAGCAAAATCCATGGCGCCGCCACATACTAATGCTGAGTACTCACCAAGGCTGTGACCCGCTAGGTAATCTACATCGATGCCCTGCTCGCGAATAACACGCCAAATTGCTACGCTAGCAGCAAGCAACGCTGGCTGCGTGATATGCGTCTCGTTAAGTTTACCGTCTGCGTCGTTTTGGACTAAATCCCACAGATCGTAGCCGAGCGCGTCAGAGGCTTCTTTAAACGTTGCTTCGATAATAGGAGAAGTCTCAGCAAGTTCCTTTAGCATACCTACGCTTTGAGAACCTTGTCCTGGAAATACACAGGCTGTCTTTGTCATGTCGATTCCTTATTATTTTTAATTTACTAGAAGCGAGAAAACGTTGGAGTTGGAGTGCCCCTATCGAGGCAAATATCACCAAGGCAAATATCTGCAAGGCTAATAGCGTACAAGCGCCGATGCCCAAGCAAATCCGCCTCCGAATGCTTCTAGTAATAAATGCTGTCCGCGTTGAATGCGCCCGTCTCTGATAGCTGTATCAAGCGCTGTAGGCACAGTAGCAGCAGAGGTATTACCATACTGCTCTAACGTAAGCACTACTTGATCAAGAGACATATTCAGCTTTTTAGCTGTCGCTTTAATAATTCTAAAGTTTGCTTGGTGAGGTACTAACCAGTCAAGATCAGATTTTTGCATACCGTTGGCAGCAAGGGTTTGTTCTACCACTTCTGAAAGCTTGGTTACCGCAACCTTAAAGACTTCATTACCACGCATCACACCCCAGTTCTCGTGAACCGACTGCTCGTCACCACGGGTTGGATTACCCACGTACAGCAAATCGCCATGAGAGCCTGATGCGTTGATATGTGTGGAAAGAATGCCAGGTTCATCACTCGCTTCAATAATCGTTGCGCCTGCCGCATCGCCAAACAAGATAACCATGGTTCTGTCTTCAGGGTTTATCAAGCGGCTCAAACAGTCGGTACCGACTACAAGAATACGTTTCGCCATGCCAGACTTAATGTATTGATCGGCAACACTTAATGCGTAGCAGTAACCTGCACATGCAGCAGCTACGTCAAATGCAGGGATACCGTCAATATCAAGAATGCGTTGAATTTCACATGCTGTGCTTGGAAGTGCATAGCGACCACTCGTGGTAGCACACACAATCATGTCGATAGATTTCGGGTCAATGCCAGCCATCTCAATGGCTTTCTTACTGGCTTCTGCCCCCATGGTAGCAGCGGTTTCATCTGCTCCAATAATACGTCGCTCTTTTATCCCGGTACGGTCAGTGATCCATTCGTCACTGGTGTCCACCATTTGCTCTAAATCTGCGTTTGTACGCACGTCGCTGGGATAATAGCTACCTGTTCCTATAAAGCGTGAATATTTGCTCAAAGCTGCTCCAACAATACCGTTTCTATCTTTGTCTTTATCTTTTCAGGTAAATGCATCTTTGCTTCTTTCATTGCTTGCACGATGGCGTAATAAAAGGCGTCTTTTTGTGCATTTCCGTGACTCTTGATAACAATGCCGCGCAATCCTATCAGACTCGCACCGTTATACTGGTCGGGGTTCACGCTGTTATAGATAGATTTCAGTAATGGGAAGGCAATTTTTGCCAATAATCGGGTGTAAAAATTCTTCTGTGACTGGCGTTTTACTTCGTTTATCACTAACTTAGCCAGCCCTTCGCTCGATTTAAGCGCTACATTTCCGGTAAAACCATCTGTTACCACTACATCGGCATGATCGGTGAAAATGTCGTCGCCCTCTACATAACCAATATAATTTATGCCTGGCGCGTCTTTAAAAAGCTGGTCGGCAGATTTTACCTGTGCGTTACCTTTAATATCTTCTTCGCCTACGTTCAATAAGGCAACCCGTGGCGATGCTATGCCCGCCACCTCTTGCGCAAGCACTGAGCCCATAACGCCGTATTGGAAAAGTATTTCTGGCGTGCAGTTTACGTTAGCGCCTAAATCCAAAAGAAAAACGTTATGGTGCCCTGTTGTAGGCATCATATTAATGAGTGCGGGCCTATCAATACCTGATAAGGTTTTAAGCAAATAGAACGATAAGGTAAGCAATGCACCGGTATTACCTGCGCTTACACACGCGTTAGCCTCGCCACTTTCGACAAGCTCAATAACGCGACGCATAGAAGAATCTTTCTTATTTCGTAGCGCTGACGTAGGCGCTTCGCCCATCTCAACTACTTGTGAACAAGGCACAATAGTGACGCGGTTGCGCTCAGAATCAGTAAGGGGCTGTATACCTGCTTTGATGGTATCTTCATCACCGCATAACGTGAAGTGCACGTCTGGGTGAAGTTGAATAGCCTTTACGGCTGCGGGAAGGATAACAGGGGGACCATGATCGCCCCCCATGATATCTAACGCGATGGTTAGTTTAGACAAAATGTAGTCGCCGTATTACGCGCCGATTACTTTCTTGCCTTTGTAATAACCGTCAGCGGTCACGTGGTGACGACGGTGAGTTTCGCCCGACGTTGAATCGACAGACAAAGTCGCGCCTGTCAATGCATCGTGTGAGCGACGCATACCGCGCTTAGAACGCGTTTTACGATTTTGTTGTACTGCCATAACTTACTCCTGGTCTCGCTTAAGTTCTTTCAAAACCGCGAAAGGGTTTTGTCGCTCTTGTTCCGGTTCAATCTTTCCAAACGACATATCGTCCTGCTTCACTGTACACTCCGACTCTGCATGAAGGGGCACAATTGGCAAAGATAACAGTAGCTCGTCTTCAAATATTTGAAGCAGATTAACTTCTCCGTGGTCGTTGACCTCTACCGGTTCGTAAGCCTCGGGAATGATGTCATCGCTTTCCTGTTCTTCTCCCTGCACTGGAGTAAAACAGAATTCCGCTTCCACGGGATAATCGAGTTCACCATTACACCTTTGACAGATAAGTGTTACCTGCGTGGCTAGATGGCCGTGAAAGACAGTAAGACCCTGCGCGTCTTTTTCGAACTGTACTTCTGCGTCCACATAGTCATTGCATCGGACAACTGCTTCACTCAATCGTTCCATATCTTTAGACGCAATCACGCCCCGGTAATCGGAACGTTTCATGGCACTTTTAGTCGGTTCAACCGAATGAGGGAGTTTCACTTTCTGCATAGGGCGCGCATGATATAGGGTCAACCCCTTCCTGTCAAAGCAAAATTGCGTTTTAACCTACAATAAAACGCTGTATGTGGTACGCAGTGATAATGTAACATTGTACTACTAACTGAAAGTACGCAACATATTGATTTTATAAAAGGAGTAATTGTGGCCTCCCTTGTTCTTGCCTCATCATCGCAATACCGAAAAATGTTGCTCGCCAACATTGGTATTCAGGTAGACACCCACGCACCAGATATTGACGAAACGCCCTTTGCAAACGAAAGCCCTACTGCATTGAGTTTACGTTTAGCCGAACAAAAGGCGCACAAGGTTGCCGCTGAATTAGAAAAGGTAAATAACGACACCATTATTATAGGTAGTGATCAAGTAGCTTTGGTCCAAACCGATGCGGGCCCGCAGCTACTTGGCAAGCCTGGCACGTTTGAAAATGCAGTAAACCAGCTAATGGCATGCCAAGGTAAGCAAGTGTCATTTTATACTGCACTTTGCCTTCACCAACCTAGTGCCAATAAAACGATAACACAGGTAGATGAAACACGCGTTTTCTTTCGCCATAACAGTGAAACTGCCATTCGCGCCTATGTAGATAAAGAGCAACCACTTGATTGCGCCGGCAGTTTTAAAAGCGAAGGTTTGGGTGTATTACTGTTCGATAAAATAGAAAGCCGCGACCCTAACAGTTTAATCGGTCTTCCGATAATGCTGCTAAATGAATTACTGGGCGCACACTTCGATGTCGATTTATTAGCAATGGCTGCACAGTAAGCCACTAATTCTGTCAGAGCAGTTGTATCAAAGCAGTGCTACAAACCAGCGCTATTTGAATAGCGCTGTTTCTAGTTCACTTATAGAGTGTACAAGTGCAACAGGTAACAACGCTTCTAAATGAACCTGCGCGTGAACGCCATATGACACACCTATCCTATCCATACCAATCGTTTTCGCCATTTGCATGTCGTAGGTTGTGTCACCAATCATAACGGCGTCTTCTATTTTTACACTAAGTTCATCAAGTAACTGTAGCAACATGTCGGGAGAAGGCTTGGATTCTGCCTCATCGGCGGTACGTGACGCACTAAAGAAAGGTCCCGTTCCTGTTTGTGCCCACGCTCGATCAAGACCGCGGCGCGCTTTACCTGTCGCAACGGCTAATGTGCATCCCGCTTTTTTCAAATTGCTAAGTAACTGTTCAACGCCATCAAACAAAGGACACGGCGTTGTATCGCGAGTGACAAATGCCTTTTTATAGGCGGCGACTAAACGTTCGGCTAACTCATCGTCTTTGATATTAAAAAGCTGTTTAATGGCAGGCTTTAAACTTATACCAATAATGTGACCTACTTCATCGTACGTAGGAACAGGCATATCACATTGTTTTGCGGCAAGCTGCATGCAGCTAACAATTTTTGCCGCCGAATCCATGAGCGTGCCATCCCAATCGAAGATAACAAGTTTGTACTTAGGCAGTGTTTTATCTAACGAAATGAAAGGCTGTGTTTCCACAGCCTGTTTTTTTGAAGGCATAACTTACAGCGTTTTAAGTGTATTTGAGAGAGTGTCGTCTAATGGCGCGGTAAATGTGACGCGCTCTTCAGTCGCTGGGTGCAGCAGTGAAATACTGCGAGCGTGAAGGAACAGTCTGTTCAGCCCTTTTTGGCGCATTGCCGCGTCGAAATCCGTATCACCGTATTTTGGGTCACAAGCAATAGGATGACCCGCATGCAAACAGTGAACGCGAATTTGGTGGGTTCTACCTGTAATAGGCGACGCTTCAACCAAGGTTGCACCTGCGTATTCCTCTAATATGCGATAGCGAGTTTCTGACGGTTTACCATCGTCGCTTACACTTACCATGCGCTCACCCGATTGCAGCACATTTTTACGAAGCGGCGCTTTAACTTTAAATCGAGTTTTAGGCCACTCACCTGCAACTAGGGCATTATATCGCTTGTCCATTTTACCCGTGCGAAGCTGCTCATGCATGTGGCGAAGGGCAGAACGTTTTTTAGCAATTAAAATACAGCCCGACGTGTCACGGTCTAGTCGATGTACCAATTCCATAAATTTGGCATCGGGACGCAAGGCTCTGAAGCCTTCGATTAGACCAAAGCTTAAGCCACTTCCTCCGTGAACTGCCATTCCCGATGGCTTATTGATAACAAGTATACGGTCGTCCTCGAAAAGGATATGCGACTCTAATGATGCAATTTTATCGAGCTTTGGCGATGGCGCAGGCGCACCTTCCGACACGCGAACCGGTGGAATTCTGATTAAATCGTCGGCTTGTAACTTATATTCAGGCTTAACACGACCTTTATTCACCCGCACTTCACCTTTGCGTAAAATGCGATAAATCATGCTTTTCGGCACACCTTTTAGCTGGGTGCGCAAAAAATTATCGATACGTTGACCAGCTAAGTCGGCTTCAACCGTTACAAAACGTACTTTTTGGGGAGCTTCTTCTTTCATAGGGGCATTATACCCTATTGCAAAGTGCCCAACATACTGAAAGTTACGTTTTACTAAATAATTATTATATCAGCGCTTAGCTAGGACTTAGAAAACCCACCTTTGCGCATACTTTTTATCCAAAGCGCATGTTTTCTGTATTTAACATCTCAATTTATAGGATTTATTCATTCGCTTTCCTTGCTAAAATTTGACTTTTAGTGCGATAATTATCGATGTTTTTAACACGATTAAATTCACGTAAAAAGAAAGGTGTGGAACAGGCATTTCGTTGCCGCACTTTAACAATGTGAAACACAGCGTTATAAAAACAACAACAAGACCGAAAATCAGCACGCATCTGAGTGTGTTGTTTTAACTTGTAAATGATAAAAGCATGGTTTGAGCGTCGGTGACATCAGCAATGATAAGTGTTCGATGAAATAACACATTCATACCGACCCCGCGAGAGAGGCAACGACTACACTGCCGTAAAAAGCGAGGCCATGCTTGCGAACATAAAATAAGTTTGCCGTTTAGCTAACAGAATTAAATGACAATTGAGTGGCAAAAATGATGCCGCTTGAAAAAATGAAATGAGTAATAAGGGCTAGTCGCTCCCGACATCCTTAAAGCAGTGTGAACATGAATGCATCTGTACGATTATACGTGTCAATTCACGGTCGTATGGATTTGCGCTTAAGATAAAGGCGCTTGTTTATTCGCGTGAATGTTTACCCACCAGGGATAATGCGACGTTACAACAAGGTCCCCGTCCAGCCGTGAGGTTGCGCGGTGAGGGTTTGCACATGTCACTTTAATTTTGTGTCTTAACGGCTGTACGAAAACAGAGTTAGATACAATGAAAAGAATGTTAATTAATGCAACTCAGCAAGAAGAGTTGCGCGTTGCTCTTGTCGATGGGCAACGGTTGTATGATTTAGATATAGAAAGTCCAGGACACGAGCAGAAAAAAGCGAATATCTACAAAGGTAAAATTACCCGCGTTGAACCCAGCTTAGAAGCTGCTTTTGTTGACTACGGTGCAGAGCGCCATGGCTTCCTACCCCTCAAAGAAATTGCCCGCACTTACTTCCCTAAAGGTTACAAATTCGAAGGCCGCCCTAACATCAAAGATGTGATTAAAGAAGGCCAAGAAGTAATTGTTCAAATTGATAAAGAAGAGCGCGGCCAAAAAGGCGCTGCATTAACTACATTCTTATCGCTTGCAGGCAGTTACCTAGTACTTATGCCAAACAACCCTCGCGCTGGCGGTATTTCACGCCGAATAGAGGGCGACGAGCGTACAGAGCTTAAAGAGTCACTAAGCAAATTAGACCTTCCTGAAGGTATGGGTTTGATTGTTCGCACTGCGGGCGTTGGCAAATCTTACGAAGAGCTAGAATGGGATTTAAAAGTCTTGCTTACCCATTGGGAAGCTATCTCTAGCGTTGCTGAAGAACGTGAAGCCCCTTTCTTGATTCACCAGGAAAGTAACGTAATTGTTCGTGCTATCCGCGACTACCTACGTCGCGATATTGGCGAAATCCTTATCGATAAAACCAGTATTTATGAGCAAGCTTTACAGCACATTCAATTAGTGCGCCCTGATTTTGCAAACCGCGTAAAGCTCTATCGTGGTGAAGTGCCGTTATTTAGTCACTACCAAATCGAAAGCCAAATTGAGTCTGCATTCCAACGCGAAGTGCGTTTGCCTTCTGGCGGCTCAATTGTTATCGACCCAACAGAAGCACTAACCTCTATAGATATTAACTCTGCCCGTGCAACAAAGGGTGGTGACATTGAAGAGACAGCGCTTAACACAAACCTAGAAGCGGCAGACGAGATTGCCCGTCAACTGCGTCTTCGTGACCTAGGTGGATTGGTTGTAATTGACTTCATTGATATGACCCCAGTACGTCACCAACGTGAAGTTGAAAACCGCATGAAAGACGCGGTGAGAAGCGACAGAGCACGAGTACAATTGGGTCGTATTTCTCGCTTTGGCCTTTTGGAAATGTCTCGCCAGCGTTTACGCCCCTCTTTAGGCGAATCAGCGCATCACGTTTGTCCTCGCTGTTCTGGTCACGGTACCATTCGTGGCACTGAGTCTTTGGCACTGTCTATTCTTCGTATTTTGGAAGAAGAGAGTATTAAAGAAAACACAGGGCAAATTGAAGCACAGTTGCCTGTTCCAGTTGCGACGTATTTACTTAACGAAAAGCGTAAGTCTATTCAGCTTCTAGAAAAGCGCCACGGTGTTGACTTGCTACTTATTCCTAATGCGAACCTAGATACACCGCACTACCAGGTATTACGCAGACGTCCAGATGACGTTATATCTGAAGCGAGTTACGACGTAGAGTTAATGCCTGCGGTAGAAGCTGAGACGGAAATGACGACTTCAGCACCGGTTAAGCGCGAAGAGCCAGCACTGAAGGGCCTTGTTGCGCCAACGGCTGCACCTGTAGTTGCGCCAAAAGAAGAAGCAGCAAAGAAAGCCGACGATGTGCCTTCACTGTTTGCCCGATTTGGCAAGTGGATTAGTGATTTATTCGGTAGCGAAAGCGAAGAAGAAACCAATAAAGACAAGAAGCCACAGTCTGGTAATAAAAATAGAAACAACCGCAGCCGCAATAATGACGACCGTCGCCGCAAGCCGCGCAATAAGAACAATCGTCGTGGCAATCAGTCTCAAGGTAAAGACCAAAACCGCGATGGTGAGCAGCAGGATAATCGCAAACCGCGCGGCGATCAGCAGCGAGACCAGCGCCAAGATCAAGATGATAAGCGCAATAACAAAGGTCGTAAGCCTCGTAAGGCACAACAACCTCGCGATGAGCAACAAAAGCCTAAGCACGAAAAGCAAGATGGCGAGCAGCAAGAAAACCAAGCGCAGAAGAAGCGTGAAGTTGCTGAACGTAGAAAACGCCGTGATAAACGCCGCAGCGTTCGTGTGAAGAAAGATGACAACGCGGTGAATACTGCTGAACAAAGCGAAGCGCAGACCACACCAGTAGCCAAAGAAGCGCCAGTGCAGCACAAAGCTAAAGCTGACACCAAGCCTAAAGCGTCGAAAGCAGAGTCACCGGTTGAAAACACTGCTGAACAGAAGAAGGATGAGCAAAAGCCAGCAGTCAAAGCCGCGCAAAAGCCAGCGGATAAACCTGCTGAAGCGAAGCCAGTATCGGATGCTGTTAAGGGTGAAGATGACTCATCAGCGGTAACTAGTGATGCCGTTGACGGCACTGATGCGAATACCGACGCTAACAGTGAAGAGCATGGTCAAAAACGTGAAGGCCGTGGCCGTTCACGCCGCTCTCCACGTCACGTTCGTGCGGCTGGTCAACGTCGTAAGAAAGAGTCGCAGCAAGTTGACGATTCAGACACGCAAGCTAAACAGCCTGGTGAGTTGTCACCGCAGCAGCCAGAAGCAGAAGTTGAAGCGACAGCTAAGACAGATGCACCTGTTATCGAAGAAACACAAGCAAAAGAGCCTGGGCAACTAGCGCCAGCTGAAGAGCAACCTGTTTCTAAGCAAGAGAAAGCAAAGCTTGACGTTGAAGCCGTTCAGGACGAACTTCAGTTTGATGCAGAGCCTTTAGCGGGTAAAGAGCCTTCAGCGGGTAAAGAGCCTTCAGCGGATGCAGAGCCTTCAGCGGATGCAGAGCCGTCAGCGAACGATAAACCTTCGGAAGCTGTAGACTCAACTGATGAAGTAACGTCAGCAGACGATAACACGACAACTGAAGCTAAACCTGCCAAAGAAGCTCAAACTTCAGTGCAAGAAAGCAACGTTGAAGAAACAGCTCCGGCAGCACAAGCGGAACCGGCAGTTGAAGCTAAAACAACGCAAGCTGATACGGCGCCAGAAGCTAAAGATGAAGCAGCAGCATCGCCAGAGCAAGTTGAAATAAACTTGGCTGACGCGCCTGTAGTTGCAGAACCAGAAGCACAGGTACAAGAGGCGAAAGCAGATACGCCAGCGGCTAAAGAAGAAGCTGAAACAACAGCAGCGCCTTCTTCGAGCCTAGCAGCGAGTGGCAAAGGAAAGCGTGGTGCATCGCACCCTATGGCATTGCCTGCAGCAGTAAACGACGCATTTGTTGATGTAGCGCTTACCGCTAAAGCTGACGACACACGACCTGCACTGACAGTATCGGGTAAAACTGCAGCGATGTCGCACGTAACGTCACGTGCATCAGCAGTAACAACGCTTCCTCAGTCGGTAGATGACGTTGCCGAAGTAGCAGCAGTGGCTGAATAATTTTCAGTCGCTAATGCGCTACTAGCTAATTGATGTAAAAGCCGCTTTCGAGCGGCTTTTTTGTTTGTTAGTGTACGTTTAACATCGAGTCCGAGTTGAGAATAAAATGTCAGATACGGTAAACCAGCAGTATATAGATTGGTTAAGCCAAGTATGTAACGCGCAAGTATTAGACACACAAATGATTCAACCTCTTTGGAGTGGCTACGGAGCGTGCTTTCGTGCCACTTTGGGCTATCCTAATAATAGGTTTTCAAAGAATCACGACGAGAGAAGCCCTTTCCAAGAAAGTCAGTATCACCAAGCTCAACAAAACCCACTTGGCGCGCAACAAGGTGGAGACGAAGCAGCGCTAAAAGTAGTCGTGAAATGTGCCACTCCGCCACACAGGCTCTCACACCCTAAAGGCTGGAATGGCGAAGCTAGCCACAACCGTAAGTGCCAGTCTTTTGAGGTAGAGAACTGTTTTTATAGCGATGTTCAAGTCCAAACTGATGCGTCGTGCCGTACAGCTAAATGTTTAGGGCACAGCCAACAGGGCGAAGCCTCCCTTCTTGTTATGGAAGACTTAGCACACAGTGGCTATTCTCGCACGGCCTCTTCACTTACCGCTGCGCAATGCATCACTGTTCTAAAATGGCTTGCCAACTTTCATGCACGCTTTGTTAATGTGAGAGATGAATTTGATAGCCGAAGTTTACAATTATGGCCTGAAGGCACTTATTGGCACTTGGCAACCCGTGAAGATGAGTTCAACGCCATGTCGGATGGATTACTAAAGCAACATGCTGTCGATATATCTACCACGTTAGGCGACGCTCACTATCACACTTTGGTGCACGGCGATGCTAAAGTGGCTAACTTTTGTTTTACCGAAGATTTTTCTGACTGTGCAGCTGTCGACTTTCAGTACGTGGGTTATGGCGCAGGCATAAAGGACGTGGCGTATTTTTTGGGCAGTGCGCTATCAACCCAAACCCACATGAAGCATCGTGACGCACTGCTCAATACCTACTTTCAAGCGCTCGAAGATGCGCTACACACTCGATTGGCTAACAATGATAGTTCGGCTTGTTTCAAGCGTGCTGATATTGCGCTTATCATTGCTGAATGGAAGTGCCTGTACCCCTTCGCCTGCGCTGACTTTTATCGGTTCTTAGCGGGTTGGAGCCCCGAACACTGGAAAATAGATGAAGAGCTCCAATATCAAACAGATATTGCCTTGTCTATTCTTGAGCGCTCGGCTTAAACGTTTACGTTTTCATAGTGATCACGACTTTTATGAACGTACTTTTCTCCTCTCTCTCGCGCCCTTTTTACGTTCTATTTTTACACCAATTCAGGCGACATGTCGCTGGTAGCCCATCTGCTCAGACTTACTATTTTATCGCCGTGAAACTGCACCATTAAATTACATTTAGCGTATATAGTGATAAATAAGCATAACGCTGTTGCCAATGTACAAACGTAAACTCTACCTTTTTGGGCTACTTTCCACTTTTATTCTGTTGATTGCTTTAGCCAGTGCAGCCATATCTGCGCATTTAACGCGCACTAACTTAGCGCAAGCTCAACTCGCTCAATCCCTGCTGTCAGAGCACCAGCAGTTATCAAGTATTTCCTACAGGCTTTTCAAACAGCTAACCGATGAGCTTATTTTTGGCAAGAATGCGAACCAAGCGAAAGTGAGAAACAAGCAACAACAAATAGAAAACTCGTTGAACCGTATAAAATCTCTGGAGCTTGCCCAACGCGAAGCACTAGGTCTTGAGGCAACACTAGGAAGTGTTGAAGATACCGATGAACTTGAAGCGCTGATTCAAGGCATTGTGGAAGAGTTTAGAGCTATTGCGCTAAGTAACGACAGTACTCCACTTAATCAACAGCAGCGCCTTCAAACACTACTAGAAGTAACTATCGACAACCAGTTTAGGGAGGCCATCAACTCTGCAGTAAACCGCCAGACAGGCGTTGTATCGCGCATTAACGCTAGCATTGAAACGCTAAACAGCAGCATTGTGTGGTTTACTATCAGTTTAGGCCTTATCACCTGTCCTTTCATTCTGCTGGGTTGTTATTGGCTATTCAATGCCCTGTATCAGCCGCTTACAGTTATTCGCACGGGTACCGATGCCATTGCCTCGGGAAACTATCACTATCGATTGCCTGAAACCCTGGATAGCGAATTTACTGACTTGGTCAAAGCACTAAATTCGATGATAGCGCGACTACAAGAACACGAAGACCAGGCTGATGCCCATCGTAAGCACTTAGAGTTTGAAGTGGAGAGCCGAACCCGGGCGTTAAAAGAAGCCAACAACAAACTCACTCAGCTGGACGCAAAACGCCGACAATTTATGGCTGATGTAAGTCACGAATTGCGCACGCCGTTAACCATTATTCGCGGCGAAGCGCAGGTAACCCTTAGGCAGGCTGCGGCTAGCAACGAGATTTATAAAGAAACGCTAGAAACCATACTTGAGCAAGCCGTGAATTTAAGTAAGTTGGTTGATGATTTGCTGCTGCTAGCGCGTGCCGAGATGCACGAATTTACTGTAGATCTGGTTAAATCTGACTTACATAACCTGCTAACACAAAATATGGCGTTATGGCAAAAGCTTACAAAGCCAAGAGACTTAGATCTTAAATGGCTTGCCAATAATGAGGTCCAAGTGCTCATCGACAAAGACAGAATTGCGCAGGTACTGACCATCCTTATCGAAAACGCGCACAAATATTCTTATCCCGATACGCCCATTGTGCTGCGCGTTGAGAGCGAAGGCCCGAATATTAATGTATCGGTCATTGATAGCGGTGAAGGCATTTCTTCAAGTGATTTGCAGCACGTTTTTGAACGCTTCGTTAGGTTAAAGCGCAAAGGCAATGGAATGGGGCTAGGTTTGTCTATCGCTAAAGCGATAGCAGAAGCCCACCGCGGTACATTGAGTGCGCATTCCACATTAGGTGAAGGCTCGCAGTTCACGTTGACGCTGCCGGTGTTACAAGACCACGCGACTAGGGCCTGTTGACCGTTGCTGTACATTTTTGCAGCGGTCTGTGTGCCATCTAGACAAGGCGAATGTTTGAAAGTTTAGTGGTTCTAAATCGAAAACATTCAACGCAGTTTAGATGGCACAAAGGCGCTGCCCGAAGGGGTCGTTATGGAAGCCTTTTACTCTTTGTCACAGTCCTTTAACTTAGCCCACTAGGCTTGCAGGACTGTTTCGCGATTAAAAGGCTTCCATTTAGACCAAAATTCGTACACCAACGGTCAACAGGCCCCAATAACAACCGTTAAGTAACATCGAACGACTAGGATCATAACAACAATGAAAATTCTTATTGCTGATGACGAAGCCCCCTTGCTACGCTTTCTATCACGAGGCTTAAGCGCTGAAGGTTTTGAGTGCATCGAAGAGTCGGCATTACACAACTTAGTCACGCGCATTCGTCATGAAGCCCCTGCTATTATTGTACTTGATCGCATGTTTGGTGATGAAGATAGCGTAGAGCTGCTGCCCGCAATCAAGTCGCTTCCCCATGCCCCTATGGTTTTGTTGCTAACCGCGGTGGACGAAGTACGCGAGCGCGTGAACGGTTTAAAACAAGGCGCGGATGACTATTTGTGCAAGCCATTTGACTTTGACGAACTACTTGCGCGCATAACGGCCTTAAGCCGAAGAGTGACGAATACACCGGTTACCCAATTAGGCCTCACCATCGGACCGTTAAACATCGATGACGAGTCACGTATTGCGACATTGTCTGGGGAAGAGATTTCACTCACCAAACTAGAATACGACATGCTCTACTACTTCGCAGAAAATGCTGAGAAAGTGCTGTCTCGAGAACGCATATTAAGTCGAGTATGGCGAAGTCACAGCGATCCGCTAACTAATGTTGTTGATGTGTATATCAGTAGGCTGCGACAAAAGCTTCACAGCAGTGATGCCATATTTATTGAAACTCTGAGAGGCAACGGCTATCGGTTGACCACCAGAAAATAGTCGTTTCGTCTCGTTAGCTATTGCATTCATATGTTATCCTGCCTAATTTGAACACTCGTTCAAAATTTATATAAAGGATAATTATGGCTCGCTCACCTTTTTCATTACTCTCAAGGCTATGTTGCGCAACCGCTGTAGGCATTAGTCTATTGTCATCACCAGTCTTCGCTCAGACAGTCACCAGAGATGCCGCGCAGCCTGATAAGAATACAGCAATGTCTGCACGGGAATTGCGAGCACCAAAGGTTATCTTTTTCGATGTTAATGAGACCTTGCTAGACCTCACCGCCATGCGCAGCTCGGTAGGCGAAGCCTTGGGCGGTCGAGATGATTTGTTGCCACTGTGGTTCTCTACTATGCTGCATCATTCACTGGTTGATTCAACGACTGGCCGCTTTCATACCTTTGGAGAAATTGGCGTAGCCTCCTTGCTGATGGTCGCTGAAATTGAAGATATTGAATTGACCAAAGCGCAAGCGAAAACGGCAATTGTCACGCCTTTGCGAAGCCTACCACCCCATCCTGACGTGCGCAATGGCTTACAGGCACTTAAAAACAAGGGTTATAAACTAGTAAGCCTTACCAACTCGTCTAATCAAGGCGTTTATACTCAATTTAAGAATGCTGATCTTTTGTCTTATTTCGACGAGCGACTAAGTGTTGAAGACATTAACTTATATAAGCCCGATACTCACACGTATGAGTGGGCTATTGAAAAAATGGGTATAGCAGCAGAAGACGCTATGTTAGTGGCGGCACACGGTTGGGATATTGCTGGTGCTAAACAGGCAGGCTGGCAAGCCGCGTTCATTGCACGCCCCGGTAAGGTACTTTACCCGTTAGCAATAGCGCCTGACACGGTGGTAAGCGGACTAGATGAATTAGTCTCCCAATTACCCGATGCCAAATAAGCGTTAGGGTTATGGTATCTAGGTGCACATAAAAGCACAGCTTATCGGTTGGCACGGGTAAACATAATTATTAGGTTAAACGCTTGGGCCTTAAAAGGTCATGCCAACCAATATTTTGAGCTAGGCGCTGAGCTACGCTGTTGCCGTGCCTGCTCTTTTCATATCGATGTGAGGAATATCGTCTTCCAAGTACATAGTCGAGGTGGCTTCAAACCCAAAACCTTCATAAAACCGTTTTAAATACTCTTGCGCGCCAATTTCAATATCACAGCCTGGCCATAACGCCTCACAATGATCAATGGCTTCACGCATAAGTGCTCTGCCCGCCCCTTTACCTCTGAAAGCTTCGCTGGTAGCTACTCGACCGATACTCACCGATGGATAACTTACCCCTTCGCCAAGTAATCGTGCACACGCTACCAATTTGTTATCTTGAAACCCCATTAAATGATGAGTTTTTGGATGGCGGTCTTTTTCGTCAAGCTCCGGATAGGCACAGTTTTGCTCAACGACAAAAACATCGACACGCAGCTTGAGCAAGTCGAAGAGTTTATGATTAGTCAGTTCATTAAATGTAAGTGATTGCCAGGAAACCATGTTGCCTCGATGATTTTTTATTATTAACGTTTGAGTAGCGCCTTTAACAGATCCTGTTAAAGTTTTAGATGTCAAAATACAAATTTTAAGATGCCAATTTTAAAATACTAACTTTAAAATCTCTGCGACGATAACGATCGGTTTAGTGTAACGCAACCCATTTTACTCACAACTTATGCTACAGCCTGAGCACCACACGCGTAGGTCAAGATACTCTGGATTATTCAAGCCCTAGGGTTAAGATACTCGTTGTTCGTCAAGCCTGCCTTGACATAGTCAATGAACATTTTAACCTTAGTAAGGTTCTTACGCCCTTCAACACTTACCACCTGTATAGGCAACTTTTTGTCTTCCACATCTTCCAACAAACTTACCAAATCACCACCTCTAAGTGCTTCAGCAACCTGATAGGACATCAACCGAACAACCCCAACGCCTGCAATGGCGGCGTTAATAGCCGCTCTGTTTTGGTTGGATTGAAAACGAGGTGTGAGCTTAATGGCAATAGGTCTGCCGTTTTTGTGATACGTCCATACCGCTGGCTCGTTAAAGCGCGTCGGATAAAGCACACTATGCCGTTTTAAATCTTCTGGCTTTTTTATGGCCGGGCTACTCGCCAAGTAGCTAGGCGCCGCACAGGTTACACGCCGTACGTATCCTACCGTAACACCGTAAAGCGAGGAGTCTTTCGGGTTACCTATACGTATTGCTACATCCATATTGCTATCAATTAGATTCACCACATCGTCGTGAAAATGCCCGTTAACCCTAATGTCGGGATAGTCCTTAAGGAATTGGGATATTATTGGCGTTACATAACGTTCGCCGAACAAAATGGGTGCCGTGATATTAAGCTCACCTCTGGGCACTAAATCAATGCCAGACACAGCAGCTTCACTTTGCTCAATATCTGCCAGTATACGTGAAACATGAATAAGGTAATGTTCACCAACCTCACTCAATTTCACTTGCCGCGTTGTGCGATGAAAAAGTCGAGTATTTAACTGTGCCTCTAAATGTGCAATACACCGAGTAACCGCAGGCGCTGACATCGACATCGCGTCTGCAGCTCCTACAAAGCTTCCCGACTTAGCAGCCTCTGCAAACACTCTCATGCACAAAAGCTTGTCCATATTATTTCACTCAATGAAATTATAAATTTCCAAAATAGCTAATTATTAAATAAAAGGAAAGTTCTAATATCGCTATCAGCTTTTACACGTTTTCGTTCAGCTTAACGTTTTTACATTACAGCCCAATGCCTACAGGAGTTATTTATGAGACCACCGCTTCCCCCCTTTTCACCTGAAACCGCAGCGCAAAAAGTGCGCCTTGCTGAAGACGCATGGAACACCAAAGATGCGGTAAAAGTTGCAGGTGCTTATACCTTTGACTGCCATTGGCGCAACCGAGCAGAATTTATTGAAGGGCGTGCTCACATAGTGAGTTTTTTGACGAGAAAGTGGAACAAAGAGCTCAACTATAAATTAGTAAAAGAGTTATGGGCGTTCAACGCAAACCGCATAGCAGTGCGCTTTGCATACGAGTACAAGGACGATTCTGGTCAATGGTATAGAGCTTACGGTAATGAAAATTGGCAGTTCAACCTTGATGGCCTAATGGAAAAACGTATTGCCAGTATCAACGAACATCCTATTTCAGAAAGTGACCGAAAGTTCACGTGGGATGGCGAACGACGCCCTGACGATTTTCCCACTCTGTCCGAGCTTGAGCTGTAAACAATGTTGATAATAACACCCAACAAACCATTTCTATTGAGAGGATGAATTTATGACAAACCCAACAAACAATACGTTGCCCAAAAGCCCTATTGTTTTGATTCAAAACCCTAAATCTGGCCACTGTCACAAAGTTTCATTGTTTATGACACTGAATGCCATCCCTTTCACAACCGTTGAGCCTGACATGGCCAAAGGCGAGCACAAGAGTGAACGCTTCAGCTCACTTAACGTGTTTAAACAAGTCCCCGTGATAACAGACGGTGATATCACTTTGGCTGACTCCAATGCCATTCTGGTTTATTTGATCCACGCATACGCAGACAGTGACTATTGGCTAGGAAAGGACGCCAAAGAAAAAGCGCTAATTCAACGCTGGCTATCAGTCTCAGCGGGGGAACTTGCTAAAGGGCCAGCCGCCGCGCGATTAGAATACGTATTTGGAGCAACTATTCATGTGCCCACCGTACTAGCCACCAGTGAGACGTTACTTGCAAACATGGAGGCTCATCTAGAAAACACGGTAAGTTCTTTTTTGGTTGGCGAACACGTTACCGCAGCAGACATCGCTATGTATTCGTATATAGCTCATGCCCCTGAAGGAGGAATATCGCTGTCCAAGTTTCCTCTTATCAATGCCTGGATAAATGAGGTTGAGAGTCTGGATAATTTTGTCCCAATGCCAGCGTCAGACATCGCACCAGAGCGCAATACCAGTCCGCATAGTTAATTGAGGTCGTTATGTCGCTACCTAAGCTGTCATCCTTGAACCCAGCGTTTCATCAAGGCGAAATTGCACTACAAAAAAAGCTGGGAATTGACAGGGAAATCGGTGAGCGGACGAATGGTTTTATCCGTAGTTTTATGCCGGAACAACACAGGCAGTTCTTTACATCCAGTCCGTTCACTGTTTTCGCCTTGGTAGACGAAAAAGGCCACCCTGTAGCCACGCCTGTTTGGGGAGAAGGAGATTTCATAGAAAGTCCCTCTGCTACCCAATTGCGCTTTAGCCTACCATTAGAAGTTTGGAATATGATGCAACACTCGTTAAACCTCGACGTGACTTCAGGCAGCAAAATTGGAATTGTCGGCATTGAATACGCTACAAGGCGAAGAAATCGGTTGAACGGTACGATAAGTCACGCAACGAATGAAAACCTTACGGTATTGGTAGATCAAAGTTTCGGTAACTGCCCCCAATACATTCACAAACGAACCACAGTCAAAAAACAACGTGCCGTTCAGACTGCCCCAATGAAAAACACAGTAGGTGCCGGTGATTCTACATTGATGACTTCAACATCGAATGTGCTCACCCCAAGCGCACGCTCGCTAATATCAAGGGCTGAGACGTTTTTTATTGCCTCACGACATAAATCTTTAGGCCATGCAGCGAATGAAGGGCTAGACGTTTCTCACAGGGGGGGCAAAGCAGGCTTTGTTAAAGTGGAAGGGAATTCGTTAATCTTTCCCGATTTTAGCGGTAATAAATTCTTTAATACCTTGGGCAACATCCTACTAGACCCACGCGTCGGTCTATGTTTTTGGGATAATGAAACAGGCGACCTTCTGTTTATTAAAACAAAGGCGAGTATCAAATCCCTAGAATCGAATATAACCGCATTTGAAGGTGCAGAGCGCTTTGTGTCTCTTTCGGTACTCTCGGTAACACATATTTCGGCTGTGTATCCTTACTCCCATGAGATCACAGACATGTCACCCTATGCACTAAAGACAGGCGACTGGAAATAAGCGGTTAATTGATGAACCCTATCATCTAGTTAGCGTAATCAATTGGAATACCGTAATCAGAATGGTTACGCTGTTTAGACAAAAAGTCTTGGTTAGGTTTTGTAGACAAGGGCAAATGCCCGCGTAGACACAGGGGCAGAACATGAGTGATAAGCGTAACATCAAAACGTACAACAAACCCGCTGGCGGATGGGGAGCACTTAAGAGTGTAACCCAGAGCTGGATCCAAAGCGAAAAGCCACTTAAGAATCTACGAGCCATGCTCAAGACGAACCAAGACAAAGGCTTTGACTGCCCAGGCTGTGCGTGGGGTGAATCACCAGAAAGTGGTTTAGTGAAGTTTTGTGAAAATGGTGCTAAAGCAGTGAACTGGGAGTCTACCGGTCGCTATGTAGACCCAACATTTTTCTCAAAGTATTCGGTCGACTCACTGAAAAAGCACACCGACTACTGGCTTGAGTCACAAGGGAGACTCACCCACCCTATGCGCTACAATGCTCAAGCAGACCATTACCAACCAGTATCATGGGACGATGCCTTCGCACTTATTGCCAAACACTTGAAGGGTTTAGATTCCCCTCATCAGGCGGAGTTTTATACCTCCGGGCGGGCGAGTAACGAAGCCGCCTATTTATATCAGTTATTCGTGCGCGCATTTGGCACAAATAATTTTCCCGATTGTTCAAATATGTGCCACGAAGCGTCGGGGCAAGGTATGAAACCTACGATAGGCGTGGGCAAAGGTACAGTTACGTTCAATGATTTTGCAAAAGCAGACACCATTTTTGTTATCGGCCAAAATCCGGGAACTAACCACCCTCGCATGCTAGAACCTCTTCGCGAAGCAGTACGAAGAGGGGCGCAAGTGGTATGCTTCAACCCGTTAAAAGAGCGTGGACTTGAACGATTTCAAAACCCGCAGCATCCCGTTGAAATGCTAACCAATGGCTCTGAGCCAACTAATACCGCCTATTTTAGGCCTGCTCTTGGTGGTGACATGGCGGTTATGCGCGGCATCGCAAAATGGCTGTTAACTTGGGAACAAGAAGCCAAAGCAAATAATGCTCCTCCCGTATTCGACCACGACTTTATTAACACACATACCAATGGAATCGACGACTATTTGAGTACTGTTGAAGCGACGAGCTGGGAGTATATTGAAGCGCAGAGCGGTTTATCAAAAGACGAAATACGTCACGCGGCAACCATGTACAAACGTGGAGAACGGGTGATCATGTGTTGGGCAATGGGGATCACCCAGCACAAGCACTCAGTAGCTACGGTTCAGGAAATAGTGAACGTTCAACTACTACGAGGAAACGTGGGCAAGCCTGGTGCAGGGCTGTCACCTGTTAGAGGTCATAGCAATGTGCAAGGTGATAGAACCGTAGGTATCAATGAAGTACCGCCGAAAGCATTACTCGACGCGCTGGAAAGTAAGTTTAATTTTGCGGTACCAAGAGAAAGGGGTCACAACACCATACAAGCTATTCAAGCAATGGAGAAAGGTGAGGCCAAAGTGTTTATTGGATTGGGCGGGAACTTCGCACAGGCTACGCCGGATACCCCGCGTACTCATGCCGCGTTGTCAAAGTGCGATTTAACCGTTCATATCGCCACCAAGTTAAATCGCTCTCACCTGACAACAGGTAAAGACGCCCTTATTTTGCCTTGCTTGGGACGTACTGAAATTGACATGCAGGCTAGCGGGCAACAAGGCGTGACTGTGGAAGATACGTTTTCTATGGTCCATATTTCTTATGGCCAACTTCCGCCAAGCTCGCCCGAACTTCGCTCTGAACCCGCTATTATTGCTGGTATCGCGAAGGCGACGTTAGGCAACACGCCGGTAGACTGGGACTTCTTAATAAGCGATTACGACAATATTCGTGAGCTCATTGCCGACACCATAGACGGTTTTAAAGACTTTAACACCAAACTCGCTCAACCAGGTGGTTTTCATTTAGGTAATGCAGCAGGTGAGAGACGCTGGTTAACACCATCGGGCAAAGCCGAGTTTGCTGCTAACGCCCTGCCTGATTCACTGTTAAATGCTGACCTCGTTGCGAAAGGTGAAGAGCCGGACCTCATTTTACAAACACTGCGCTCTCATGATCAGTACAACACAACTATCTATGGTATGGATGACCGATACAGAAACGTGTTTGGCGCGCGGGACGTTCTGTTTGTCAATGAGCGTGACATTAAGAAGCTGGGTTTTAACGATGGCGATAGAGTCGACATTACGTCAATGTGGAACGACGGCAAAACACGCCAAGTTAAACAGTTTATGTTGGTGGCTTACGACATCCCGCAAGGTCAAGCAGCAGCATATTACCCCGAAACCAATCCGTTAGTACCACTAGAAAGTTACGGTGATGGCACGTTCACACCAACATCGAAATTTATCGCGATCAAACTTTCGAAATCTGAATCAGATGGCCGAATAGCAGTCTCTGCGGTGTAATTTTTTCTTTGCTTATCCAGTACTTATCAGTACAGGCCCTTTGTTTCTAACTGGTTCGTTGCGCACTACTTTTCTTGCGATGCGTAAGCTCTTGGAGGGTCATACTTAGGTACATGGATCAGGGTGAGACCATAACGGCTTGCCCACTTTACTGATAAGGCTGTAGGAGCAGATAGCGTTACTACCAAAGGTAATTTAGCTCTTATCGCTTTTTGAACCAACTCTAAACTGCAGCGGCTTGTAAGCACAACAATACCTTCAGGTTGAAAGAGCTTTTGGGTGGCGATAGCACCAATTAATTTATCAAAAGCATTATGCCTTCCTATATCTTCTCGGCATGCCAGCACATTGCGCTTAGCATCAATGTAGAGCGCTCCATGCACTGCACCGCTCTGCTGAGCTAATGCTTGCGCATTAGATATAAGGCTTCGCAATCCTTTAAACCAACTCACATCAGGCAAAGGCGATACACCAATAGACGTCAATTGAGGCAAAGCGTTGTCTAATGCCTCAACACCGCAGAGCCCACAGCCCGACGCCCCCGCCAATTGCCGTTTATTTTCCTTTAACTTCCAGAACGCCTGATTGGCAATTTCAACTTCCGCATTGATGTGTTCTTTGTGATGCGTCAACTCAATACCGTAAAGCTGGCGGGGATGTTCGATAATGTCGTTACTTAAACTGAAGCCCACAATGAAATCTTCAATGTCGTTTGGCGTTATCAGCATTACGGCATAATTAATACCGTTATAACTAATGCTTAAAGCGACTTCTTCGGCAAGGGCAAACTTTTGAGTATAGGGTGCAGCATCTAAAACCAATGCGTGCTGTTCAGTGTTACTTTTCATGTGGCCAATCACCTGGAATATTCACATTCAACCACTCTACGCCATCTTCATTCGACATATTTGCGAGACGCTTTTTGTTATCGCTTTCTTCTTTACGCGCTGTTCTTTTGAGGTCGCCTTCTTTAAGAGAAACTGCATTGAGAATTTCTAAAAATCCTACCACTCGTCTTTTACTTTGCTCAACTAGATAGTTGGCTAAGAGGGCTTTGGTCTTCTGCGTAACGGGTAAGTAGAAAGGCAAAAAGCGTTTTTCCACATAACATGCCTTTTCAGCCTCTCGCCCTCGCGAAACTAATATTCTCAAAAGCTCGGGCGTCATCTGCGGCATGTCAACGGGAAGAACAAGTAGTTCACAAGGATTGCCATTGTGATTATCAGATTGGGATAGTGCGTCTAAAACAGCATGTACTCCGCTAAGCGGACCTGCATCTTCAATTTTGTCATTCAAAAAGCCTGGCGCGTTGCGGCTAATTAACACTTTATCGCAACTCGCAGACTGTAAAAGTAACGAAGCATTATCGATGAGAGTACGGCCCTGATAACGCATAAGTGCTTTATCTTGCCCCATTCTACGCGATTGACCACCCGCAAGCACTAAACCGATGAGTGTCGTATTCACTTTACTCACTGCATATGCCTCCTTTATTGAAAATCTCCTCATATCCTTTTAAAAACTCAAAGCATTGCTTGGCGATGGGAGAACTGGGCTCGCCTTTTCGCATGATAAGCCCTAGAGGCGAAATGATTTTACCATCGTCAACAGTAACATAGGCGAGTCCTAAATCATCATTGGCCTTTGCGACGTTCGTTGGAAGGATCGTACAACACATCCCCTTTTTCACTGCTTGCAGTAAACAATGAACCGAGTCTGATTCAATAACAGGCTCATTGTTCACGCCCACATTTGCCATGTTTAACGTGATTGACTGCCTAAAGTGCATTGAAGGTGTTAATAACCCAAGTGGCAGTGATGAAAGAGACTGCCAGCTTAGGGTATCTTGCTCAAAGCAGTAATGATTAGGGTGATACAGCAACACCATTGGTGTAGCTTTAAACGGCAAAATATGGAAGTGTTGCGCGCTCATGCCTTCAAGGTAACAAAGACCCAAGTCAAGCTCGTTACCGTGTAGCGCGTTAACGATATACTCACTGCTATGTGTTTGTAAGGAAAACTGTAGTGCACTGTGCTGTTTTGAGAGGGTGTCAATAATGTCGATAGGATCGACACTCGCTAGAGGAACGGCACCAATCCGAAGTCGGCCAACTAAGGCACCTTTGCACGATGCAGCTTCCGCTTGTAATCCGTCACACGCCGCTAAGATATTCCTTGCCCATGCCAAAATTCTTTCACCTTCCGGCGTAAAGCCTTGGAATCTGTGGTTGCGAGCCACCAACTGAATGCCAAGCTCATCTTCTAAATTATGAAGGCGTGAAGAAAGCGTGGGTTGTGTAACATTGCACGACTTAGCCGCTTTACCGAAGTGCTGCGTCTCATCTAACGCGACCAGAAACCGGAGCTGACGAATATCCAAAGACCAATACCTTAATCATGATAGATAGCTTCTATCATGATTCTACCAATGGAACGCTTGACTTGTAAGTACATTAAACGCATGTTTTTAGAATAAGCCAAAAATCCCAAAAATATGTGCACATACTGATTGATAGAAACTATCAATCAAGATTATTCGCCCAGCATAGATTTAGCATTTTGTTCTGCGCAAGCGCTGCAACGCTGCTAGACCGACATGGCCTGAAAAATTTGTAGACGACGTGCACTAGCGCCTGTTGACCTTTGATGGTGCCTTCTTACAACAAGTCCCATTGAAAATAGAAGTAGCCATACCGTTGCGGCTTCACTTACTGCATGAGTAACCGTAGTCAAATAGCCAATATCAGCAAACGACGCTACAGTGGTATCACTTAACGAAATTGGATATGGCCCCAAATACCCTGTCATAAGGTCTGATGAACCACCAGGCCAAGGTTCGTCCCAGTGACTGTTGGCAGTGCCGGCTCCTCCCCCCAGTTCTACAGGAATAAATGTGGCGTTTTCAACAAACTCCCGGCGATAAATTTCCAAAGCGTACTCTCCGGTGTAACGCCCTGAACCGCTGGCGTAGTTAGATTGGCTGCCCGCAATAAAAAAGTCGGTCGTCCACAATGTTCCAAATCCAATTACATGGGCCATCTCGTGGACGATGACATCAAAAAGCGTACCGCGACTTTCTAAGCTAGCAAGGTCTGCCGTATCAAAACGCATTCGGCCTTTATTTGCATAAACAAAAGTGCTGTCTGGTAGCTGAGTGATACCCGTTGGGCCAGCACTACCCAATACGCCACCCACACCATCAAGTGCAACGCCACTCGCATCTATAACAATATTGTGATTAAACTCGCTTTGAACGCCTATCAGGTAAGACTCCCAATAAGCGATTGCATCATCAAAAACGCTGGATTGTGAAGGTGTTAAACCTCCAAGATCGTTAATAGAAATTTTGAATAGTCCTGCATTTGCTGAAAAAGACACACAGAACGACAGCACAACACTGAAGAACCCTTTAATTGAGACACCCATAGCACCCCTCCAAAACTAAGAAAAAACGTTCGATGCAAATAAAATTAGTAACGTAGGCCTGTTTACCTTTGCTGTATTTCAAAGCTCAACAGGGTAAGAACTAAAAGAACTATAGTAGAGAAAACCGTAAGTAGTTATGAGAAAGATTGCTTGTTAACGGCAAAAGTAAAAATTACTAAAGATCAACGTGTTGAATTTTTTAACAGAGAATTTTTAGTGGTAAGTCGTTCGCCAATGGCACAATGACGTATTGGGAGGGGGCGAATTATTGAAACTTTTTTACGTCTACCTTCCCGCTTACCACACTCTGTGATACAGAGCGCGGCTGCGAGAATGAATTAGAGGGCCTACCAGGTTAAATCATCTGGAATTTCATAATCGGCGTACCAATCATCTTCTTCTTCATCTTTACCATCGGCTCCGCTCTTATCTAAATCAGCACGGTAAATAACTGAAGCCTCGTCGCGCTGCGCAATTTTGTCAGCAACGGGGGCTGGTACTAGTTCATAAGCGTCATCTAACAATACAACAGCCAAACGACCTTTTGTCACTTGCTTGTGCATCTCTTCACTCACATACAGACGCTTTACTACGTTATCGTGTGTAAAGTTAAGTAAGGTTTCGCCATTGCGCGGTTGTTTGTTTACAGTAATAAGCTGCCTTACCTGCGCAATAATTGAGCGCTTCTCTCGCTCCTGCTGTTGAAGCTGGTTTAGCTCACGTGAGCGCGCTTTTTTCTCTTCAGCTGCTTGTTGAGCAGCAATAGTCGCTTCATCAACGACAGGTTGTTTTTGCTTATTCTTTTGCTTTTGTTTTTTGCGTTTATCTGCACGCGCTTGCTTTGCAGACGCTTTATCGGCCAAACCGGCTTTCAGTAGTTGGTCTTGTAAGGAGGCCATAATTACTCTCTGTTACTCTGTTTCTATTGATACGCTTTGCAGACGTTTACCGTCTTTTAACTACGTAACAAGCCCGAGCAATGCCGGGCTTGTGAATTTCAATTAAAGGTCTATTTTTACCTTTTCCGATGTAACGGCGTTACTTTTTCTTGGCTTTGGTCGCTGGCTTTTTAGCGGCTTGTTCCTGCCATTTGCCATTGTCGTACCACGCAGACCATCCTGTTGCTTTACCGTTGTCATTTTCAGACATCACGTATTGCTGTTTGGTCTTCCTGCTGTATCGAACTATTGCAGGGTTACCATCAGGGTCCGTTTGTGGCGCATCAGCAAGATAGTAGAATTTCGGCGAAATTCTATCTCTAAAGCGAGCAAGTTCTTCCACTTTCGGTGCACGAGTTTCACGCGACTTTGGAAAGTTATGCGCTGCTAAGAAAATACCCGAAGCGCCATCACGTAGCATAAAGTGCGCGTCAGACTTTTCACACGGAAGCTCAGGTAAATCTACTGGGTCTTCTTTTGGCGGCGCAGCTTCGCCGTTTCTAAGTAGTTTACGAGTATTCTTACACTCTTCGTTAGTGCAGCCAAAGTATTTACCAAATCGACCGTTTTTAAGCTCCATATCGCTGCCACATTTGTCACACTCAATAATGGGGCCGTCATAGCCTTTTATCTTGAATGTGCCTGTTTCAACTAAGGTGCCATCACATGTTGGCGTGTTACCACACACATGAAGTTTACGGGTTTCGTCAACCAAGTAACTATCCATCGCCGTGCCGCACTTAGGACAACGCTTTTTAGAACGAAGCGCTTCTGTTTCGAGCTCTTCTTCATCGTCCACTTTCACGACTTCGTCACCAGGCGTTAAATTCATGGTGTTTGTGCAGCGCTCTTTCGGCGGTAAATTGTAGCCTGAACAGCCCAAGAATACGCCAGTTGACGCGGTTCTCACGTTCATTTCACGGCCGCATTTATCGCACTCAACACCTGCAGGTACTGCCTGATTCAAGCGCATACCGCCCTCTTCAGGGTCTTTCTCAGCGTTTAAGAGTTTTCCGTAGAAGCCGCTGTAAAAGTCGTTGAGCACGTCCTTCCAATCTTTCTTGCCTTCAGCAATATCATCAAGATGCTGCTCCATGTTGGCAGTAAAGTCATAGCTCATTAAATCGTCAAAGTTTTCCATCAGACGATCGTTTACTATTTCGCCCATTTTCTCGGCATAAAAACGCTTGTTCTCTAAGCGCACATAGCCGCGATCTTGAATCGTCGAAATAATACTGGCGTAGGTCGATGGCCTACCAATACCGCGTTTTTCAAGCTCTTTTACCAACGAAGCTTCATTAAATCGCGCTACAGGCTTGGTGAAGTGCTGTTTAGGATCAAGCGCTTTTAAGTCAAGCACATCGCCTTTTTGCACATCAGGCAACATGAGCTCTTCTTCGCCTTTCTTACGAAGCTGAGGTTGAACGCGAGTCCAACCATCGAACTTAAGTACGCGGCCTTTCGCCGTCAGCTCGTAATCGCCCGCCGCCACTTTGATAGTGGTTGCATCGTACTTAGCTGGAGTCATTTGACAGGCCACAAACTGGCGCCAAATAAGCTCATAAAGACGCTGTGCATCGCGTTCCATATCGCCCAAACTTGGAGCACTTATGCTCACGTTTGAAGGACGGATCGCTTCGTGCGCCTCTTGCGCACCTTCTTTGCTTCCGTAGCGATTTGGCGAATCAGGCAAGTACTTTTCACCAAAATTATCTGAAATATACGCACGAGCACTGTCTAACGCCTCTTGGCTTAAATTGGTTGAATCTGTACGCATATAGGTGATGTAGCCCGCCTCATAAAGGCGCTGTGCCATCATCATGGTTTTCTTAACACCAAAGCCCAATCGAGTACTTGCCGCTTGTTGTAGCGTTGAGGTAATAAATGGTGCAGAAGGACGACTTTGCGTAGGCTTTGACTCGCGGCTTTCTACCGTGTAGTTAGCCCCTTCTAAGTCAGCAAGCGCTTTATCAGTTTCGGCCTTGTTTTTAGGCTTGAACGCATTGCCCTGGTGCTTTGCTACCAGCATGCGCAGTGCCGCTTTTTGCTGGCTAGTTAAATCTGCGTGTACGTCCCAAAACTCTTCAGGTACAAACGCTTTAATTTCTCGCTCACGCTCTACAACAAGCCTAACCGCTACCGATTGAACGCGCCCTGCTGAGAGGCCTCGCGCAATTTTTTTCCACAGAAGTGGCGATACCATGAAGCCTACAACACGGTCTAGGAATCGACGAGCCTGCTGCGCGTTGACGCGAGAGATATTTAGTTCGCCCGGATCTGAGAACGCATCTTGAATCGCGTTTTTAGTAATTTCGTTAAACACCACTCGCTGGTAAGTTTTGTCTTTTTTACCTAGCAGCTCTTGTAAATGCCATGCAATCGCTTCTCCTTCGCGGTCCAAATCGGTCGCGAGATAGATAGTGTCAGCATCTTTAGCAAGTTTTTTAAGTTCGTTAACGACTTTCTCTTTACCCTGTAGCACTTGATAGTGGGCTTTCCAGTCTTTCTCTGGATCCACACCCATTCTGTCTACAAGCTTCAAATATTCGTGACGGCGAAGATACTCTTGACGCTCTTCTTCGCTTAAAGTTTTGAGTTCTTTAGCCGGTTTTTTAGGCTCTACTTTGCCTAAAGCCTTCGTCGGAAGATCTCGCACGTGGCCAACCGAACTTTTTACGATAAAATTTTTACCGAGATATTTATTTATCGTTTTCGCTTTGGCTGGTGACTCGACTATGACCAGTGATTTTGCCATATAATTGAACTAAACCTATTGATTTTTAATGACTATTTACGTCAAATTCTGAAAATTGGAGCAACCTTGCACTATATATAGGGTACTCGCTCTTTTTTAACATATATCTACAAAGTGAATGGAAAACAAGATCTTCTTCATACTTATTCTTTCCTTTGCTTTAAACACGCGCAAAAACTGTACAATAAATAAACAGCGCGATTGGCATTGGCCTTAAAAGCCGTATAATGCCAGCCATTCCAACCTAGCCTGACAACATGTTCAGGTGTGAAGAAGTGCATCGTTTGCCCCTATAAAAGAACGAAAGCGTTGCCGCTGCTATTAAATTAATCGCAGTGCGTATGGAAAAGTAACATATAGGGTCAAGCGCCAAAACTCCAAGAATGAGGGAAAGTATGAAGCAGTTTGAAGTTAACTTTGATGGTCTTGTAGGACCTACCCATAACTATGCCGGTTTGTCGTTTGGCAATGTCGCTTCCCTGAACAACGCAAACGCAAAGAGCAGTCCAAAACAAGCTGCAAAGCAAGGCTTAGCCAAAGCAAAGGCGTTGGCCGATATGGGAATGGTTCAAGGTGTATTAGCCCCACAAGAGCGTCCTGACATCGCCGCACTGCGCCGATTAGGCTTCACAGGCTCTGATGCTCGTGTGCTAGAAAGCGCTGCAAAGCAATCTCGCGAGATTTTCCTTGCTTGTTGTTCTGCCAGTAGCATGTGGACTGCAAATGCCGCCACTGTGTCTCCTAGTGCCGATACTGCCGATGGTCGCGTTCACTTTACCCCTGCTAACTTGACTAATAAGTTCCATCGTTCATTAGAGCCTCAGGTTACAGGCAACATCCTGCGCGGTACATTTGCCAACGAAAAGCACTTTGCTCATCACCAGCACCTGCCAGATAACGAGCATTTTGGTGACGAAGGTGCAGCCAACCACACGCGACTTTGCAGCAACTATGGTCAGGCAGGCGTAGAATTGTTTGTTTATGGTCGTCATGCATTTGATACCAGCAAACCAGCACCGAAAAAATATCCGGCCCGCCAAACGCTAGAAGCATGCCAAGCGGTAGCTCGCTTACACGGTCTAGACAACGATGGCGTAGTTTACATGCAGCAAAACCCAGACGTTATCGACCAGGGCGTATTCCACAACGATGTGATCGCTGTTGGTAACCAAAATGTGTTGTTTTTCCACGAGCAAGCGTTTTATCAAAAAGACGCAGGATTTAAAGAGCTTCAAGCTAAATTTGGTAGCGAACCGCTTCACTTTATCGAAGTGCCGACTGCTGAAGTCTCTGTACAAGACGCAGTAAAAACTTACTTGTTCAATACGCAAATTATAACGCTTCCAGGTGGTGATATGACCATCATCGCGCCAACTGAGTGTGAGGAAAATGAAGCCGTTAAGCGCTATTTAGACAAGCTGGTAACTCTGGGCACGCCCATTAAGTCGGTTAATTATTTTGATGTTAAACAAAGCATGCGTAATGGCGGTGGTCCGGCATGTTTGCGTTTGCGCGTTGCGATGAATGACCAAGAACTTGCCGCAGTTAATCAAAATACGTTAATCAACGATACACAGTTCGCTCGCCTAAACGCTTGGGTCGACAAGCACTATCGCGATGAATTAGGTGAAGATGACTTGCGCGATCCGCAGCTGCTAATTGAATCTCGTACTGCGCTTGATGAGCTTACACAAATCCTTAAAATTGGTTCGGTTTACCCATTCCAACAGGCGTAAGTTAAGTCTGATTAAAATTAAGCGAAAAAGAAAGCCGGCTATAAGCCGGCTTTTTGTTACTTATTAAGTATAAACTCTTTATGGTGTGACCAGCGTACACTGATCAGTTACGCCGAATGGATTTGCCGGCGGTGACGCCCCTTCATCCGTCACATCGTCAGCAGAAATACTTAGGGTGTAACGCATCTTCGCACTTGCTTCACTGCCTGTAGACTGCCCGAACACTGAAATGACGGCGTCATACCAGATTGCATAACTGCGAGGATAACGGTATTCCAATTCCGCGTAGCCATTCTCATCTGTCACCGCTGCACCGTTGGCAAACGCGATGGTTCCAATTAATCCAGGAGTTAACATACCGTCTTCATTGGTATCTTCATCTCTTGGTGTTGTATCCAAAATACCGTTGTCGTTAACGTCTTCGGTTTCACAGTTTTGATTTACTATTGCAACCCATTGAGAAGCATCATCGTCGAATACCCAAAAGCCGGTTCTATACTCACCGCCATTTACGTATTTTACCGGCGCAACTGACGCAGTCAGGTTAACGCCACTGACTGGTTGACCTGCAGAATCTGATACAAACACACCAAAGCGCTTTAGGTAAGAAGTCGATGTGGCTTCTTCTAGCTCATTACCTGTTCCTAGCGAGATATCAAAAGCACGTGCGCCCACTGTTAACACAACCTCGTCGTCAATGGCTGGGTCGTCAGCAACAAAAGCAGTAACCACTACCGCGTCTTGAGTCGATACCGATCCTGAAGTAAAAACGGTGGTCGCTATCCCCTTGCTGTCGGTGGTTGCCTGAGAAGGTGATACAAATCCGGTCGATACGTCAGATACAGAGAAGTTAACCACACTGTTCTTCACCAAGTTTCCATCAACGTCGCGAACAACTGCACTGATGGTACTGGTTTGACCGTCAGGGCCAATGATGTCAGGTGATGCATCGGCAATCAGTGTGTGAGGTGTGGTAGCAATAAACTCAATCTGAGTGAGTGCTGAAACCAACACATTCCCACTTCCGTCACTCGCTGATGCAGTAATTGAAGAGATACCTGCATTATTCGCACTGATATCAATACTTGCTTGCCCTTCTGCATCGGTCACTACAGTTGCGTTGCCCGCGATAACGCCACGTGACGCGCTAAAAGTAACATTCTGACCTACCACAGGCGTGTTGTCTTGACGCCACTGGACCGTAATAGTTTGAGTCTGCCCTAGCGGCACTTCCTCTGTAGGCAAGTTTACAAAGTTAAATTCGTCTTGCTGAACTTGCACCGTAAAGCTTGTCTCAGCGTTAAGTGCTGCCGCAGTGATAGTATCTTCGCCAGACGTTGATGCAGTGTAAGACACTGTCGCTTGTCCGTTTGCGCCCGTATTAACAGTCGTGCTGCTAAGCGTTCCGTTAACCGCACTTAGCACTACATCTTGGTTGAGAATTGATGTTCCGTCAGAGTCCTGAACACGAATTGTATAATCTACGCTGTCGTTCAAAATAACTGACGACGCACCGTTGATGGTGACTTCTGTACCAGCAATGGTAATTTCAACTGTTTGCGTAAGGCTGCCTGCACCTGCTGTAATGGTGACGGTGCGGTTTGACGCATCGTTTTGAGACGTTAATATTGCGCGCGCTGTACCATCTGCGGCGGTTTCTGGTTGAGTTAGTTGAAGTTCAACCCCATCGCCCGATGCGGCAGAGAAGCTTACTTCTACCCCTTCCATCAGCACACTTTGTTCATTTTTAACCAGTGCTATCAACTCAACTTCATCACTACCGCTTGAGGCGAGTTGAATGCTGTTAGCATAAAGCTCCAGTGATGCTGGTTCTTCACTTACCGTTGTACTGCCTGTAGAGCTGAATGTGGTTGAATCCGCTTCACCCGTTGGCAAAGTAGCCGTTACTTCACCATCCCCTGATGCGCTTCCCACCGACATACCGATCGACGCTACGCCTTCTGCATTAGTCAGTGCAGTGGCAGTATCGTTAGAAAACGTCGCTAAATCATCATTGCTCAATGAGAAAGTTAGGAGCAAATCGGCCTGAGGCTCACCCTCAGAATTAGTCACGGTTGCCAGCGCAACTAATGCGTTGCTAGAAGATAAGCTGTTGTCTGCTTCCCCAGCTGCATTTTGTAGGGCTAGCGATACACTTATTGTGGTTGGGTCGGTGCTTGTCACCGCTGTGGCTGAAAACGTGGTAGTTCCCGTTTCGCCGCTACCGAGCGCAGCGGTAATTTCGCCATCTCCAGAAGCCGTACTGGCATTAAGGCGTAATCGAGCTACACCATTTGAATTTGTACGCGCCGTTCCCGTGTCGTTGCCAAACTCGGCTAGTTGTTCGTTGCTTAGCGTAAAGGTTAATAACGCGTCTGCATGCGGATTGCCATCTTGATCTGACACGGTCGCAACAACAAACAGACTATTGTCTTCAGAAAGGCTGTTATCGCTCGCACCACTCTCATTTTCTAATGACAAAGCGATTGAATAGGTTGGTGATGTGGTACCGCCGTCTCCGCTTCCGTTATCCGTGTTATCTCGAGAGACTGATGAACCGCCCCCACCACATGCTGTTAGCATAAATAATGCGCTAATTAGGCTTAGCGTTTTCGCTAATGTCGACATAATTCGTTCCTGAACCTCTTTTATTGACAATTGCGTCGTTTTTTATGTTTAAAAATCAACTGAATCTGGCACACTACGAAAGATTAAAAATATAAAAATGCACAGGGAACATTAATGTCTTCATCTGCACATAAATATAGTTTAACCGCCCGCATCTTTATCGGCATGGCTGCCGGTATCTTGACTGGTGTCTTTCTCCAATTATTGTTTGATGATAGCGGAGATTTTACTTTTTCGATATTCGGTTTAGAGTTCTCAACGTATAACATTCTTGTAGAAGGTATATTTTCCACTCTCGGCCAAATATTTATTGCCAGCTTAAAAATGCTTGTGGTTCCTCTTGTGTTTGTTTCCTTAATTTGCGGAACCAGCACACTGTCTGACCCTAGTAAATTGGGAAGACTTGGCGCAAAGTCAGTCGGACTCTATGTTGTCACAACCGCCATTGCCATAACACTAGCCATGAGTATAGCTTTAGTGGTGTCTCCGGGTGACGGGCTAAATCTAACAACAGAAACTACCTTCCAAGCGAAAGAGGCCCCTAGCCTGTCTGACGTTATCGTTAACATGTTCCCAAGCAACCCAATTAACTCAATGGCACAGGGCAACATGCTACAGATCATTGTGTTCGCCGTACTGTTTGGTATAGCTATGGCGATGACAGGTGATGCGGGCAAGCGTCTTACCGCTATCTTTGAAGATATTAATACGGTAATCATGCGACTTGTTACCATCATCATGAACTTAGCGCCATACGGCGTGTACGTGTTGATGGCGAAACTCTTCTCCACTATTGGTGGCGAAACAATTCTGAGCCTGGCGAAATATTTCTTCTTAGTATTTGGCGTGTTAATCCTTCACGGCCTGGTAACCTACTCAGTGCTGCTAAAAGCTTTATCGGGATTAAACCCTGTTATCTTGATGAAGAAAATGCGTGACGCTGCGCTATTCGCATTTAGTACCTCAAGCAGTAGCGCTACCTTGCCCGTCACAATGGAAACGGCGAAAAACAAGCTTGGCGTAGGTAACTCGGTATCGTCGTTCACCCTGCCGCTAGGCGCAACAATTAACATGGACGGCACGGCCATAATGCAAGGTGTTGCCACGGTCTTTATTGCCCAGGTTTACGCTGTCGATTTAAGCCTTGGCGACTATATGATGGTAGTACTTACCGCCACCCTTGCTTCTATCGGAACCGCCGGTGTGCCAGGTGTGGGCCTTATTATGCTAGCTATGGTATTGCAGCAAGTGAACCTACCGGTTGAAGGGATCGCACTAATTATCGGTGTGGACAGACTGCTGGATATGACACGCACTGCGGTAAACATTACAGGCGACTGTATGGTGTCGTGCATTGTAGCTAAAAGCGAAGGTGCGTTGGACGAAAGCGTTTATAACGATCCTAAAGCCGGTTTGAAGCAGGAAGATGTGGACTTCGAACATTTTGAAAAGAATAAGTAACGACTACAAAAGCTTCTTTAGCTCGATTTACATATGAGTTTACATAAGCAGTCGCAAACTAAAAAAGGCCAGCATCAATTGCTGGCCTTTTTAGTTAGTTGCTTGCTCCGTTATACCAATCCGCATAGATAATTGCCCTTCAAATTCCCAGAATGAAGCTAGGAAGCTTGCCAGACCTTCCCGAAGGGCGAGTTTAAAATGTCCGTACTCTTTGTTGTGTCACCTTGATGTAGAACCTTTATACCTGCGGTAACACGCCGCGATTACGAACATTTTAACTCTCGCTGAGTGGGTAATGATCTATGCGGATTGGTATTACTTACCCTATTGAGCTTAAAGTTAGTGAAGCGCTGATGAAGGTGATACTTTAGCTGCCTTTTGCGCCGGGTAAATAGTAGCGCCCACACTCAAGAACATAGCAACAACCACGGTTACAACAACGTCTTGCCAATGTAGATCAGATGGTAGGAAATCGATGAAATATATATCGCCTGATAGAATTTCTATGCCTATCGCCACCTCAATAAAGCGAACAATCTCAGAGAGGTTAGGTGCTACCAGTAGCGCTAAAACCACACCTACAGTAATGCCTATAACGCCATTGATAACGCCCTGGAACACGAAGGTATTGCGAATTAAACGATCCGTCGCACCCATGGTTTTTAATATTGCGATGGCAGCCTGTTTGTCTCTAACCGCCATAACCAGTGACGACACAATGTTAAAACAAGCAACGGCAATGACTAGCGTCAAGGCGATATACACCACAGCTCTAACTAGCTGAATATCGTTATATAAATGGCCCTGGGTACGTGTCCAGTCAGACATGTAAACACCCTGAGGGTAGCTGTAACCTATATCTCGCATCGTGTCGTAAGCTGAAAATGGGTCGTTAAGTGTAAACTGAATTCCTTGTGACTTAGATGAAATACCAATAGCTTCAGACGCTGTTTCCAAGTGCATTAAACCCAGTTGGTTATCGAGTTCACCGCCAACAGATAGCACTCCAGAAACAGAAAGCGTAATTGAACGTGGGGCTTTGAAGGTTAGATCCTGTGTTGTTTGGGGAATGAGTATTTGAACAATGTCACCAATATTAAGGTCCATGGAAGCGAAAATACCCTTTCCTACAATGAGACCATTTTTCTGCGTCGAAAAACGTTGCCAATCGTCACTTGTGACTCTTTCAGCATATTTGTCGCTAACACTGTTAACCGGAATACCAGTAACGCTAATTGCCTTCAACTCCCCCTTTGACTGCAACATTCCGGTTATCCCTGTGTATGGCGTGACAGAGGCAATACGGCTATCTTGAGACAAACGATAGAGCTGCGCGTCTAAATTTTCTATCCCGCTTTCGCTCTTGCTATATAATTCACCATGAGGAACCACACTCAAAATACGACTTGTAAGCTCTTTTTCAAACCCGTTCATTACGCTCAGCAACACAATTAGTACAAAGCAACCAAGGGCAATCCCAATGGTGGATGACATAGAAATAAAAGAGATGAAACGCTGTTCTGAACGTGTTTTTCTGAAGCGTTGGGCCAATTCAAAGGCGAGCATCTTGGTTCTCCTTGAATAACGTATCGCTCGCTAATCTGCCGTCCTTTATCTTCAGTACCCTGTCCATTTTCCCGGCCAAGGTAATATCATGGGTAACGACAACAAACGCTGTCCCTTTTTTATCACTTAAGCTAGTAAGCAGTTTATAAATTTGCTCACCCGTCGAGTCATCAAGATTTCCTGTAGGTTCGTCGGCCAGTACCACTGATGGCTCGGTAACTAAAGCTCGTGCTATTGCCACACGCTGTCGTTCACCGCCTGACATGGTCGATGGTAAATGGTCGACGCGGTGAGAAAGCCCAACTTCATCTAACATTTCACGAGCCTTGCCTTGTGCCAATTTGGTCGAGAGCCCTCTAATTCTTAGCGGCATTGCTACATTTTCTAACGCTGTGAATTCACCGAGTAAATGATGAAATTGATAGATAAAGCCCATTTCGTCATTGCGAAGCTTTGCTAATGCATTTCCAGATAATTGACCGAGTGATTTTCCATTGAATTCGACTTCGCCGCTAGAAGGTTTATCCAACCCTCCAAGAATATGTAAAAGGGTGCTTTTACCTGAGCCGGAGCTACCTAAAATAGCAACATGTTCGCCAGCTTTTATTGAAAGAGAGACATCGTGTAAAACGGGGGTAGCATTACTGCCATCTTGATAAGTTTTATTAATATTGCGGCAAATTAGCACGTCCTGCATGCGAGTATTCTTCTTTAATTTCCAGACGGTGAATGGTAGCGTTAAACACTACCAACACCAACTGAAAAATAACAGCGCTAAAACGTAAATATCAATCTGTATTATTGCGTGCCTTGAACGCTTTTGGCCAACGCATCCGCAGACTGTGGCTTGCCAAATAACCACCCTTGACCAAAGCCGATGGTTAATCCTTTCAGTTCATTGCATTGATCAATGTTTTCAACCCCTTCTGCAATCAAATCAACATTAAGTCCTTCGGCAATGCTCACAATGTGAGGGATAAGCGATGAACGAATGCTGTTATCTTCCATATCCATAACAAAGCTGCGGTCAATTTTAAGGTAATCACAGTTTAGCGTTTTAAGCTGGCTTAAATTTGAATAACCCACTCCAAAGTCGTCAATTGCAAATAAGAAGCCTTTACTCTTCAGTGACTTAATATGCTTCACCGCACTATGAGTGGCGATTTGCTCATCTTCAGTGATCTCTAAAACTAACTTGAAGTTCTTTACGTTCATATCTAGTACAAAGTCTAGGTCCAAACAACCTTCGCGGGTAAAATCGAAGGGGAATAGATTAAACGATACCTTAAAGCCTTCGGGGATCTCTGGGTTTTCGTTGAGTTCTCTCATGGCGGTGGTAATCATATCAACCGTAAATTCCCAGGTCATATCCTGCTCTTTTACCTGAGGAATAAATTCGTCAGGGTAAATCGGCCCAAATTCATCCTCAAATCGACTCAATACTTCGCACCCAATGACCTTTCCCGATTCCAAGTTTACAAAAGGTTGGTACAAGCAATAGAACTTATGTTCTTTTAGCCCTTTACTGACGCGAGACTCAAGTGAACGTCGTCGTCTTAAATAGTTAAAGGTAAGCATATGCGTCAACGCTGCTGTCATTAACATAGCAAACACAAACAACACCAGCTTGCCCATGTGCAAATCTAATACGCGACCGTGATCAGATTTCACTTTTAGGCAGGTATGATTGTAGCGTTCATCACACTGGATAAATTGTAAGGAAAAATAGCCAGTGCCTGCGTCCATCTCATCTTGGCTGAGGGTAGAACCGACAAGGCTAGGATTACCTGCCATATGATAAAACTGATCGCCATTGTAGAACAGCTGCCAATCTTGCGTGTAGCTGTAACCAATGACACTATCCATATCCAATACTGCGTTGTAACGTCCGCGCTGTACTATAGTACCGGTAGCTTGTTTATCGAAAAGCTGAAGAGGAGTATTTATCCAAAAAGCGTCGCCAAGCTGAGTATAAAAATCAGGCTTAACCTCTTTCATGGGCTCTTCTAGAATGCCCAAATAAGTACTGCACAATAGCTCGTTATTTTGATAAAAGCCTATCTCTTTTACAAATCGAGAGCGAAACAAGGTTTTTCGCATTTCCGCTAAGTTATCCATTTCACAGGTTTGATACGGCAGCGCATTTAGGTAATCGAGCGTGATCTCAGCATCTCTAAATACTACGCGCACATTATCTAGTATTTCTGTAGCGCGACTTTCCTCTTGTTCTCGAATAAACACAAACATAACGATAGCGAGTAATAGGGTCACACCCACTACGCTTAGCAATGACACCCCAATTGCTTTTAAATTATCAGCAAGAAAGTACTGTTTTTGGTCGCTTTTATTCATAATTTCCGAGTTTTTTAGCGTGAACGACCTAACTTTAGTACAAATTAAAAAAAAGACACTACGACTTTAGGGCATGTTACTGTTTGTTCGGTGTTTTTTTACTTTATAGATGACTATTAATCGAAAAGGAATAATGTTTCTAGTGTCACATTGTGCAATTGGGAAATGGAGCAATTTCTTGAATGGCTAACTGACAAGAGGGTAAGAATAAATAAAGTGCGATTGCGAGAACAGCAATTTTAACTGCAGAGTAAAAAAAGAACTTTTTGAGTGTCCCCAGAAGGGGGAATTATCTAAGAAGAAAACTTATCATTAATGGCGGAGCGGACGGGACTCGAACCCGCGACCCCCGGCGTGACAGGCCGGTATTCTAACCAACTGAACTACCGCTCCGCATAATGGGAAGCGCGCTTTATTCGATTAATGGCGGAGCGGACGGGACTCGAACCCGCGACCCCCGGCGTGACAGGCCGGTATTCTAACCAACTGAACTACCGCTCCACATAATCGAGATTGCGCTGTATAACTAAATGGCGGAGCGGACGGGACTCGAACCCGCGACCCCCGGCGTGACAGGCCGGTATTCTAACCAACTGAACTACCGCTCCGAAGACCTTTTAGTTATACCATTGAAAGAGTGGCGGAGCGGACGGGACTCGAACCCGCGACCCCCGGCGTGACAGGCCGGTATTCTAACCAACTGAACTACCGCTCCACATCTTCAATGTTATCAGTGAGTTGACTTGGCTGTTGTTGCCCTGTCCCCTGACTGCGGCGCAGATAATACGTATTCCCCTATGTGGAGTCAACGCTTTTTATTAATAAAATTGTCATCTGCGGTTTGTTTGCCTGTTTAATAGGCATTATGTCGAAATAAAATTCAAAGTGAACAAATTAGCGACGCCTTAAACTGAAGCGCTGGTCTCCCTGCTATTCCTTTTCAGCTTTTTCACGCTTTTTGAATAGCCCTAATAGTTTTTTAAACCCCTTAGGTTCAGATTCCATAGTAAGGTCAGCATCGGTGGTTTCTCCCGATGGCTTTGCAGTACTATTTGCTTGCTTAGGCGCAGACGCCTTTTTTCGCATAATAATAATCACAGCAGCAGCGATTACTCCGATGAGCACTATAGACCCATTTACGGCCACCAGAATGAGGGTTAGCGTCCCATCATCCATTTCATCTTCTACCGAATTTGGCTGCATATCGTCTTCTGGCACTTCAGGTTGCGTTATTAAGGGTGCACTGCCATCAACGATAGGATCTTTTCCATTGATTAAAGGGTCTTCAATCTCAGGCTCGGCTGGTCCCTCTGCCACAAAACTATATTCAGGGACATCTAATATAAAATCGCGCCCATCCATTGTCGTGCCGTAAGCAGTGAGCTTTACCCTAAAAATTCCTTCTTCGTAGGCGACAATTAAGTGCTCTCGAGGATCCACACCGCCTTCTGTTAGCGAAAAATTCTGCATATCGGAATTAGGAAACTTCACTTTGCCATCGACTAGCAGTGACTCGATGTCGACTAGTTCACGGTCTACATCAATAACAATTTTATGATAGCCCTCTCCGCCTCCATCCATTTCAACATCAATAGAGACGGGATTTTCATGTAAAACGATAAGTTCGCCTATTTGCTCGCGGGTGTACATTGGTGTACTCACGCGAAAATTAGGCTTCCATTCACCAGCCGGTATTTTCAAGTTGAACTGGCCAGTAAAAATGCCATCTCCTGGTCGCTCATCCATCCCTCGCCCATCGTCTTTAAATGTCGCTATGCGCTGGTCATTTGTACCAAAGTTGCCGTAGTTAGGGTTATTGGTACTCTTAAACTCAATCTCTAAGTCGACGACATCTCTGAACTGTTTGTTTTCTATAGGCTTGCCGTTGTTGGTTAAATAGGCTGTGGATTTAAGTATTTCGCCAGCAAACAGCACATTCGGTAGCGGCTCAGCATGAAGTTCAACATTAGACAAAACCATTACACGGCTTTGCGGTAATACTTGACCTACAGCTTGCCAAGGCCCAGGCACAGGATCTTTGATGGTGATCATGTCAAAGGTATCAGCGTCGTACCACTGCACCTTTTCTTCGTCGACCCGCCCTTGAAATAGCTTTGAACCATCGGGTCTAACCAGCACTACAGGAGCAGAACCGTACTCCCTAAAGAAAACCATGGTGATTTCTTTAACGTTATAGTCAACGCGAAAGCGGTTTTGTAACAATTGAATGGAGTTGGTGTATTCGTCACCGAGCTCTGTAAGAGGAGATGTATCTATTGTTGCGTTGTTTGATTGAGCATTTTGTACAGCGCTATCAGCAAGCTGCCTAGCAGCGTCGCGTTCGTCTTCTTGCGACTGAGCGCCAGCGCTTAAGTGTATAAACAATGATAAAAAAATTACCCAATAAAACCACACTTTCACGCTACGCTGCTCCTGCACTGTTTAGCTTTTTTCTTTCTAATTAAACGTGTTTAGCTAGGGCCTGTTGACCTTTGCTGTACATTTTTGCTGCGGTCTGTGTGCCATCTAGGCAAGGCGAATGTTTGACGGTTTAGTGATTCTAAATCGAGAACATTCAACGCAGTATAGATGGCACAAAGGCGCTGCCCAAAGGGGTCGTTATGGAAGCCTTTTACTCTTTGTCACAGTCCTTTAACTTAGCCCGCTAGGCTTGCAGGACTGTTTCGCGATTAAAAGGCTTCCATTTAG
>NZ_JAKREZ010000020.1:0-103303 GCF_022348345.1 Alteromonas sp. CNT1-28 | reverse complement strand
AACTGGCGTCAGGCGATGAGTCGATTTATTATCGAGTTCGAGGAACGCCTCGAAAAGCATATTAACTAATGGCAGTTACACAGAATCTGTTACAGGCTCCAATATTATTTGTGGGGATACCTCAGGGTCAGAGTACTTTATTACTTTAAACATCAGAACATAGTCATTCCCTTACCCCCCCAGTGCCGCTAAATCAGTGAAATGTACTCTGACCCCATTATTAAAATGTGTTTTTCTGCGACTGCTCTTTTTACCTACTTCTAGTCACTGTGAAAGTTTCATTTATCGAATAGTTTAAGGCGCACAAACTCCGATACAGACCTTAAGTCTTTTCACTCAGGAGTAAAGGGGTCAGAGTACTTTTTGGCTCTCACTTTCGTTAAAAAAAGAAATGTACTCTGACCCCATTATTGTGGGCTAACTCAATAATTCGAGCTCTTTAACTCTCTAGGGCATGTAACAGGCAGTTTGAAAATTCAGTAGATAGGTACAGACTGTAGCTTAGGTGCAAGCGTTGGAAATACGAATGTAGGGTCAGTGTACTTTAAAGCGTTATCTTTTAAACAGTACTCTGACCCCAACTTTCGAAATGTACTCTGACCCCACTATTTGCTGGGATTATGCTTCGGTTTGTAGGGCTTGCTTCTTCAGTGTTTCTATCATGTATTCGCGCATTTTAAACTTCTGAAGCTTCCCTGTTACCGTCATGGGGTACTCTTTCACTACGCTGATGTATTTGGGTACTTTAAAGTAGGCTAGTTTGGATTTCAGGTAGTCGCGTATCTGATCCTCGTCTATATGTCGATTTTCCTTTGCCTTAATCCATAGGCATACTTGCTCGCCATATTTGTTGTCAGGAATACCAAAGACAGCGGCGTCTGACACATCCGCATGTTGATATAAGACTTCTTCAATTTCCCGTGGATAAATGTTTTCGCCACCGCGAATGATCATGTCCTTTATTCTACCAACTATTGTGACATAGCCTTCTTCGTCCATTTCTCCAAGATCGCCAGAATGAAGCCAACCTTCATCGTCTATGGTGGCTTTCGTCTTAACCTCATCACCCCAATAACCTTTCATTACACAGTAGCCTCTCGCGCAGATTTCGCCAGGTTCTCCAATAGGCACCGTATTGCCTTGGGGATCTATAATTTTCACTTCTGTATGGGGCATAGCGCGCCCTACGGTTTTGACCTGCTTTTCAAATGGCGAGTCAATGTTAGTAATATGATTGATAGGGCTACACTCTGTCTGACCATAACCTATGACGACTTCTGTCATATGAAATTCACTATGGACCTTTCGCATGAGCTCTTCTGGACAGGTACTACCTGCCATGACACCTGTCCTTAGTGTTGATAGATCAAAGCTCTTGAAGTTGGATAGTTCGAGCTCGGCAATAAACATGGTTGGTACGCCATGTAATCCCGTGCACTTTTCTTCTTCTACTGTACGGAGTGTTGTCTCAGGGTCGAATGACTCCCCGGGGAATACTGCGCATGCACCTGATGCTAAGCAAACTAAGTTGCCCAATACCATTCCAAAGCAGTGATAAAGCGGTACGGGAATACAAAGTTTGTCTTTGTGTGTGAACCTCATTGCTTGTGATACTAATAACCCATTATTTAGAATGTTTCGGTGCGTTAACGTTGCGCCTTTCGGATTTCCCGTGGTGCCGGAGGTAAACTGAATATTGATGTTATCATTCGCGCTAAGGTTCGATTCAACGGCCTCCAACTGAGATTTAAGCGCTTCCGTTGGTTCTATTTGCAATGCAGAAAAAGCCTGTAATCCTTCTACAGGCTTATCGCCAATAGTGTATACATATTTAAGTGAAGGCAACTTAGCAAGCGTTAGAGGACGCTTTGGTGTGTTCTTATCTTGGCTGTCTATTTCTGGCGCAAGCTCTTTCAACATGGCGACGTAATTTGACTGCTTGAATGACTGCGCCATGACTAAGTATTTTACGGCAACGTTATTAATAGCAAACGCTAATTCATCAGGGCGATAAGCAGGGTTCAGGCATACCATGATCGCCCCGATTCGCGCAGTGGCCATCTGTACGATCGACCATTCGATATTGTTCGGAGACCATATACCCACACGGTCGCCAGGTCCTACACCGTTTGCAAGTAAGCCGCAAGCAACACGTTCTACTTCATACCAATACTGCTGATAGGTCCAGCTAACGTCTTGATGTTTTACAATAATCGCTGGGTTATCGCCATAATTGTCGACAACATTTTTGAAATACTGACCGATAGTGAGCGACGTCAGCTCAGCGTCATCAGAGCCAGTAAACTCACTTTTCTGAAGAGGGAGTAGTGAGTTCGGTGTAAATTTTGATTCCATCATATCTTGCCTCCATGCGCGTACGCATCTGATTTATATATAAATAATAGAGTTGGCTGTTTCGGCTTTTGGTTCCAAATAACCAATGGCAACAATTGCAGTAAATGCTGAATACGCAACGAATAAAACAAATAATTCAATCTTTATTAACAATATTGTTGCAAACGGGTTTTGTCGACAAGATGTTAGTCGTATATGGGGTTATTCAACGATGAATTTGTGTGACTCGTCGTACACGCTGAAAGGAGAGTAATAACCAAAAGTGACAATGTATTTGATGTCTAAAGAAAATTGTCTCGACTTTAATGAAACAAAAAAGCCTCCGACGAAGGAGGCTTCCTAAAAATTTTTACTTTACGAAAGGTGAGTGTCTATTCAGACTCAATACCTTCGAAGTAGGCACGATATTCCATACGGGTAACGTAAGAATCGCCATTTTCGTCCATCATCTCAAAGTCACCTTCGACATGTGCAACCTTTAACTCCTCGGCTGTAAGCTTACCGTCGCTGTCTACATCGATTTCAGTAAACTTATTGTCGGCTGTGGCTGACATTTCAGTACGAAGCTCCTTATTCTTCTCTGATATCATTTCACCGTCTGCTTTAGAGAATAATTCAGGGTTGCCCTTTTCCGAGAGTAGAGCGTCATTGGTGCCTTCAGTTTTCACCTGAGTAATGATGTCGTCGCTAAACATTGATGGTTTTTCATCAACAAACTTGTTGAATTCAACACGGCTAATCATGCTGTCACCATCGGTATCCATTTTTGCGAGAAGCTTACTGTCAATAACGCCAGAAGACTCTGAACCGACGATATAGCCGTTTCCATCCTTATCCATTGCGTTAAATCCCATCGAGATCTTCTCTTCGTGGTGGCCTGCTACTGCTGAAGCAGATAGTGTTGCAGCAATAACAGCACTGGTAATCATACTTAGTTTTGTGATCTTCATAATCAAATTCCTTCTGGCTTTTACAGTGAACTCGGGCGTTCAATTGCCCTAACCACTAGGTCCACAGACCTCAACATAGGTGCAGATTGGAAATAAGTTTCAATCTGACACCGCTAATGACTTACGTAATTCATTATTCATTGAATGTGCCAAATGCATAACTAACTGATTTAGTGAGGTAATAAAAATTTAAGGCGAGGTTTTCAATGTTATTGCTATGTTAAATTGTCGCAGTGTTTGCAAGATCTTCATACGTCAAACTTAAGCTGTTCTCAGATATAGATAGAACCCCATTAATGAGATTAAAACAGCGAGAGTTGATCGTTCGCTATTGTCTCAAAATTCAGGCCAATAAGAGGCAAGATACTATCGGCAATGGGTTGGATTTGCTTTTCAATATAGTGGTCATATTGAAGGGGGGCCGTGGCAGTTTCTGCGGTTTGAGGGCCCTGTACTGTAATAACATAAGCAATGGTAGTATTAAACTGATAGCGAAGTGGCAACCCCTGTTCTTTATAGTACTCGTCCGCTAATCGCGCTGCCTTTACGTGGGGAGGTAGCGACTTGGTATACGACGACAAAGGCTTTCGCAGCCGCTTTTTATAGACCAAAGCGTGATCCATTTCACCGGACTTTATCGCTGCTATCGTGCTATTTATGTAGTCTTCAACAGGCTGTCCAGTAAACACTTTTTTGTACAGCTCGTACTGGAAGGTTTTAGCTAGTACCGTCCAATCAGAGCGGACATTTTCTAAGCCTTTAAAGACAAGTTCACCGCCCTTCATTCCTGCGTAACGTTTTTTGCTGCCTTCGGAAGAGCCTCGGATCGTCGGCATAAAAAACGTAGAAAAGTGAGATTCAAACTCAATTTCTAAGTGGCAATCAATGTCGAACTCACTTTTTAGTAACTCTGTCCACTTTCGATTAATAATGCTAGCGAGCTCAAGTCCAGTCTCTGGGGGCGTACCCAGTGCATCATTCCCTTCTACATGAACAAATGTTGAGTCGGTATCGCCGTAAATAACCGTATAGCCTAGTTCTTCAATCCAACCCGCAGTGGTTTGCATAATCTCGTGACCCCTTAATGTGATTGAGCTAGCTAGGCGAGGATCGTAGAAAGGGCAACCTCCACTACCAAGCACACCATAGAAGGAGTTCATTAATATTTTGATGGCCTGAGAGCGCGGTGCGTCATTCTGTTTTTTGGCTTCGTCGCGCTGAAGCCATAGGTTTTCAATGATGGAAGGTAGAAAATGAGATTCGCGGCTAAATACTGCGCCTTTAAAACCTTCTATCGCCGTGTCAGGAGACTTAAGCCCTTCTGCAAGTCCCAACGGATCGATTTTAAATGTACGAATGATGGAAGGATACAGGCTCTTAAAATCTAGGACTAAAACGTCTTTATATAAACCTGGCTGGGAACGCATGACATAACCACCCGGACTAGCCAAGCCTCCATTCTCAGGTCTTATCCCCGCGACATAAGACTTGCGGTGAAGCTTAGGCAAGTACACATTTAAAAACGCGGCTACTGACCCTCCGGGGCGACTCATATCTAGGCCGGTAAGAATACTGCGCAGCGCCAGAAAATCGATAAATTGGGTTTTATCCTGAATGCGATTGACCAGTTCCGTGTCTTTAAAGTTATAGTTAGCGAGAGCAACAGGGTCGCTATGATAAAGACGCTTTATCGCTTCAAGCTTGTCGGCGGCTTGGATAAGCTTATTTTCGCCAAGCAGTTCTTCAGAAACGTGATCGAGCGAGAACGACTCGAATTGATAAGTCATTGTTTTTAGCGCTTCGATACCATCAATAACGCATCGTCCTGGCACATCAACGAGGGTTTGATCTTCCCACTGTCTTACAGAAGCCTCTCTGCCATGGCGGCCGATAGCATACTTTAGCGAGTTAGCCCTAGCACGGCGTTCAAGTACCGCCATATCGAACTGTTTAACGTTCCAGCCTAAAATGATATCTGGGTCGTAGGATGTAAGATAAGAAAAAAATGCTTCAAGTAGTACTTTTTCTGATTCAACGGTAATGAGCTCGTACGCGCTGTCTTCTTGTCCCTGCAATGTTTGCCCAACAAAACGTGGTGGGCATAGAAGCAGCACAACGTTGAGTCCCTCACCGGCTAACGCAATGCTAAAGAGTTCTTCATGCTCATTGCATTCGATGTCTATGCTTAGCGATGTAAATGTGGTTCTGAATTGACAGGGTCTGATTTGCGCATTTTCTATAACGGTCTGAGGCGTATCGTCGAAATCTTGCGGAGCCAGAAATTCCACCGCACCATACACAAAGCGCTCCATTAAGTAGCGATCGGCAACGCGAATATCCGCTTCGTACAATATAATACTGCTTTCCTGCGCATGCTGGCGAAGCTGATGCATGTGTGATTCGGTTGCGGTTTTTACCGTCGCAACAGGAACTTGTTCCAGCGTGTGAAACCCGTCATCTGAAATACTGATCTTTGCAGAAATACGCTCGGCGATATTGCGTAAATCATTGGCGTGATCAACAGATACAAAGCAAGTGGGGTATTGGGGTGAAGAAATTAACCTAGCGGTGCTACTGGGCGTTTTTACCCATAGCTCAACATGCACCTTGCCTCGCCGGGTAAACGTACTTTTATTGAGTATGAACCCTTGTTGTATTGTTGAGGCTGACATGGATCTGATTTACTAACCGGCTTTGTTGACGTTAATTTCTTTAAATAGCCTCATGGGCGTGTACGTTTTATAAACTCGCATTACCATTATCTGTTCAATAACTGGCGCAAAGGTGCAATAAAAATGCGCTACCACTGTGCACGAGAAACGGCAGTAGGCTTAGTATAACGTTTGTTATCACCTACTCCTATAGATCTCTATTCGACAGATATGTTTGTTTTTGTAAGCAGCGCGAGTTAAAACGAAAACGTACAGTCTTTGTGCACGTTAGACCATGCACGATAGAAAAGGTGAGGGCGATATGGAATATCTATTCGATAAACAGGTAGAGCCGGGCGAGCTAATAGAAGTGGCCGATGGTGTTCTTTGGCTAACAATGCCGCTTCCATTTGAACTTGACCACATAAATTTGTACCTGATCCGCGGTGAAGGCGGTTGGGTGGTCATTGATACTGGCATAGGAACGTCCACCACCAAAGCTCTGTGGGAGCGTATATTCAAGCAATTAGACGGGCCAATAGTTGGTGTCATCGTTACGCACTTACATCCTGATCATGTAGGGTTAGCGGGCTGGATAGCCGACACGTATAATGTTCCCTTTTATATGTCTCAAACTGAGTACTTTACTGCCAGAGCGTTTGCGGCAGGAAGAAATGGCGCAACGAATGACCGGGATGTGCAATACTACCAGCGAGCAGGTTTAGACGAATCCATGATCGCAAAGCTTACTTCTGGTGAAGGCAACGGCTACAGCAGCGTCGTTTCACCACTACCTATTAGCTACACACGTCTAAAGCATGGTATGACGCTGTCGCTTGGCGGTAACGAATGGCAGATCATCATTGGCCGCGGCCACTCTCCTGAGCATGCGTGCCTTTACAATAAGCAAAAAAATATTCTCATATCAGGCGATCATATTTTGCCGATTATCACGCCAAACATTGGGGCCTACTCAACAGAGCCTGATGCCAACACCTTAGACGACTACCTTTCTACGCTGCCGCAATTCAAGAATTTGCCCAAAGGTGCGACAGTATTACCTGCTCACAAGCTACCCTTTATCGGCCTGCATGAGCGAGTAGATTCGCTTATTGCTCATCATCACGAGCACCTAAAAGCACTGTTAAATGCTTGCGAGCAACCTCAAACGGTCGTAGAGCTATTACCGGTTATGTTTAAGCGCAAGCTCTCTAGTCGCAACATGGTGTTTGCAGTAGCAGAGTGTTTGTCTCACCTTAATTACTTGCTTAATGAAGGAGCCATTTCGCGGACGTTAAACAGCAAGGGTGTGTATACATTTAAAGCCTGTGAAGTAAAAAAGCTTGCTTGTTAGTTCAGTCAGAGGACATACAAACAGAGTGAGTATTAACAACGTCTTACTCTGTACTGGGCTATCTGTTTTCTAGGCCGTTTGAGAGTTTTCCGCTTCGTTTTCTTTATTCTCTTCATTATCTTCACTGGACGGGGGCTGTGCTGCAGGCTGTTTCGGAATGGTGATCTCTACCACGGTTCCTTTTGCCTCTTTGCTGCTAATAGATATTTTACCTTGATGTTGTTCAATGGCGGTGTAAGCCACAGAAAGGCCCAGCCCTTGGCCTTGCCCTTCGGGCTTTGTAGTAAAGAAGGGTTCAAAGACTCGCTTTAGATGTTTTGTAGGAATACCGCAACCCGAGTCCAGTATTTTGATGGTCACCAACGTAGGTGAATCGAGCACAGTAAGTTTAATGAAGCCCCTATCTGCTATGGCCTGCGCTGCATTTATCATGACGTTCATTAGCGCCTGTTTCAGCGGCCCAGGGTTTCCCATTACCTCCACTTTCTCTAATTCACATTCAAATTTATATTGGGGCGTGCTGTACTGGGCGGAAATAAGCGTGATCAGCTGGTGACACACGGCGCAGATATCTACTATCTGCACACCTTCGGTAGTCTCCAGCGAAAAGTTCTTAAGGTTTTCGACGATGTCTTTTACGCGGGTAAGACCATCTGTCGATTCGGCAATTAGCTCAGTAATATCGTCCTTTAACAAGTCGTAGTGATTAGACTCAAACAGTGCGTCGACCTGCTCTTTAAGTTCGTCGGTGAAGTGTTCGAGTTGCTCCTGAACGCCATCACAAATCGCAATAAGGTGAGTTGCGTATTGCTCAAGTGTATTGAGGTTAGCGCTCACAAAACCAATAGGGTTATTAATTTCGTGGGCGATCCCCGCCGCTAGCTGACCAGTAGAAGCCATTTTCTCTGCTTGAATAAGCTGACTTTGTGCGGTATCGAGTTTGCGAATTAACTTTTTTTGCGCTTCGTGTTCTTTTTTCAGCGCTTCTGAAAGCTTTTGCTGGGCTCTAAAATAGCTAGCTTGGGCGGTCACATCTTGCAGAAAAATACACGCCAATTTTTGCCCTGTGTTTTTGTCTTTAATGGGCAAGATTTCCATGTTTTGATACATCTGTGTTTCTTCACCCGTTATAGGGCGAGAGCTCTTAAACGGAAAGATGTGGGGGCGTTGTTCCCAATAGCTAAAGCTGGGGTGTTGCAGTACAAATACAGACTTCAGCCTGCGTTTTAGAAACTTACCTTGTCCTTGAAATAACTCAACAACTGGCGTTTCTTTATAGCAGTCGCGCATATTGTGAGGAAGTCGATCTAAAAAGAAGTCGTTTAGGTAAACAACCTTAAAGCTCTCATCGACTATACCAATTCCGACAGGTAATTTACCTACCAGTTGTTCAAACATTATGCGAGTAACTCATCCAATGTGTCTTTCATGCGTGCAAGAGATTCATCGTCTAAGCAGAAAACAACGCGCATGCTAAACGACGAGATCGCGATAATAAACTGCACTTCCATCACTAAGCTGTGCTGCCATTGCAACTCATCGAAGTTCGCTTTATCGGGCAAGAATAACGTGGGCATGTTCAAGTTAGTGGTAAGCTCCAACTGGTCGGAAAGACCAGCCAAACACGCACCTGCCAAAATGTTACAAAGCTCCAAGATAATCTCTTGAATGTCTTCTCTGCTTAATGGTTCATCGTAATCCATTAACGTTGCGACCTCACTCAATCCAGCTTGAGATAGCACAGACATCACTTCGCCGTGTACGTCGCCTAAAAAAGACTGACGGGTATAGAAAGCGTCTTCGGTTTCAAATAAGAGACTGTAAAGCTGGGTGGGAGTAACCGCTGAGATTTTTGGGATAGAAATATCAATTTTGGTTTCAATTAACTGCGCAAGAGAGTTAGCCGCTTGCCCCATGGAAATATTTAGGAGTTCTTGAAGGGCATCTCTTTGCTCTTCGTCTAGTGGTAGTACAATGCTCATAGATACCCCAACTCAAACAACGACATTGCTAATTCTTCTTTATCAAGCGGTTTGCGTAAAAAGCGCTTTGCCCCCAGAGACATGACAATTTTCTGTTTTTCTGGCTGAAAGTCAGCGCTAATCACAATTACATTTGGGGCGTCGGGCCTTTGGTGCAAGAATTCCAACACACCAACGCCGTCAACTTCTGGCATGGTTAGGTCTAAAAGTACCAATGCAAATTCACTTTCTGACAGCGCATTTATGGCTTCTTGCCCGTTTGTTGCTTCGGTGATGTCATACTCTAAATCTTGCGGAAGTGAGCGAATCACACTACGCCTCGACAACTTAGAATCATCAGCTACTAATACAGAAATTGACATTTACAGCCTCCTAGAGCGGCATTTAATGCGATGCCTTTTTAGTAAAGTATGTGCAACTTTAGCGTTACTGCAACAATACCGTAAAAATTTTCCAATCAGCGTATTCTTTGAGCAGTGGCGCTTTAAAATGAGTATATGACAGAAGTGACTTTTATGCGTATTAGACTTTTAGTTGAAAATGACTAGGAGAGTAAACGAGGAAGTAGCAGAAAATTTAAGTCTATAAGTAGCGAGGTGTGCATCGGCCGACAATGCACACCCTTGCAGCTAAGTATTTTGCATAGTGTACATTTTTTCAAGTGCACTGGGCATGGCATCAACATAGCGTTTTACATCGCCAATTTTTCCCATACTTACGCGAGACCAGTTGTCGTACGTACGGTAGATTCCTCTAATCAGCACGTCCTGTTCAGCCATGGCTTGGCGGAAGTACTCTGCGTTGCCGTCACCTAAATTAACAAAAATAAAGTTAGTACTAGAAGGTAGCGCTGTCAATCCATTTGCTTTTACTGCGTCCATAACCATAGATTTACCTTCATAAATTTTCTCTTTAGAGAAAGTTAAAAAGGCATCGTCATTGTAGCTGGCGATAGCCGCGGCAAGGCCTGCTTGATTCAATGTATAGCCGCCCATGCCATAGCGATTGATCCACTCAGTGTTTTCCTCTGATGCGATTAAATAGCCCACGCGCATACCTGCTAAGCCATAAATCTTTGAGAAGGTTCTCGCTACAATGACATTATGACCAGCTTTAACGAGCGGAATCATTGAATGCTTAGGAGGCTCATCGATAAGCTCGTTATATGCCTCGTCGACCAACACCAGTGTTTTTTTAGATGCTTTTATGCAGAATTCGCGAAGCTTATTCGGATCGAGCACTTTTCCCGTTGGATTGTTCGGGTTACAAATGTGCACCATACCAATAGAGTCGTCTATTGCGGCGTACATGGCATCAAGGTCAATATCAAGCTCTGCCGTATTAGCAACTCTCACGATTTCTGGCGCACCTTGTTTTTCAGGTGCTTTAGACGTGGTGTCCCAAAAAAGGTCCGGGCCCAGAATTTTTCCGTTCTTGCTGGCCGCAAGGGCGGCGTAGGAAAGAATAGGGCTTGAACCGGCGCTTAAAGAAATGTGCTTTCGAGTAATGCCATAGCGCTCGGCAATCATATCCAATAGTGTCATAGCGGCGGGATAAGCATAGTAGGCTCCACCTTCCGCCGATGCTTTTGCGATAGCGTCTAGCGCTTTCGGGCTCGGCCCAAACGGGTTTTCATTGGCATTGAGCTTTGCAACCCCAGGCTTTGGTCCATACATAACAGACGATGGGGAAGCGCTTGCGCTAACAGATTGGGCGCTCACAAGGTGACTTATGCCACTCGCACCTATTGCTGACGCTGCAACTGTGCCACCAATAAACAAGCGTCTTGAACGGTTATAACTCACGGGTTGTCTCCTTCTTCTTTTAAATGGCTTTATAGAACATTGCGCTAGAAACAATGACGAGATAGATGCCAAATAAGCGCTTTAGCTTCTTTTCACTGAAGTTGTGCGCCATTTTGGCTCCGATTGGAGCGGTAAAGATTGCCCCAATACTGATAGCAATAAGCGCAGGTATATTGATGTAGCCAATAGTGCCTACCGGCAACGAGGCGGTTTCAGGGTGCTTCATAAACAAAAAGCCAATGGCACCTGGAAGCCCGATAAGAAAGCCGACGCCTGCGGCGGTCGCGACAGCCTGTTGAATGGTGCGCTGGCACATCACCATAGTGATTACTGTTGGCGTACCGCCGCCTATGCCAAGCAGAGCAGAGAAACCACCCAGAACAAACGCCAAAACCGCTTTGCCTATGCCTTTAGGCATATCGAAAACAAGCCCGGGTCTTACAACGAACTCAGGGAAAAGGAAGTATACGGAGTAAAGTAGAACACCAGCGGCGAACACGACCGTTAAACCATTGGCGCTGGAGTTGTTTGCGATGAGCAGCCCGCCACCAACGCCAAGAATAAGCCAAATACTCCACGAGCGAAGAATGTCAAAATCCACCGCACCTTTAGCGCGATGCGCCATCACTGACCGAGCGCTTGATACCACAATGGATGCCAATGATGTTCCGATGGCTACCTTAACGAGGGCTTCTGATGGAGGAGTAAAAAACGGAAAAACAGCGAGAAGAGCAGGTACCACAACAAACCCCCCGCCATTACCAAACAGACCTGCCGTGATACCTGCAATGGCACCAGTTATATACAAAGTAACTACAAACCACAGTAGCTCTATTTCCATTTGCTTTTTACTCCGCATGAAACAGCTTTAAACATGAATGACCTTTTAAGTTTTTCTTATATACAGTTAACTACATACACAAACACCGACTTATGTCGGTGTTTGCAAGGAGCCAGTTAAAAACGGGCTGCAAGTCGGGTGTAGTAATATCCTCCCTGCCAATCAACCACCGAGGCAGAGTCATAGACTTCACCGCAACAGGCGTCGCCGTTAGTACTTACATCTGGGTAATTGTCGAAGAGATTTCTTACCCCCACTGACAGGGTAAGGTTTTCGTTAATAAGATAGGAGCCCTCTATATCGAACATATATTCGTCACCAAAGGTTTGAATATTCGTGGCGTTTACCCCGTCATCGCTTCCCGCATTTTCGTATTCGCCAAAATAGCTAAGACGTGCAACGGCAGACCACACGTCGTAACTGTGGGTAACTGAGAAGACACCACGCATTTCGGGACGGCCATTTTCAAAGTCGAACTGATCCTCAGCGTTCAAGTATTCACTCGGATCAGAATCGAACTCTGTTTTGTTGTAATTTACAGAGCCGGTTAGCACGGTTGCGCCATACTTCGATTCCATCTTGTAAGTAACAACAACGTCCACGCCCTCGGTTACGGTATCGAAAGCATTTTGGAAGAAGAACACACCACCAATGGACTCAGCGCCAGAAACATTGGCACCTGCTAGGGCTAGATAGTTTTGGTATGCGTCATAACCGTCTGCTTGAGGGTCGGTAACGACAGTGGTGGAAACATCTCGGGTAGACACAGAGTAAAGGCGGTCTTCAAGCTTGATGTTGTAGTAATCAACAGTGAGCGTTAAATCGCCATAGTTCGCAGTCATACCCAGCGTAAAGTTGGTCGACTTTTCAGGTGAAAGCTCGTTGGCACCAAGCGCTTGTGCTACCTCGCCGCCAGCAGGGAACAGACCTGTTGCTACTGGGAAGCCATCGGGCAGACGTGTAGATACGTTGGTGGTGCCTTGCTGACCTGGAGTAGGGGCTCTAAAGCCAGTGCCAAAAGACGACCTAAAGCCTACTTCATCACTAAACTGATAGAACCCTGCTACTTTGTATACTACTTCTGAGCCAAAGTCAGAATAGTCTTCATAACGCAGCGCAGCCTGAGCAAACAACTCGTCTGTAATGTCACCAGAGATATCCGTGTATACCGCATATGAGTCACGCTCGTATGAGCCCGAATAGTCTGGTGAATAGCCAGGGAAGCCGTTGGAGCCAACGCCTACAACAGTATAAACGGCGTCTACTCCAGCGAATCCATCATCTTCAACCCCATCGTCGTTACTGTCAGCACTGGTGTAGTTGGCACAATTCAGAGTTGAACCGTTTGCAATGACAGCAGCGCCCAGTGCCGTAGTGGTGTAGTCGTCGTTACAAAACTCCCAAGGGTCGGATGTGGCGTAAGAGCCTGCAAAATAGGAACTTAGCTCGCCTTCAGATATTTCGTATGACTCGTCTAAGTAACTTGCACCGAAGGCAAGAACATACTGGTTCAAGTCATAGGTGAAGTCAGCTTGAATCTGTGTTTCTTCGTTGGTTAAGTCACCCGGCTTAAATGAAGTAGGTGACTCGTTACCCAGTGACGGGTTAATGGTATTGGCTAGTGTGTAAGAGATTTCATTATTGCCGTAACGACCACTGATATCATAAGTAAGGTCGCCCGACATGCCCTTAACACCACCAACAAATGAGTAGTCAGTCACATCACCGAAGAAACGAGGCGTGAAGCCACCAGGGAAGAACTCTAGCGGGTTCCAGATTGAACCGTCCTCAAGTCGAATGTCTTCAATGGTGCCATTGCCTGGATAGCGATAATAGAATGAACCGTCACCTTCACTTTCTGAATAGTTACCGAATGCGTAGAGTTCAAGTTCACTGGATAGTGCGTAACCGGCGTTAAAGAAAACACGCGTCCCGCTTGTATTTGGTTGCCCCCATGGTTGGACTACGTCTGAACCATGAACGCTGTTGGCCATGGCCGTAGCATCAGCGATGTATTGATCTGACTGGTCATCCACACAAAACCATGGCTCACAATATTGCTCACCGCGAAAGGTGGCCTCGCTGTCAGAGTATTCGGCTGAAATACTGAAAAAGCCATCGTCGCCTAACGCGAAACCTTTATTCCCAGTAACGGTAATTTGATCGCCATCTCCTTCGTAGTAGCTGCCGTAGTCGGCAGTGAACGAGCCGCCTTCGGTGTTATTTTTTAATTGAAAGTTGATAACACCTGCAATGGCATCTGAGCCATATTGCGCAGCTGCACCGTCGCGCAACACTTCAACACTTTGAATTGCTGCTGTTGGAATAGTTGCGATGTCTGGCCCCTGTGTGCCAGAACCGCCAATTGAAACAAGTGCGGCCCTGTGACGACGTTTAGAGTTAACCAAAACAAGCGTTTTATCGGTGGGCATACCTCGAAGCGTTGCTGGACGGATAAACGTTCCGCCGTCGGAAATGGGTTGACGGCCTACGGAATAAGAGGGAACGAGTGTCATAAGGACATTGTTCATATCGGTAAACGCAACGGCTTCAACGTCTTCGGCGGTGAGTACATCAACCGGTACAGGAGAGCTGGTTACTGAACGCGGTGCACCGCGGGCACCAACAACGGCAATGCGTTCTAGGTCTTTGGCTTCTGTGGTTTCTTCAGTCACTTCTTGCGCCTGTACAAGCAATGAAGTAGTGAAAAGTGTTAATCCGGTAAGTGCGTAACGTACTGCAGTGTGGAGCTTTTTCTGTTTCATTTGTGTTCCCAATCGTGCTTATTGCTACTTAGTTTTGTGGGTGTGGATTATTAAAATCTGCACTCTTTTTAGGCACGCACGAGCACTACTTTGATGCGAGAAGCATCTTGTTATTGTTGTCTAGCCACTCGTGTACAAGAACAAGGCTAAAAACTCTTTGGCTTTGCAGGAAGAAAGAAGATTATTCAGGGGTATAAGAAAAATATTGAGCCGTCTCACAGGGCGCTAATTTAATGCTATTAGACTTAAGTATGGGGAAAGACAAGATTTTCATGCCCCACTGCTTTTAGTCCATTTTTACAATTTTGCTTCATATAACTTAATGGAATGGCATATTCGTTGCTGCCGTCTTCATTAAACCGTTCCCGTTCTAGAACTCACCACCTTTGTAAGGAGGGCAAGTGCATTCAAAACAGCTGCATTATTTTGTTATGACTGTGCGTAAGGGTAGTATTGCTGCGGCAGCGAGAGCATTGGATATCGCTCAACCCGCCATTAGTCAGCAGTTGGCAAGTTTAGAAAGAGAGATGAAAGCGACGCTGCTTGAAAGAAGTTTTTCGGGAGTAAACCTAACATCGGCAGGCGAAGTTTTTTATAAACATGCATTAAAGCTGCTAACCGAAATAGACAACGTTAAGGCCGCATTGGAAGCCTTTCAAACTGGACAAAAGAAGGTAGTAAAAATAGGCATGCTACCGTCAATCGGCAATGTGCTTTCTTTACCGCTGCTCACGGAAATAACGGCGAACCATAAAGGGCTCAAAGTCGAAATCAGCACTGGACCGTCTTACACCATTAATGATTGGCTTGAGTCAAAGCAGGTGGATGTTGCGCTTACTTATCAGCAAGCTGTCGACCCTAAATTCATGCGAGTCACACCGCTAATTCAAGAAGATCTTCATTTGGTTTTTTCTGCTTCCTCATCGTGTGAACAATACGCCAAGCTTCGAGATAGAACGACGATCCGTTTCTGGGAAATCAGTGAATTACCTTTGCTATCACCGGGTAACAAAGATGCATTGGGTCAACTAATTGCTGACTATGAAAAAGCAACGGGCGTTAGTTTGCAGCACGATTTGGCTTATTCAGGACAACTCATGACTGGCCTTAGGCAAGTTATGCAGGGAGAAGGCGTGATGATCCTTCCTACATCAGCTATTTTTCATTTAAAGGAGTCTGGCCTAGTTTCATCACTGAAAATAACACAGCCAGAAATGCAGCGTACTGTACTCGCTGCGACAAACAAAAGTGCCAAGACGCTGCTAGATAGCAGTCCGATCATTGATATTCTCAGAAAAGTAGTGGCTCAAGAAAACGCACTGAAACACTGGTGCGGTACGTTAGAATTTGCCGCTTCATCGTTCATAGCGCAACCTGCGTAGCACTGTGCCAACACAAGATGAGGCTAAATCTCGCGTACGACGAGAATAATGCAACCCGTTAAGTGCAAAAGAGCACTTGGTTAGTCGTTCTGGGGCAGTTCAATATCAACAAGCACAGGTAAATGATCTGACAAGATTCGAGTTTTCGCATTTTTTAATTTTCTGCACGCTTTTACCTTGATGTCGTCAGACACCCATACTCTATCAAGTGCAAATACAGGAAAGTGGCTTGGAAATGTTGCCCCCACTTTTTGCTGTAATAGCAATTCGTTAAGTGCTTTAAACGCTTTTGAGAAAAACTGCCACTCGTTGAAATCACCGGCTAGAACTAGAGGGATTTGCTTCTCTTTCATCTTCAAAGAAAGGTGTTCATGAAGCAAAGAAAACTGTGAGCGACGTTCTAGCTTCTTAAGCCCCTTATGGGTATTCACCACCGTAAGGGGGGTCTTCTCTGTCTTGAGCTCTACAATCTGAACATTTCTAGGCTGTCGCCCGTTTTGGCTGACATCCAGTGTATCGTGCGCTAATACGTCAAAGCGAGTTAGGATGGCGTTGCCATACCAGCCATCAGATTCCCTAATGGCTGGTGATGGAATGAGCTTAAACGTGTTTTCAGCGCAGATATCTTTAACGTCCTGTGCTGTACTTCGCTCAGAGGGACGAGTATCCATTTCTTGCAGCAGCACCACGTCGGCGCCACTGTTTGCCAAGAATTGCCCTATGCGTTTGTAATCGTGCTTTTTGTCTCTACCTATTCCGCTGTGAATGTTGTAAGTCACTATGCGGCACATTTCTCTACCTCATCTTTGTCACTATTATCACTGGCAGTATCTTGATTCCCCGACTCCTTCCGAGCTTGGTAGTAGCGGGCAAATTTTTGCGAGCCCCAAATCATAAGGCCCCATAAAACGATACCGCCAACTAAATAGCTAATGGTTTCCACAGAAGGGTTTTGCCAAATTTGTGCTATCGAATCACCCACAAGCCCTTTCGCAATCATGGGCGGGAACATGCCTAAAAATGTCCCTACTAAAAACTGGAAAATGCCAATAGATGAGATGCCCGCTACCAAATTCACCAAACTGAAGGGCGCTACAGGCAGCATTCGAATGGCCGCGACGCCAACGATACCGCTACGCTTTAGTTTTTCGTCAACGGCAGCTACCTTTGGACCACCAATTTTTCTAAGTCCTGCGTTGCCTGATAGCTTGCCTATTCCAAACATGATTGCAGAGCTCATTAGTGCTCCCATGATGCCGTAGATGGGCCCCCATATAGGGCCAAAAATAGCAGCCACCGCAAGTGACAGTACAGTGACCGGGAAGAATAAAACGCCGCCGACCACATAAACCAGCAACACGGTAGGCAGAGCAAAGTAGGTTCCACGACTTTTCTCTAGAAAGGCGTTAATGCTGTCGGAACTTAACCAAGGAATTGACTGGCTAGCCCAAAACATAAGCCCGCCAAGAACAGCAATGATGGCAAGACCAATCAAAATCATAATACTGCGACGTCTTGGGTTACGTGCAGGCATAGCAGCTCCATCAAAGGTTGGCACCGAAATAAGGGGTTCTTCAGGGTCAGATAACGCTCTGAACACATTCTTAACGGATTGTTCGGTAAACGCCTCATCGCGAACTTCGGTAAGTACGTAGCCGTGTGCTATCTGATCCTGCATTAATGCTTCAACCGGATATTCATTGTTGAATAACGCTGGCATTGCATCAATATCGCGTCCCGTGTGCTCTGCGAGTAAGTCGTTTCTCACTTGTTCAATACACGCCTGATTGTCTTTTGTGTTACCAAACAGCACCGTGTCGATTTCGGTGTCTAGCGTCATTGAGCGATTACTCAAGTTTGATGACCCGATAACAAGGTATTTGTTATCAATGGTCATCACTTTGGAGTGGATGCGCTTGTATGCCTTGCGGCCTTGCATGTCTTCAATTGAAGAATAAGTCAGTTTTACTCGCTTAGGGTCAATCCCTTTTTCTAAAATTTCCTTGAATTCTATGCGGCTTGCCCAAAATGCTTCGCATTCAAACTTACCTTTTGGCTCGTAGGAACTTACGATAATGACCGAAAGATTAGGTTTCAGTTTAAGCTGCTTATTCAGCGCTTCAGCGATCTCCTGACGCGTTGTAAATTGATTCTCAATGTAGATTACAGACTCTGCTTCACCGATAAGATCAAGCAGCATATGACGTACCTCTTGAGCAGGCTCGACCTCATCCATAAATGGAATTGTTCTGGCAAGTGCACACTCTACGTCTTCAAAAAGGGGAGGATAATCTTGTGGCCAAGCATCAGGCAACGGGGCATTTTCATCAATGCGCGCGTCCTCGCGGATATCAATAGGTGAAGAGTCAGCAACACGCTGCCACCTCCATCGAACTAATTTTGAAAAGTCGGCTACTACAGGTCCACTTGATACCATTTGCACATCATGAAGAGGACCATACTCCCCATCAGGTCCATCACGCTCTTCTGAAACTACGGGATGGTCACGAGTATCCCAGCGGTTAGTGGATACATCCATTCCACCTGAGAATACGAGTTCATCATCGATAACCACAATTTTTTGGTGCTGACTTCCGCCCATCGGAATCGTGTCATCGAGCTCGGTTTGCACATTGTCTGGAGTTTTTTCTTCCCACACTTCCTTTGCCCACATTTCGCGCTGCGCGAAAAAGGCTAGCGATGAGTCCCAACGTAGCAGGTAAATTTTAATGTCAGGATTTTGCTCAGCTTTCCACTTAAGTAAATCACTTATTACGCTCGGCGCTTCACTGTTCGCTTCGTCGTCGCCTCGCAGCAAGCGAATGCGGCTATCTATATCCCATCCAACAATGAAGATACTGTGCTTAGCTTTAACGATAGAGCTGTGCAAGGCTTTATAATAGTTTCCGCAATCTATCAAAGGTGTAGAAAAACGAGCCTTGCTCTCTACCCAACAGTTTTGACCGGGTTGAAATACACTCTTTCCTGATTGCATGTGACGTTTCCTATTTATTCATTTTTCACTATTTGTATTCTGTTGCAGAATTTGTACCTCTATAAAACGTAAGAACCAAAAATATAAGTGAATGATTTTTATTGATAATTAGAGTTTTTGAGCTCGTGTGTAAGATGTATCAGTTCGCAATGTGTAATATTTTCACTGTAAAACGAGTTTAATATTCACAGTTGGAAAAACAGGGAAAGATCTTCTATATAACTTAAAAAATTTAATGAGAAGGTCTAGATAAATGAAGTTTTTTTCAAAGGAAAATGCGGCGAAACAGGCGCTTGCTCAATCAATCTTGGCTGTAGTTACCATAGATGAAAAAAACAACATTACGTTTTACAACGATGCCGCTCAAAAGTTATGGGGCTATACGCCAAACGAGGTACTAGGCAAAAATATCAAACTATTGGTTCCCCACGAACACAAAGCAAATCACGACAATTATGTTAATTCTCATCGACAAACAAATGTTAATAAAATCGTTGGCAGCTCGCGAGAAGTCGAATTAGAAACAAAAAGTGGGGAGCGAATTTGGGTTCAGCTTGCTTTATCTCAGGTTATTGTTGCAGGAAAGAAGCACTACACCGCTTTCGTTCGAGACGTTACAGAAGAGCGAGAGTCTCGCGAAATAGTGGAGCAAACATTAGAGCAAGCGTTAGATGCTGTAGTGTGTATTGATGAAAACAATAACGTAACCTTGTTCAACGCATCCGCTGAGAAGCTATGGGGATATACAAGAGATGAAGTCATTGGCCAAAATGTGAAGATGTTAGTGCCTCAGGCGATTCAAGCGAACCATGATAACTATGTCAACGCAAATAGAGAAACAGGCCAAGACAAAATTGTCGGAACCAGCCGCGAAGTTAAAGTGGAGCGGAAAGACGGTAAAAGCCTGTGGGGCAGGCTGTCTTTGTCTAAAGTAAGGCTGGCTGACCGAACCCTCTACACAGCATTTATTAAAGATGTAACAGAAGAAGTAGAGCAGCGAGAGTTACAACGTATGCTTTCGCTGGTTGCCAACGAAACAGACAATGCCGTCATTATATCTGATGCAGATGGTCTCATAGAGTACGTTAATAACGGGTTTTACCGGTTGACGGGGTGGGAGCTGGACGAAGTAAAAGGCAAGAAACCTGGATCATTTTTACAAGGTGAAGAAACCGATCAACGTACTGTAAATGTGATACGACAAAAAATTAAAAATCGCGAAGCGTTTTATGATGAAATTCTTAACTATAGAAAGGATGGTACGCCTTACTGGACTTCACTATCAATAAACCCCGTTTTCAAAGAAGAAAAACTCGTTAACTTTATCGCGGTTCAGGCTGATATTACTCGTGTTAAGCAAATGGCTTTAGATTTTACTAACAAATTAAAAGCTATAGGCAGTGCACTTGTTCTTCTTGAAATGAAGCCTAATGGTGAAGTCGTTGAGGCAAACAAACTACTACGCGACACATTGAACGGGGTAATGAGCTCTGAATCATTTGCAAATGAGGTAATGAATAGTCTTTCTGCAGAGGACAAGTCTACTCTAGAGAGCGCTGGTTTTGTTTCAAAAATTACTGAGTTTCAAGTGGCTGGGCGTTATCTTGCCTTTGACGCGAGAATCAGCGCACTTAAGAACTTCAACGGGCAAGTAACACGTTATGTCTTTTTTGCCGTTAATATCACCTCTAGAAAACAAGCGGTGAACGATACTCAAGATTCTATGAAAGAGCTACTGGTTACCAGCCAGACTATAAGTAATATAGTGGGCACAATTAATTCTATTTCTGAGCAAACTAATTTGCTAGCGCTAAATGCAGCGATAGAAGCGGCACGAGCAGGTGAAATGGGAAGAGGGTTTGCGGTTGTGGCTGATGAAGTACGAACGTTAGCAGGTAACTCCCAGTCCTCATCCAATGAAATTGACAACTTAGTTAAAACGACAGTGTCAAAAATTGAGGAACTGGCGCAGCTCATCCAGAAAATAGATGGGTAGCAAAAAGTAAAAAGCCTTGGCTGTGTTGCCAAGGCTTTAGCATTCTCATTAAGTCACGTTGCTAAACGTGAGGCAACCAATGTCTTAGAAACGATACTCAACACCAATACTGGCTTGCTTAAGATCGGTTTCAAAATCGGTGTCGTCGATGTCATCAAACGCTTCGTCTGCATCAAGCTCTGTATCATAAACAGTGTACTCGGCGTTTACTAAAAAGTTACTAGTAATCGCGTAGCTTAGACCTGCGCCTACAAACAAGCTTTCGTCATCGTTATCACGTGAAACGCCAGCAAAGTTGTACTCGGTTTCTGACCAAAGTTGACCTGCTTTCGCGTAGAGAGAAAAACGCTCTGTTAATGGAAGAATACCCTTGATCGCCGCTGTGTAGCCGTCTGTTTCAGCACCTGCAAGGTCGTTACCGTAATCACCAAAATCGATGTAACCACCTTCAATTGCAATCCACTCATTGAATTTATATCCAACAAGGCCTTGCCAAACATCTTTGTCATCGTCAAAGTCATCTTCACCTTCAACGCGTAGGTAACCGTAATTACCACCTACATAAAAACCACTGTCTTTTGCTTCAATTTGATTTGATTGAGCATGCGCACCGAATGAAGCCATAGCACTGATAGAGGCAACAGCTGCAAGTCCGGTAAGTGTCTTAAGTGTGTTTTTCATAAGTTCATCCTCATTACTTCTTTAACATTCCATCGACTTCTTATCTGAAGTTAATGCGTCTTTAATTGCATCATCTCTGTATCAATTGCTGTGCCATGGTAGAAATTGCAGAAGGTATTTCAATTAGATGAAAACTTTACATAAACCGGCACTTTTTAGTTGGTTATTTAGCCGCTTATAGAAAGTATGGAAAAGTTTCACTCTTCAAGAAGCGAAAAAATTTCCCAATCTCTGAAAGAGATTCACAGATCTAGCTCATTTTCCGCATTACATGGTTCTACTGAGCGACAGTCGTTTACGTCATAAAGTGAACTGAGTTTTTAAGGTGTTGAAATTAATCAACTTTTCATTGATTGGATTTTCTAATCAGTTGAATTCATTTTATCAACTGTAAATATTCTCTAAGCCTGTCTATCTTTTAACTGCTTATGAGGTAAACAAAATGTTAACAAATTAGTGGTGTGATTCGCACTCACGCTTTGGTAACTACAACAAACTCAGACGGGAAAAGACCATGACTATAAACAGGTTTAAAAAAACCACATTATCAGTACTTGTTGCTCTATCGCTTGGTGCAACAGGGGCTATTGCCAACGATCAAATTAGTAAGCCTGCGGGTGCTAAAGGCACGGGCACTGCTAAAGCTTTTCAAGCGAAAAATAATCAATTTTGGTGGCCTGATCAGCTCGATCTCTCTCCGTTAAGAGATCACGATAATCGCTCAAACCCACTGGGTGATGATTTCAGTTATGCAAAGGCATTCGCTAAGCTAGATCTCGACCAAGTAAAAAAAGATGTTAATGAGCTACTCACTACTTCTCAAGATTGGTGGCCGGCCGACTTCGGAAATTATGGTCCTTTCTTCATTCGACTTTCATGGCACAGTGCAGGTACCTATCGTACGCTAGATGGTCGTGGCGGCGGTGACGGTGGTCAAATGCGTTTTGATCCGCTGAACAGCTGGCCAGACAACGGGAACCTTGATAAAGCGCGTCGCTTGCTTTGGCCTATCAAGCAAAAGTACGGTGAAAGTTTATCTTGGGGCGACTTAATGATCCTTGCGGGTACCGTAGGCATGGAAAACATGGGCTTTGACACCTATGGATTTGCGGGTGGTCGTACCGACGACTGGGAACCTGACATGGTTTATTGGGGCCCAGAAGTGGAAATGCTTGCGAGCGATCGTGAAGAGCGCGACGGTAAGCTTCAGCGTCCGTTGGGGGCAACGCACATGGGCTTGATCTATGTTAACCCTGAAGGCCCTAAAGGTGTGCCTGATCCGATGGGATCTGCGAAAAATATTCGCACTGCATTTGGCCGTATGGCGATGAATGATGAAGAGACCGTTGCGCTAATAGCGGGTGGTCACACATTTGGAAAAATGCACGGCGCACACAAGCCTGCTGATTGTTTAGAAGCTGAGCCAGGTGGTGCAGGCTTAGAAGAGCAGGGACTAGGTTGGAAGAACAATTGCGGTAAAGGCAATGCAGAAGACACTGTAACGAGCGGTTTGGAAGGTGCTTGGACACAGCTACCTACTAAATGGACGAGCCTATATCTCCAAAACTTATTGGGTTTTGAGTGGAAGCAAACTCGCAGTCCTGCCGGCGCTATCCAGTGGATCCCTACCGATGAATCGCTTCATAAATCAGTACCAGATGCGCACGTAGAAGGTAAGAAAAATCCTCCTGTGATGACTACAGCTGACTTGGCGCTTAAGTACGATCCAGAGTATCGAAAAATTGCCGAGCGCTTCTTAGCGGATCCTAAAGAGTATCAAACGGCATTTGCTAAAGCGTGGTTCAAGCTAACTCACCGCGATATGGGTCCTAAGGCACGTTACTTGGGTAACGATATTCCAGAAGAGAACTTCATCTGGCAAGATCCAGTGCCTAAAGCTGACTATAAAGCGATCTCTGATAAAGACGTTAAGAAGCTTAAAGCTGACATCTTAGACAGTGGCTTAACCGTTCAGCAACTTGTGAAAACGGCATGGGCGGCAGCATCTAGCTTCCGAGCATCTGATTTACGCGGTGGAGCGAACGGTGCTCGGATTGCCCTTGAACCGCAAATGAATTGGGAAGCCAACGAGCCTGCAACCGTTCAAGCCGTTGTTTCTAAGCTTAAAGAGATGCAAGAAGACTACAACTCACGCATGCTTTCTAAGAAGAAAGTATCTCTTGCTGACCTCATTGTGATTGGCGGCGCGGCAGCAATTGAGAAAGCAGCGGCAGATGCTGGCGTCAAGGTTACTGTGCCAGTGGTTCCGGGTCGAACTGATGCTACGCAAGAGCAAACAGACGTTAATTCGTTTTCATTGTTAGAGCCAACAGCCGATGCGTTTAGAAACTATTACAACGCAGAAGCTAGCTATCGTTCGCCAACCGACATGCTGGTAGATAAAGCCGATCAGCTTAATCTAACGGTACCAGAAATGACTGTTTTGCTTGGTGGTCTGCGTTCATTGGGAGCAAATACAGGTGGCACTAGCCACGGTGTATTTACTGACAAAGTAGGCACGCTTAACAACGATTTCTTCGTAACGCTTCTTGATATGGGCGTTAAGTGGAGAAAAACAGATAACCCGTCGGTATATGAAGGTGTAAACAGAAGCACTGGTGAAGTTATGTATACAGGTACGCCTGTAGACCTGGTCTTTGGATCAAACAGTGAGCTGCGTGCAGTGGCCGAAGTTTATGCCTACGACAACGCGAAAAGCCGTTTTGTTAAAGACTTCGTCGACGCTTGGACCAAAGTGATGACGCTAGACCGTTTCGATTTACGTCACGATCTAAACGCCAGCTTGGGTAAATAGATGCGGTATAACTGCTATCGCGAATTAGCTTAACAACTATTTTTCAATAGGCATAAAAACTAAAAGGGCGCTTCCGCGCCCTTTTTAATTGATTTCTATAAGTTGTGTTGTGAATTCTTAATGTGATTAAAACGCCCGCGAGACCATCGCAAACCCATCTTTAATTCGATACACTGAACCTTTATTTTTTGCTTCTACAGACAATTACCACAATGGCTAGTCTTCAACGAACGTTGGTCAATTTAGAAATGCTAAGCGACGATATTAATGCACTTCACGTCGATGCACTTAATACGCACGTCCACATTAAGCTTTTACACAATGTGTTGAATGAGCTAAAGAACGCCGAGCAATTTGTTGCCTTAGAAACAGAGGCCAGTTTCCAAAAGTCGTTATCTGGCTCACTGTTTGAGAACATATTTGAGCGAAAGCGTATGGTAGGTGTTTACATAAAGCTGGTGGGCTATGTTATTACAGCGTGGGAAGCGGCCAATAAAGCGAATGCAATCATCAGTGAAAACTTCGATTCAAGTGCCGATAAGCGATTGGAGTTACTGCAGGTAAAAGCAATAAAAGCCAAATCTCAATTAAAAACCGTAGCGTCAGCGATGGGCAAAGAAGACTATGCCAAGTTTGTCCAGACGTTAGGTCTGTCTGCCCAAGAGTGGCAGTGGGATACACTTCGCGCTAGGTTTTAGCCAGCGCGAAGGTATGACTGAAAGCGCTCATGTCATGAGCGAGTAAAGCTATGGTGTGGTATTTCGAAAACCAATGCCTTGTTCGTTGATAACCCGTACCTCGCGTTGAGGGAAAGGTATTTCAATGTTGTGTTCGCGCAGCGTTTCGAAAACGATAAGCAGTAGGTCACCACCAACGCGGTTCTTACCATCGTCAACACCTTCCATCCAAAACTCAACAAACATATTAACGCCAGAATCGCCAAAGCTATCTATTTCGCAGTCAGGCAGTTCTTCAAAAGGGATACCTTCGCCACTGATCACTTGCGGATGCTCTGAAACGGCTTCTTTAATGATTTCAACCATGGCGCGGATATCTGTTTTATAGGCAACAGAAAAGTCGATACGATAACGTTGTTTTTGGTTTTTGTGTGTCCAGTTTATTAGCAAGGAGCTGATAAACTTTTCGTTAGGCACCAGTACATCTTTACCGTCATATGTCTCTAATACGGCATAGCGCATTTTAAATTCTCTGACGATACCTTTCTGCCCGTCTTCCAATTCAACGTAATCGCCTACGGTCAACGATTTATCCAATAGAATAATGATGCCCGAAATGAAGTTTGATGCGATGGACTGCAAACCTAAGCCTAAACCCACACCTACTGCACCACCGAACACGGCTAATGCGGTAAGATTAATTCCCATGACGTTAAGCAATAAAAGAAAGACCACACAGAACAGGGCAACTTCAAACAGCTTTGCGAACACTTCTTTGGTAGAAACGTCGAGCGACTTATGGTTTCGAATAATATCTTGACCAATGGCGTTCGAGCTGCGGCCTAGCCAGAACAGCAAGCCACCAAACAACAACACTCTTGTTACGCCATACGCTGAAATTTCAACATTGCCGATTGATATTGCCATTGACTCCAATGCTGAAGTTATCAGCGGAAGCACGCCAACTAAGTGTAAAAATAGGATAGGTAAACCCACCCATCGCATAAACGCTGCAATGGTGTTGTTTTCGACAAAACCAGTAATCAAGGAATTAACAAACAGCATTAGTGCTACAACAACGGCTATTTCCAATAGCCATGCATCAAACTGAAATTGCGCCCCCAACACGGTAGTAAGCTTTAGCATACTGATGGTGATAAGCGGGAATAGTGCCTCCCCCAGATTGTATAAAAAGCCGTGCATAGTATGTGCGCCTTGCTGTGGCTTTTCTCGGGTAAACTTAAATGGCTTTTTTACTTGTCGTGCAAGCAAAAACGCAACGCAATAAATAATTGCGATTGTTGTAAGCTGGATAACAAAGCTATCAGACATCACCGATGCTTTGACTAAAGCCAACTTTTCCTCAAAGTGCTGGGTTAAACTATCAACATTCATGTTTTCTACTTCACTTGTTTACCACACTGCAGCAGCGTGGATGTAATTTGAGCGTGGAATAACTGCGCGCTTTTTATCTGTTATAACAAATATGGTAAAGCTTTTTTTATCTATCCAACAGAAATTGGCTATCAAGTTGTCTTTAATTTCAAAGATTTTGAGGTGTTTTTACGTAGAAGAGCCCTGTTTAACTTGTTTTTTTAACGCACACTTTTAAAAGCGAAATTTCTTAAGGTGTTGATAAATATAATTAAAATCTGTTACATGAAAAGTTTGCGTTTCTAGGTCGCAAAATTCGTACTAAATAGATATTTATCGTTTTGATAAAAATATAAATATAACAATATCTCTCCTAAAAATGAGGGAATACGGTACGGTTCAAGACCATTCTCTTAGTGCGAAAAGCCGATAAAACTTCCCATGCTGTTATGCTATGTAAATCGGAACTTATTAAGTGAAACGTCAGACAGGCTTAACTAGATTTTGAACAAAAAATGCGCTGGTGGCTTTCGGCTTTTAGTGGTAGACTCCGCGCGCAATTTGTAAGAGTAAACACCTACGTTCTTTTCTTGATGTCAAACACCAATAAGCCAAGTTGGCAATGGCGTATCTCTTTAGGTTTTCCCAGTAATCTATAACCCCCACGGTTAGCAATAAAGCACTAACGCTTATACCTTTGCGGTATGCAATTTTTTATAAATACCTATGACAGGAGTTTATTAATGTCATTTACCCAATTAGGGCTCGCTGAACCCTTGTTAAAAGCTATTGAAAAACGAGGATTTAGTACACCATCACCAATCCAGGAAAAGGCAATACCAGAAGTATTGCAAGGAAAGGATGTGTTGGCAGCTGCGCAAACGGGAACAGGGAAAACTGCAGGATTTGGACTTCCTATTTTACAGAGATTGATGGAAGGACAACCTGTATCTGGCAACAATGTTCGGGCACTTATCTTAACACCCACGCGAGAACTTGCTGCTCAGGTAGAAGAGAGCATCAGAGCGTTCAGCGAGTTTTTGCCGTTAAAAACTGCCGTGGTATTTGGTGGTGTCGGCATTAATCCTCAAATGATGAAGCTACGTAAAGGTGTGGATGTGTTAATTGCTACGCCTGGACGATTGCTTGACCTCTACCAGCAAAACGCTGTTAAGTTTTCTCAGCTTGAAGTGTTGGTATTGGATGAAGCCGACAGAATGCTTGATATGGGCTTTATTCACGACATTAAGAGAGTATTGAAGCTATTGCCACAAGAGCGTCAAAGCTTACTGTTTTCAGCCACGTTTTCTGACGAAATCACTGCGCTGGCGAAAACAATAACGCGCAACCCTGTGAGTATTTCAACCGCGCCGGCCAATACCACGGTAGAAGCGGTTCAGCAGCACTTAGTGACCATTGATAAATCCAAAAAGACGACCGCGCTTATTTGTCTGATCAAACAGCAGAAGTGGGAGCAGGTGTTAGTGTTTAGCCGCACGAAACACGGTGCTAACCGTATTGCAGAAAAGCTAACTCGGTCAAAAATTCCAAGTGCCGCTATTCACGGTAATAAAAGCCAAGGAGCAAGAACTAAAGCGCTTGCTGACTTTAAAAATGGCGCAATTAAAGTGCTGGTAGCCACCGATATCGCAGCACGCGGCATCGACATTAGTGAATTGCCTATCGTTGTAAACCTAGACTTACCCAATACGGCAGCTGATTATGTTCACCGAATTGGTCGTACAGGGCGCGCAGGCGCTAGTGGACAGGCTTGGTCATTTGTATGTGCTGAAGAACTGCAAAACCTGAAAGATATTGAGACGCTGATTCAAAAGCTGCTTCCTCGTGAAACGTTGGAAGGTTTCGAGCCTCAGCAAGCCGTGCCTGTTACCACGCTGTCTAAGCCTAAAAAGCCCAAGAAGCCGAAAAAGCCGAAAAAGCCGAAAGCACCACAAGGTGAGAGCGGCAGCGAAGGTAAACGAAGTGGCGAGAATAAAAAGCCGGGTCAACGCCAAGGCAACCGTAGCGGAAACGGTAATCCGCGCGCAGGTAAATCGGATTCGCGCAACAATAGCGGTGGAAAGCCTGCAGGTCGAAGACGCTCAGGAAGTGAAGGAAGTGCCGCTAAACGACCAGCTAAGCGCAGAAGTAATCCGTCAAATAGCACCACTAATAATACGGCGTCAAACAGGGCAAAAGCGTAAACAGTTGAACTGCGCTTCATAATACCGAGTTTATTAAAAAAGGGCCGTTGGAAAGGCCCTTTTTAATGTCCGTACTCTTTGTTGCGTCACCTTGATGTAGAACCTCTATACCTGCGATAACACGCCGCGATTACGAACATCTTAAATCTCGCTGAGTGGGTAATAAATTATGTGGACTGGTATTAGGGCCTATTGATCTTTGTTGTACATTTTTGCAGCGGTCTGTGTGCCATCTAGACAAGGCGAATGTTTGACGGTTTAGTGGTTCTAAATCGAGAACATTCAACGCACAGTCCTTTAACTTAGCCCGCTAGGCTTGCAGGACTGTTTCGCGATTAAAAGGCTTCCATTTAGACCAAAATTCGTACACCAAAGGTCAACAGGCCCTAATTATGTTCCCACGAAAACGGATTGTAGTGTCGCAATGCTGGCGTGGTGTTGACTCCGTTGCCATTCTCAGAATCTAACGTAAGCTCGGCGCGCTTTATCAGCGTTTTTTGCAGTTCAGTGCGAAACCCTTTGGTCTCTTTCCATAGCTCGTTAAGCCCTTGTGGGGTATTACCTTGTAAATCTAGCGCAAGTAGCGGACCGAGTTTGTCATAAGCGCTTTGTAATCTGAGTGCTTGCTCTTTATTGTAAGCTTCTTCTTCATCTGTCGCTTCCCAGTTAATAAACGGGGCTTTTTGCGCAGTTGTCATTGCAGGAAAGCGAGAGAAATACTGAATGTACTCCGATAAGGGAATGCTGTCAGCGCGCCCCCATATATCCATTGACGTTCTGTTTAACAATGCGCTGGTTTTAGGTTCAACCACCATTACTGTTGGTGTGGCGTAATAAATGGGGTAGTCAAATCGCTCGGTTATATTTCTTCTGTCTTCAAGTGTTCCCACATCAACAAATACGGTTTCATAATGAGCGCGTAGAATAAGGTCCATTTCCTTTGTCGCAAAACGCTCAGCTAAGCCAGTACTGTCGTGGCACCACTGAGCACCCAGAACAACCAAAAGTAATTTGCTTTGTTCCACAGCTCGCTGCTGTGCATTGACCACATCTTGATAGGGTGATGCAGACGGAGCGTAAGTGTAAGGACTTTCATTTTGAGTACTTACACAGCCATTTAACGTGGTGAAAGTGGCAATTAGGACAGCAATGTTCAGGCACTGTCTAAAAAAACGGGCTCGGCGAGTAATGAAATTTTTTTGCATACGGTTATCAAAATAGTAGTTAAATCAACAGCAATGTAGCATAAAAAGGATGCAGCGACGCACCTAAAACGCAGTAGAGTAACTTAAGCACTGTAGGGCAAAGTCAGGCAAACTCGGGTGCCTGTTGGTTTGTTCTGGGAAATATCAAACTCACCATTTATCAACTTTGCGCGCTCTCTCATCGACAGCAGGCCGAGTGTGGGTTCAGCGTTTGCTAGTTGGGCAATATGCTCAGGGATGCCGCCGCCATCGTCAGTAACGATAAATACGGCACTGTGTTGCGCATAGTTGATATCAATGCTGAGCGACGTCGCATTGGCATATTTTATACTGTTTGTCACCGCTTCCTGCACAATGCGATAGATATGTATTTTCTGGTCTGAATCGAACGGTACTGGCGTGCCGCTAACGTTAAACGAATAGTCTATGTTTGCGCGCTTGAGCGTGGTAATGATCTCTGAACGTTGGATCACGCTTTCAATGGGAAGTGTATCAATACCGGACGGACGTAATCCTCCTAAGCTTTTCTTCATTGCGTGGTATAGAGCATCTATCTTATTGAGCATCATGTCGTTGTCGCTTTCTCTGCTATCTAGCGACAGTTGAAGTTTCAAATCGACTATGCGGTGACCAAAGTCGTCGTGTAAATCCCGCGATAAGCGCTTTCGTTCATCTTCTTGCACTACCACTAATTGACTGGCCAGTGCCTGAGCGCTTTGCACCGATAGTTCAAGAGCCTCGTTTTTCTTCGCAAGCTTCATATTCAACAAGGTAGATTGGTTAATTGAAGCACCTAAAATGAGGCAACTTGTACATGATGCTAAGATGTAAAACTGATGCTCAATGGGAGGAAGTGCGCTCTGGCTTGCCACCACGAACGCAGTAATACCTATGAGTAAACACGAAAACGCACTGCCAACTATGGCATAGCGATACGATAAAAAGAGCGCGGGGAAAACCGCTAGATACTTAACCTGATAGCTGATGTTAATTTGTTGGGAGTAGGCATAGCTGCTCAGCATCAGCAAAACCAGCCAAGCGATTGTTGTAAGGTACAGTACTAAGTGACTCTTAGGGATAGATGGCCGTTTATATAATGCGAAAAGAAAAGGACAAAGAACAACAATTCCTACAAAGTCACCCAATGAAAAATCAAACAAAATAGAAAGAAAAACCTCTATGCCTGTTTTCAGTTCAATAGCCCTTCTGCCCAAAAATACCGCCCCAAGAGCAACACTTATAAGAACACCAAAAGCCAACGTGGCAAGGGTACTGGAAACATTGTCTATATAAGGTGCGCTAAAGCGACGTCTGAATAAATAAACGCAGGTGCAAATTACCGCGGGTGACAGCACTAAATGGACTAAATACCAACCTATGGTTCCACTTAAAAACGCCGTGTTGTCGAGAATGCCACCGGGGTGAAATAAAATGAAGTGGGTTGATTTTTCTGCGATGAGTAGCAGTGGCCAGCTGTAAATTGGCAGTAGTAAAAACGCCGCCAGGCGAACACCAGCAGGTAAATACCAGCTCACCGTACCTGAAATAATTTCAAATTGGGTGCTGAGCAACCACACGCCGTGAAATAGCGCGGTATAACCTAATCCCATTAGTAAATAGGTAGCGTTGAAATACCGCGTTAAATTCATCAATTTGCTTTGACTAGCGTATCGTCGTAGATAACGTCAGAAACGTCGAGGTACCCAGTTTCTAACGCAATTCTAAGTAAACCAAATTGGGAGGTTACATTGAGTTTCTTGTAAATATTAGTTCTGTGAACCATCACTGTTTTCGGGGCAGTGTCTATGTAGTAGGCAATCTGTTTTGGCTGGAATCCTTTTGCTAACAGTAAGAAAATTTCCTTTTCCCTTTCAGTAAGGATAGAGGTTAGCTGTTTATCACCGAAAGCTAACTTTTTACTAATATCTGTGCTTAGATAATTCTCGTCTTTTTCTAGAGCTTCCAACGCGTCCATTAACTCTTTGGTGGCAGCATTCTTTGTAACGTAGCCATCGGCGCCGAGTTCAAGCGCTTTACTGATATAGCCAACATGATCATACATGCTCAGCATTAAGCACTTTATAAACGGCGCGTCTTTCTTGATTTTTACTAGTGTGTCGAAACCACTTTCCTGTGCTAACGAGATATCTAGAATGGCAACGTCAATATCGTCTAACGTAGCGAAGGAGGGAAGAGCATCCAGAGAGCTTACTGCGTAAGAAACATGCCAGCCATACTCTTGCTCGATGAGTGTTTTAATGCCATCCCTTACAATTTCGTGATCGTCAATAATGAGTATGTGCATGAAAAAATGCTTATTATTTCTTAATGCATCAAGTGTACGTTGTATTTGGCTTATAGTGAATAAGCCGATGGCTTAGATTGGTGCTCTCTTTAATTCTCAGAATAAAAAAAGCCGGCCTATCCTTGGCCGGCAATTGCTTAACTCCCAACTGTTCAGCGTATCATTCGCCAACTGTCACGAAGAGCGCGTCAGCGATACGCAAACTACATTAAAGGTTTACAGACACTGGTGCAGAGCATGCAGAGGTTTCATCACAAACCATATAAGTATACTCACCAGGTTGAACGCCTCTGCTTCTGTCGCGATAACGTCCAGTGTTGCTTACTTCTTCAAGTAGCTCACCGTTGCGATAAATCATTACAGTATCGGCCATCGAGCCACTATATGATAAATCTACGCGTAACGAACCGAATCGAGACAGCATAGCGCGGTCAATTTCTGCAACAATGGTGCTATCTGAAACTGATACGGTTTCTGTTGATACGCCAGTTTGACCTTCAGAGTCGGTAACCGTAAGGGTTACGTCATAGGCGCCAGTGCTCGCGTAAACATGCGTTGGGTTCTCTTCCGTTGAAGTAGAGCCATCGCCAAAGTCCCAGCTATAGCTGACAATGTCGTCATTAACGTCGTTACTGTTATTAGTAAAGCTTACTGATAAGCCTGAAGCGTCATAGGTAAACGCAGAGTTAGGCGGTGTTGGACCTACTTCACCAATACCGGTCACCACAAGGCTCCATGTGTTTACAGTGCCGTTGTCACCGTTGAACGTATCAAGCACGTTCAAGGTCCAATCGCCTGTTGCTACTTCGCCGTTGAAGGCATCAGAGTTATAGCTCTCAACGATATCATCTGTACCGCCACCTTGGTTCTGACGAAGAACGGTGGTTGTACCCTGAGGAGAAGTCAGTGATAGTACGAGGTCACCGCTATAGGTGTGTGTGATATCTACCGACGCCTGCATACCGAATACTGTTAAGTCGTCAGGAACGTTAATCACTAGGTCAACGCCAACATCGTCAGGATCTTCTTCATTCGGTAACGTAGGTACTGCATCACCAGAATACGCGTAAGGGAATTCGTTTAGCCCTTGAGGGTAAACATAAAGGTTCGCTGATTTAGATTTCTCAATATCACCGCTTACACCGTTAACCGTAAAGCTGTACGGACCCCAAGGCGTTTCCTCAGATGTCTCTACGGTCAGTGTTACTGTATCGCCAGGCATTGCCGAGCTTGCACTTAAAGACGCGATATCACTTGGCTCAGCAAGCGATAGCTGTACTTCTTCTTCGTAGCCAGCAATTGAACCAACTTCAATAGTGAAGGTGTAGGTCTCACCCGCTTCTATTTCAGCTGAACCAGGTGTAATGCCCAGTTTAAAACCTGGAGTAGGATCAGCTTCTTCAAGTGCATTAAGTACATTTAGGCGGTTGCCAGACACGGTGCGACCATCAGCCCATAGGCTAGTTTCACCTGTAGACATTAACAGCTCTTTCATTTCAGATGGCGTAAGTTCTGGGTTTAGCGACCACACAAGTGCTGCTGCACCCGTAACATGTGGCGTTGCCATTGATGTGCCCGAGTATGTCGCATAGCCGTCACCTGGTATTGTAGATAGGATAGCTGTACCCGGCGCCGCGATGTCTACAGTTTCAATACCGTATGAGAAGCCGCTGTCTCCGTCAGTACGAGTGTGGCTAGCAACTGCAACCAGACTGTTTGTTGTAGTGACATAGTTAGACGGGTAGTTATCTACGTTGTCGTTGTTTGAACCAGAGTTACCTGCCGCAGCAACAAACAAAATACCCGCTTGGCCAGCTTCTTCAATAGCGGTTTCTAGCGCTTCACTATAGCCGCCGCCACCCCAGCTGTTGTTGGTAGCCTTAATATTGATGCCGCGGTTCTCTTTAAGGTCGGTGAAGTAATCGATACATTCAATAGCGCCAGCGGTTGAACCCGTTCCATCTGCTCCAAGGAATTTACAGCCAGCGATTGACACGTCATGGTTTACACCAACTACACCGATGCCATTACCGCCCACAGCACCAATGGTGCCTGCTACGTGTGTACCGTGAGAGTCGTCGTCCATTGGGTCGGTATCACCGTTTGCGGTATCGATACCGTAAACATCGTCAATATAGCCGTTGCCATCATCATCAATACCGTTTCCAGCGATTTCACCTGGGTTAATCCATGCGTTATCTGCAAGGTCTTCATGATTGTAGTCAACACCCGTATCGATAACGCCGATGACCACATCACTATCACCGGTTGTAATATCCCATGCTTCTGGTGCGTCAATATCCACATCTGCAGTACCGCCGGCTTGACCTGTGTTATTCAAACCCCATAGGTCACCATAAGAAGGATCGTTAGGTACCAGGGCTTTGCGGTACAAGAAGTTTGGCTCGGCGATTTTAACCGCAGGATTTTTCTTTAAGATTTCTATGGCGTCTTTTACAGACTTGCCACGAAGTTCCAGTTTGGCAATGCGACCATTTAAAAGGTTAGAGAAGCGATCATCTACTTCATCACGGTTTGCGTCACTAATTCGTGCACGTACCGAAGAGCGAGCGCGCATCTTTTCCGCTTTGCTTACATTTTCTTTGTACACAACGATAACGCTATCGTCGAAAATTTCGGCTTTTGCGGCGTGTGCATGACTAGATACCATTAGCGGTAGAAGGGCTAATGAAAGTGCTGAAAGGCCTGTTTTAAAAGGCTTTGTTTTCATAATTAGATTCCATAATTAGCAATAATGCTTTAATCACAGAACCTTCTCGTTCGGTCTGATATAACTAACGGTTAAAACTTATAACGCAAATTTAAAAACCTGCCACCCCTAACAGTAAAATTTACTCAAAAATACTACTTAAACACTAGGGGAAAGTGAAAAGAGAAGCCTAAAGTGGTACTTAATTACTATGATTTTTGACATGTAGTTAAGGTCTTTATGTCTCAGAGTCTCGCTATAGCAATACCCATTAAGAGACCCTACAAAAACTAGGTGGTCTTACCAATAATTACTCGGTGCGTGAGTTTTCGTCAAATCTAGCACTATGGTATTACCCATTATAAATAACTTGTTGATTTACCGTGTGCTAACTGTATTTGACCTGTAATAAATACAACTTATTGGTGATGGATTATTGCCGTCTTAAAGAGTGTTATAGAGGGGTCACCTTTGTTGTTAATCAAGGAAACAGTCGTTCGCATGGACAAGAAGTTAAAGGTTAAAAAGAGCCAGTTTGCTTATAACGCTAAGGCATGCAGAGCCGTTGCGTTGGCAGCCACTACGGGGTGCAGTCTTCTAGCCGTAAATCTTCCTGTTTATGCGCAACAGTCCGACTTATCAACAAGCTCAGACATGGTGGAATCTTCTCTTTCAATGAGTCTGAATGCTCAAGCTATAACGATAGACGATGAAACGGTCTTCATCGCTGTTAGTCAGTTTGGGTTAAATAACATAACTAACATTATCCAAAGCGGCAACGGCGCCAACCTATCGAATGTTGTTCAAAACGGCAGTAATAACGAAGCTCTTATCACACAGCTGGGTGAGGGGAACGTCGTTAATTTATTGCAGCAAAACAACAATAACTATTTCGAGATTATTCAAGATGGGTTCGACAATGTAGCCAATGTTAATCAATTGGGTGAACAGTCTTTTACTGTTTACCAGATAGGGAATGAAATGGTGATTAACATCACACAATATCAAGAATGATGTGATTGCCATAGGGAGACAAATGTGAAAATGAAAAAAACAAAAATAGCGAGTGCATTGCTTTTAGTAGCAGCGACAGGGTGGGCATCGGCTCAGGAAGTTCCAGCGAGTAAGACAGTTGATTTCAGTGCTTCCGCAGATTTTATTGCTGCAGCTGAAGGCAATGAAATTACGCTAATCCAAACGGCACCAGAGGGAAATGAGGTAGGTAATGAATCTATTTTAAGTCAGGAAGGTGACTTAAATGCAATCTTTGTAGAAATAACGGGTGACGCAAACGAAGTACTTGCTTCACAAATGCAGTCAGGTAATACCTTCTTTGCAAGTGTTACAGGTAACGGCAACTTCTTACAATCTGAGCAAGATAGTTTAAATAGTACAGGCGAAATCGTTGTCGAAGGTGACGATAACTCGGTTTCACTTGTTCAATTAGGTGATGGCGGCCCCTTTGGCTTTATCTTTAATCGCTCAATAAATAGCATTTCGGGCAGTGGAAACATGTTGTCAGTGTATCAGGGCGATGGTGGTAACTGGGCTAACAATGCCATTGCGGGTAACGACAATACGGTATTTGTTGATCAAAGTGGTGAATGGCACGAATCGTATGTTCGCGAGCTAAGCGGTGATGCTAACGTTATCGATGTTATTCAAGACGGCTATTACAACGTGTCTGATTTAACCGTTATTGGCTCAGAAAACGAAGTTGAAATTGACCAAGATGGCGACCGGAACGCTGTGGGTTGGAGTATGGTTGGCAACGGTAATGTGCTAGGGTTTGAACAAGATGGTGATAGCAACGAGATTACCACAGGAGTATTTGAAGGCTCTGGCAATGAAGTTAATATTGATCAAATCGGTGATGTTAACTTAGCTACCGTAGAAACTATCGGCGGACAAGAGAATACGTTCGAAATTAACCAAGTGGGCGAAGGCAACACGGCGTATGCTGGCGTAATTGGCTTATTCAACGAGTTTGATTTAACTCAAGTGGGTGATGCTAACGAAATCAGCACAGTTAATTTTGATGGCTTGTTTAACACCATTGAAATTGAGCAAGATGGCGATGCCAACTTGGCGTTAGCGCAAGCTGGTATTGGTGATGCAACTTACTACGCTGATGGCAACATCATTGAAATGTCTCAAGAGGGTGTTGAAAATACAGCATCAGTTGAGTTGGCAAGCAACGTTACATCAAGCCTCAACGAAATTATGGTTTCGCAAACGGGCGAACTTAACTTACTAGACCTACTGGTTAACGGTAACGACAATATTGTTAGTGTTATGCAAGAAGGCGTAGGAAACTGGGTAACAGACGACGCGGGTGGTCAGTTTGTTATTTCTGGTGATATGAATACATTTGAAGTTACGCAAATGGGTAACGATAATTTAGTTACAGGTAGTATTACTGGCAACGGCGGCACAGTAAGTGTTACGCAGGTTGGTGACTACAACGTAGCTACCGTTGTTCAGATGTAAACCTACAGATGTAAAAGTGAGTAGCCGGGCATTTGCCCGGCTATATTCAGTTAAATGAAGTACTTGTATTGTTTCTCTTTTATCACACTGCTTTTTAGTGTGTTCTTTTCTCCGATTCACGCAGAAGAAATTCGGCTAGGCGGACTGCTGCTCGATAACAGTATTAGCCGCCAAGGCCACGAATTTGCCTCTCGCATTAGCCAATACTGGCGAGAAGTCCCAGACAGTTCGGGTAAGAACCTTGTTGTTAAAGAAATTATTGTGCCACAAGCGGGTACTCTTCTTTCGGTGATTTACGACAATAGAGTGGTTTATCAAACGTACATGGGGCGCAGACAAGTACCATTAGATGAAAAAGTACAGCAAGCCATCATGTTAGTTTTAGACGCGGTGGCAAACGCGAGTGTAGACAGTAGAAGCCCAGATTTAGCAGGGGACGAATGGTAATGAAAAAAGGGATATTGATAGCAGCCTTAATCGCGACTGGCTCGTGGACTTCAGCTAGTGTGAAAGCAACAGAGTTGGTGTATGAACCGATCAACCCATCATTCGGTGGTAATCCACTTAACGGATCATTTCTATTAAGCAAGGCGAATTCACAAAACGCTCATACAGCGCCTTACAGTGAGCGCTCCTATGACGAACGCCTTCAAGAATCACTCGAACGCGCCTATATCAATCGTATAGTCCGCGAAATCACAGACATCGCATTCGGTGAACAAGAATATGATGAAGATGGAAACCCGATAGACAGCATATTCAATCAGGATAGTATTTTTGTTAGTGGTGACTTTCAGGTAGAACTAATAACGAGTAATCCTGACAGCATTGTTGTGAACATTACTAACTTACTGACAGGTGAGGTTACTGTCGTTGAAATTCCACGGTTTGGGTAGGGAAATACATGAGAAGTACCGTTTTTTTAATAGTGGCCATGGCGCTTGCAGGATGCCAGTCCATCACTAATACGCTGCCGCCAGATACAACGGCCGCTGATGTAATTAAAGACAGTGCCACATTGTCTGAAGTAAAAAGCTTGCCAGCGCCTATGGGACAAATTCCGGTTTCTGTATATGCGTTTAGAGACCAGACCGGGCAATATAAACCTAGCACTGGGGCAAGTTCGTTTTCTACTGCGGTGACTCAAGGCGCAACCTCTATTCTTGTTCAGACCTTAAGCGAGACATCGTGGTTTTTACCTGTGGAGCGTGAAGGGCTGCAGAACATTCTTACCGAACGCAAAATAATTAGAGCCGACGAAAGCAGCGGAGGCGATTTGCCGCCACTCACGACAGCTAGAATTATTATAGAAGGTGGGATAATTAGCTACGATACCAACATTCGTACCGGCGGCGCTGGTGTAGAGTACTTTGGCATTGGAGCGAGTGAGCTGTTTAGGGAAGATCAAATTTCCATTTACATGCGTGCAGTTGACGTGAGAACAGGTCAAGTACTGGTGTCGGTTTCAACATCTAAGAAAGTACTAAGCCAGGAGGTGAGAGCAGGCCTGTTTAGGTATGTTTCGCTTAAGCGCTTGCTTGAAGCAGAAACGGGCTACACGACTAATGAACCCATGTTCGAGTGCGTTAAACAAAGCATAGAAAAAGCGGTGACTGAGTTGGTGCTACAAGGAATGGAGAAAGGCGTATGGCGCGCAAAAGCGTAAGCGCCATACGCAATTAAATTCAATGGATTATCAGTTTAGATGCTTACTTGTTGTGGTTGGCTAAACTGATGATCGAACCACTTTATAAGCTCAACGCGATTTCGGCAGTCCGTCTTTCTAAATATGCTGTAAACGTGAGTTTTCACCGTATTTACGCTGATGTGTAAGCAGTCTGCAATCTCCTGATTTTGGGCACCATCTGCAATTTTGCGTGTGATGGCCAACTCCCTCTTGGTCAGCACAGTATGTGACGATTGAAGTGCAGCAACGGGTTTTGCTTTAGACACTAAATTGGCATCAATATAGCGACTCATAATCTCGCGACTGAACCATTTGTTGCCCGCCTGAACTTGTTGAACACCGCGAACCAGAAGTTCTAAGCTATCTTCAATATGGAAAATACCATTAATACCATGTTGTAATGCCGCATAATGAAAATCGACGTCAGACTCTGGCACGTTGAAAATGACTTTGTTCAACTCTGGGTTATCGTTGACTACAGGCAAGTTGAGCATAGCGGCAGAGTCACAATACTGCGCATCGATAAAGAAGGTATAGGTGTTGTTAAGCACGCTTCGAGGTGGATGAATCGCACCGGTTGTGACGACAAATCCACATGACGGCAAAATACTTAGGAATCGTTCGTAAGCCCCATCCCTTCTAGTATTTTCTGAAAAACTTTTTCTTGTTAAAACGAACGCTTGATGTGACATGAAAGCTCCTTTTCGTGTCTATCAACCTTACGAACTATACATTGGCTTTACAATACTCCTCTGGTCTAACTTGCTCCTCCAAAGCGTAACAAAATGTAACAGTGAAAAATGCCTGTAAGTTTTGCTTAAATGCTAGAGCCTCTAAGTGTTCAACGAATTAAATATAAGTAAATTATCTCGATAAAAGCGGCTTGCCCCCTTTGTTAATAATGGTGTTAGTGTATAGTTCAACACCAAGTCATTCCTTCCATTATTTCAACACACAGAGAGAACCATGACCGTAAACGTTGACACTCAGTCTTTGATTGCATCAATGCGCGATGTAGTAGGGCAGGCCTATTTGTTAACTGATAAAGCGAAGAAGCAGCCTTACACTAAAGGGTTTCGTTTTGGTGCGGGCGAAGCGCTTGCGGTAGTGCGCCCAGGAACGCTTGTCGAAATTTGGCGTGTGCTTAAGCTGTGTGTTGAAGCCGACGTTGCGGTTATTATGCAGGCGGCCAATACAGGGTTAACGGGTGGCTCTACGCCAGATGGTAAAGATTACGACAGGCCTCTCGTTATTATCAGTACTATGCGTATTGATGATATTCAGTTAGTTGACAATGGAAAGCAGATCGTTGGCTTGGCTGGGAGCACCTTGTTTGGATTGGAAGAGACGCTTGCGCCTTATGGTCGCGAACCTCACTCTGTGATAGGTTCTTCATGTATTGGCGCATCGATCGTGGGGGGGATATGCAACAATTCAGGTGGCGCTTTGGTCAAGCGAGGCCCTGCCTATACTGAACTAGCGCTTTTTGCCCAAATTGACGTCAATGGCAATCTATCTTTGGTAAACAATCTGGGGATTAACCTAGGTAGTGAGCCAGAAGAAATTCTGAATAATCTTGAGAACAAACGTTACAAAGAAGTTGATGTTCAGCACCCTGACGCTCGTGCATCAGACAACGAGTATGATGAACGAGTTCGAGACGTTGATTCAGACACACCTTCGCGCTTCAACAATGACGGCAGAAGACTTCATGAAGCTTCAGGCTGTGCGGGTAAGCTTGCCGTGTTCGCAGTGAGGCTAGACACCTTTCCTATTCCTGAGAAAAAACAGGTATTTTATGTGGGGTCTAACGACGCCGCTGTGTTTACTAAAGTGCGTCGCGACATACTTTCTACTTTCAAGAACTTGCCTGACTCGGGTGAGTACCTTCACCGTGACTGCTACGACGTATCCAAGAAATACGGTAAAGATATGTTTATCGTTATCAGCAAGCTTGGCGCCAAATTTATTCCTAAGCTGTTTGCATTTAAGCGCAAATTTGACGCATTTACTGACAAGCTGGGCTTCTTACCCAACAAAATGTCAGATCGCGTTATGCAGTATATGAGCTACGTTTTTCCTAACCACTTGCCTAAGCGAATGGAAGAGTACAGAGACAAGTATCAGCATCATTGGATATTGGAGATGAGCAATGACGGGGTAGATGAGGCCAAAGCCTACCTTGATGCTTTCTTTAAAACCAATGAAGGTAGTTATTTTGAGTGTACAGAAGAAGAAGCTAACAAGGCTATTTTGCATCGCTTTGTTGCTGGTGGCGCGATAGGTCGTTACCACGTGATGCACAGCAAAGACGTGGGCGCTATGATGACCATCGATGTTGCACTTCGCCGCAACGATCCCGACTGGTTTGAAGTGCTGCCTAAAGAAATAGACGACCAGATAGACACAAAACTGTATTACGGCCATTTATTCTGCCACGTAATGCACCAGAATTACGTGTTGAAAAAAGGGGCGGATGCCAAATTGTTAAAGGGTAAAATTCTGGAAACTTTTGATGCGAGAAGCGCTGAATATCCAGCAGAGCACAATGTGGGACACGAGTACTTTGCAAAAGATGCGCTGAAAAACTTTTACCGAGAATTAGACCCAACCAATAGTTTTAACCCGGGAATAGGCAAAACCACCAAACTTAAAAATTGGGCTGAGCATGATGGAAGTTGTTGTGGTGGGCATCATTAAGCGCAAATTACGCTTCCAGCCACTTGTGCATTGATAAAAGAGCCATAAAAAATGAAGTGACCCCCAATAGTTGGACTATCCAATTACTGGGGGTCTTTTTAGTGGCCTTGGTGCCAGCGATACTAAAAAGCGAGAGAGTCGAGGTTAAGTTCACTGACTGATTTTGCACCGCATAGTGTCATCGCGACATGCATTTCCTGTTTGTACAGATCGAGTAAGTTCTCTACCCCTTGTTGGCCTTCAGCAGCAAGTGCATAAATAAAAGAGCGCCCTAGTAAAGTACAATCGGCACCTAGTGCCAGCATTCTCACCACGTCCAAGCCGTTACGAATACCTGAGTCTACGAAAATACTTAGATCGCCTTTCACCGCGCTAGCAATCGCTGGAAGGGCTTTAGCGGTAGACAGCACGCCATCTAGCTGACGACCGCCGTGATTGGATACTACAATACCTTCTGCGCCAAAACTCAGCGCATCTTTGGCATCTTGTTCAGTTAAAATGCCTTTGATAATCATTGGGCCGTCCCAAAACTCTCTGATCCATTCTAAGTCTTTCCAACTGATAGACGGATCGAAATTAGCGCCTAACCAGCCAATATAGTCTTCCAACTGGGTCGGTTCGCCACGATAAGTAGAAATATTGCCAAGATCATGAGGCTTACCGAATACGCCTACATCAAATGCCCAACGAGGATGAGTCATCGCTTGCAGTACGCGACGGCTTGCAGCAAATGGCCCACTCATACCTGAGTGTTTATCGCGATAGCGAGCCCCTGGTACAGGCATATCTACGGTAAAGACCAACGTTGTTACACCCGCTGCTTTGGCGCGCTCCAGAACATTCTTCATAAAGCCGCGATCGCGAAGCACATAGAGCTGAAACCACATTGGACGTTCAATGGCTGGTGCGACTTCTTCAATAGGACATACTGACACCGTCGACATGGTAAACGGGATGCCTTTGTTTGCAGCCGCTTTAGCGGCTTGCACTTCGCCACGTCGCGCATACATTCCGGTTAATCCCACTGGAGCAAGGGCAATAGGTAAAGCCAATTGTTCACCAAAGACCGTTGTAGAAAGGTCAAGCGACGACATATTTCTCAGCACTTGCTGCTTTAATGCAATGTCAGCCAAGTCAGTTTCATTGCGTTTAAGTGTATGCTCTCGATAGGCACCACCATCAATGTAGTGAAATAGGAACGGCGGTAATATTTTTTGCGCAGCGCGTCTATAATCAGTCGGCGATGAAATAATCATGTCTTTAATCGATTGTAATTAACTTGATAAAAATATAACGTTTCTCGCCTTAGGGATATACGGCAACAATGAAATTTATCTTTTCCAAAAGTGAAGTAATAACGTGAGAGCAGACGATTTAATTCTCTTTGCACAAATTGCGGAGATGGGCAGTTTTAGCAAAGTGGCAGAGGCGAACAACATTACCAACTCGGTAGTCAGTAAGCGAATAGCAAAGCTTGAAAAAGAGCTGGGAACGCAGCTTTTGTATCGCACTACTCGCAAACTCACGCTTACCGAAGCGGGTCAAGCTTTGAAGCAAGGCGCCATGAATGTAAAGGCGTCCACGCAGGAAGCTATCGACACAATTTCTGGATACAGTGAACAAATATCCGGACACATTAAAATGTCGGTTCCAACGATTTCGGGCGATTTACTGTTAGCCGATGCGGTAGCTGAGTTTTGTACCCTTCATCCAGGGCTAAGCGTTGATATGTCTTTGGATAATCGATTTGTAAATTTAGTCGAGGAAGGGTTTGATCTTGTTATTCGAACGGGATATTTGGAAGACTCAAGCCTAATCGCGCGGCACTTTTTAGATTCCCATTGGGTGGTTTGCACATCGCCGGATTACATTAGACGAAAGGGCAGGCCTAAAGCACCAGAGGATTTGAGCTTTCACAACTGTTTGCTGTATTCCTACCACACATCCGGCGCAAGGGAGTGGGAGTTTACGTCGTCTCAAGGCAGTTACACCATCACCGTAGATGGCGCATTTTCAAGTGACAATGCAGGGGCGCTTCGCAAAGCAGCCCTTGCTGGTAGAGGTATTGCCTACGTCCCTAAATGTTTGGTATTCGAAGATTTATGTAATGGAACACTGGTCGATTTGTTTCCAGAGCGGGTAGGTAAGGTGTTAGGCGTTTATGCCGTTTATCCTTACAGCCGCCAGCCATCTCGAAAAATTAAGCTGTTAATTGAACATATCAGGCAGCGCTATTTATCTATGTCTGATTATTTTTGATAAGCCAACGGCAATCACGCCCGTTAATCTCTTTTTTCAGAGCAGGTCGTTGTCGCTTGGAGCGCCTTATTTACTTGAAATCACGGTCTGTAGCGCCAAGAAAAGAATATATCTGGGTAATTATCTGAACCAAAGCAAATCCTCACTAGTAGAAAAAAGTAGCTTTTAAGTTTTCGCAGGGTTTCAACTTACCTGTCAGTGAAAAGGGATTTGCTATGAAAGGCCAAGTAAACAACTCCACCATTCTTCTTCCTGTATTTCTCCCCGCCGTCGTCATTATTTTGCTTCTGGTGATCGGAACCATCAGCAACCCCGAACTTGCCGGCGAGGCTTTCGATAGTACATTGGCATGGATTACAGAAACCTTTGGTTGGTTTTACATGTTGTCGGTCGCTATCTTTTTGGTATTCATTGTATCGGTAGCATCATCTAGCTGGGGAAACATAAAGTTGGGGCCCGATCATGCAGAGCCTCAATATAGCTTTCCCGAATGGTTTTCTATGTTGTTCTCAGCAGGCTACGGTGTAGCGCTGCTCTACTTTGGCGTAGCAGAGCCTGTTCTACACTATTCTTCACCGCCTGCAGGAGCAGCTGAAACTGTTGATGCGGCGAAACAAGCCATGCAAATCGCATTTTTTCATTGGGGCTTTCACATCTGGGCGATCTACGGGCTAGTCGGTTTGGTTCTTGCCTATTTTGCTTTTCGACATGGCTTGCCCTTGTCTATCCGTTCAGCTTTGTATCCGCTGATAGGGGATAAAATTTATGGCCCTATAGGTCACGCGGTAGATGTATTCGCCATTCTCGGTACATTATTTGGTATTGCGACTACGCTCGGGCTATCCGTTACACAGATCAATGCGGGGCTAAATTATCTTTCCGGCGATATCCCCATTGATATCATGGTGCAGGTAGGCACCATTGCTATCGTAACCATTGCCGCAACAATATCGGTTATCGCGGGCATGGATAAAGGCATTAAAAGGCTATCAATTCTTAATATGGTTCTGGCTGTATCGCTTATGAGTACCGTTTTTATCTTCGGAGAAACGGTTCATATTTTAGAAACCTTTCTACAGAACACAGGAAGTTATATTAACGGCATCATTGAGCGCACCTTTAATCTTCAGGCCTATAGTCGCAGCGACTGGATTGGTAACTGGACGCTGTTTATTTTTGGCTGGACCATCGCTTGGGCGCCGTTTGTAGGCATGTTTATCGCCAAAATAAGTCGAGGTAGAACCATTAGGCAGTTTGTTTTTGGTGTAATGCTTGTGCCTACCATGTTCACCTTCCTTTGGTTTTCCGTGTTTGGCGACACCGCGCTAAATGCCATTATGAACCAAGGTGTTACTGCACTCATTAGCGATGTGCAGGAAAACGAAGCTGTTGCCTTATTTAAGCTCTATGACTTGCTACCTGGCGCGTCAATCATGTCAGGCTTGACCGTGTTATTGATCATTACGTTCTTTGTGACGTCATCAGATTCTGGGTCGTTGGTTATCGACTCTCTTGCTTCTGGTGGTAAAGAAGAAAGCCCCGTTTGGCAACGTATATTCTGGGCGTGTCTGGAAGGAACCGTTGCTGCAGTGTTGCTGTTGGCTGGCGGACTGAATGCTCTGCAAACGATGACCATTGCGAGCGCCTTACCATTCGCCTTCATTATGCTAGCGTCTGCAGCAGGTCTATGGCGTGCGCTTGTCATTGAAGGCTACCGAAACAACAGTTTGAAGGCGAATACGCTTAATAGAAACCACGGTCGCTCGACTAGCCTAAAAGGCCGACTCGCAGCAATGGTCGATTACCCAAGCCGAAATGAGGTGCATGAGTTTATTGATAAAACTGTGATTGCAGCGATGAAAGACGTACAAGCTGCTTTGAAAGCGCGAGAGTGGGAGGCGTTCGTTAAGCTTGATGAGGAAACGGGAAGGGCCATCTTCACTGTTGAGCGTCACGATCACATGGACTTTATCTACGATATTCGTATGACTGAATATTTAGTGCCAGGGTTTAGCTACGCAGAGCTGCGTTCAGAAGAAGACGAGTCGGAAAAATATTTTCGCGCTGAAGTGTTCCTTCGCCGCGGAGGGCAAGCTTACGATATTTACGGATATGACAAAGAGAGTATTACTAAGGACATCTTAGATCAGTTCGAAAGTTATCTGCACTTCCTCGATACCAGCCCAGGCGAACTGCCTTGGGAAATGGATGCGTATGATGACATGTTGACGCAGCCTAAAGAGTAAACAATCTGCAGGGGTTTAGGTTGAAGGGAAAGCAAGGCTGCTTTCCCTTATTTATCCCCTAATTAATTACTTACTTAGAAGTAGTTAGCAATTTGGTTAATAACCGCATTTACTGCGCGGTAAGCATTAGATTCGTTTTCAACGCCACAGGCTTGGCCATTACAGCCTGACCAGTAAGGGTCAGAGAAATAGTCTAGCTGGGTGGCACTACCGAATGCCTGAGGATAGGCCATGATAGTTGAGAAGTTATTATCAACGCCGTGACCGATACCATCATTATATACACCGCCTACTGAACCTTGGCGAACAGAGTGGCCTAAGCCCATGTTGTGACCGAGTTCATGAACAAATGTGGACAGGCCGCAATCAACGGCGCTGATGCTGTACATGCGGCTTTGCGAGCTAGAGTACAGTGTACCGTTGTTGCCTTGACCTACCCAGCCAATGCCGCACACGTAACCCACTAGCTGACCGCCTTCATAAATGTTTTCACGATTACCTAAAAGCACAACCATGTCTGCGCCGTTTGAAGATCGTGCGTTTTGTACACCACTGCTATCAGTTAACAAGTCTAGCGCACTTTCGGTAGGTTGAAGGTCGCTAGATGTAGCAGCAGAAGACTGAGCGCCCACTAAACGCAACTGTAAATCTACCGCATTATTTTGATAAACACGGTTGGCGTGTGAGATGTATTGGTTAATTTTAGTGTCGATATTAGACACATTATTTGCAGCAGGTTGGGTGTAAAGCACCATTACATCGATGGTGGCTGCTGTTACTGATGTTGTACAAAGCAGTGAAACTGCCATTGCCGTTAAACACTTAAATGTGTGTTTCATTTTTATTTCCTTCTTGTTGTTTTATTTGAGCTTGTTGAATTTCCTGTGAAGCTCAACAGGCACTAGGGGATTAGTTTTGGCCGAGATCGAAGACTTCTTCAGCATTGTCGTCGCTAAGCGGGCGTTCGCTGTCGGGTTCACGTTCGATGTGGTTTTGCATCATTGAAGACTTTGGTGCGATCCACGCATATTTATCATTGCCTTCAAGCACAAACACGTCGCGAGGCGTGGCTAAGTTTCCGTAGGTGGCGTTTTCGCCAAGCGTTATAACGGCGGCGTAGAGAGAGCCCGCACCTGGGATGTGGGCCTCTACGGTACGATCGCCGTTTGGATGAGTGATAACGTGGTCAACTTCACCGGTGTAACTTCCACCGAACTGTGGGATGTATAAATCGAGATACTCACCAACTTCTACCGTCATTAATTCTTCACGATCAAGCTCAATGTAAGCTTCATCGGTTACGTCAGCGGGAATATAGCCTTCTGCTTCAAGTACCTTTTTGCCATCTTCTGATGTTGTCCAGACGATGGTGTCTTTCTCTGATTTATCGTTAGTATTAGTTGTAGCCTGAGCTTTTAGCTCGGCTTCATTTTTTGGTTTGAAGTTATCGACACCGGTCGATAACACTTTGCCGTTTCGTTGCCTTTCAATAGCGCTTTCTTTACCAACAGGTTTTGTCTCAGCATTCGCCGCTGCTACCTCTTTTTTGCCCGAGGGGGCTGTATCGATAAAGGCGAAAATACAACCAATAGCTACAATTGCCGTCGAAGCGGCAACAATACGCTTTTTCATAGTGTGTTCCTTTTATTTTTACTTACTGAATTTAGGAAATTGAACGTTAGAAATTAGCGACACTCTGCTTCTCAAAGCGCGCTCTAAGTGAGCGATATAGAGAACCAATGTGTTTAGTGAAATTGCTTAGTGAATTAAGTAAGTCATTAAAACGTATAATATTTTCACGGTTGTAAAAGTATCGCTTTGCATAAGGGTGTATAAAATTTAGCCCTTTAATGCAGTGTAAATTTCTTAGGCTAAATACGGGATTGCAAGATGTAGACCGAACGCCGAATTGGCTCGTTTTAACTATATGAGTGAGAACGAATAAGCCACCTAAAAATGGCTTCTGGATGATGAAAAGGGAATACCAAATAACAAAGGAATAATTCCGCTTGGTAAGGGAGCTAGCGAGGTAACAACAGCGCAAAAACAAGCGGGATAGGTAGGGAAAAGATAAAAAAAGAGCGAGTAAAATCCTTTACTCGCTCAGTAAGAAGGCCACCTCTTCTGAGGGAAAGTAGCCGTCGGAGAACTGTTGGTTTTCTCTTACGCTAATCGGTTGATTATTGAAGAGAAATCCATCCCTGCATTGCCTTCTTCGCAATGCATTTCAAACCACTTTGCAGCAAGCTCACCCATAGGTACTTGCGCGTTGACGCCCTTCGCGCCCTGCATGGCCAGCCCCAAGTCTTTGAGCATAAGCGCAGAAGCGAAACCGCCAGCAAAATCGTTATCAGCAGGGCTTTGTGGCCCCACACCTTTTACAGGGCAGTAGGTGGTCATTGACCATGTCTGTCCCGAGGCATTTGACGCGATATCGAAGAACACTTGCGCATCTAAGCCTAGTTTTTGTGCCAGCTGGAAGCTTTCACACGTCGCAATCATGGTCGCGCCAAGTAACATGTTGTTACAAATCTTTGCTGCTTGTCCCGCACCATGGCCGCCCGCATGAACGATTTTTTTGCCCATTGCGCTAAGTACACCATGGGCTTTGTCAAATGCATCAGCGTCGCCACCCACCATAAACGTGAGTGTGCCGCCCGCAGCCGCTGCAACACCACCAGAAACCGGCGCATCCAGCATTTTAAGGCCTTTTTTCTCTGCCAGTTCTGACACACTCTTCGCCGTTTCTACGTCGATGGTGGAGCAATCAATAAGCAAGGTGCCTTCGCGGACAGAAGCCAAGATCTGATTTGAATAGATATCTTTTACGTGCTTGCCTGCTGGTAACATAGTGATAACGATGTCGGCCTCAGCAGCAGCTTGCTCGGTACTTTGCGCAATAGTACACCCTGCTTCTTTGGCTTTGGCCAGTGCCGCTTCGCTTAAGTCAAAAGCTAATACGTTGTAATCGTTCTTAACCAGGTTATCTGCCATCCCTGAGCCCATATTACCTAGGCCAATAAATGCAACTGTGGTCATAATAGTCTCCTCACTTAGCCCATGGTTGGAATAACAAAGGCGTTGTCGTTCGTATCTGAGCCATCAGGCCAGCGCTGCGTAATGGTCTTAACCTTGGTCCAGAATTTCACCCCTTCCATACCGTGCTGGTTGGTATCACCAAATGCAGAGCGCTTCCAGCCCCCAAAGGTGTGGTAAGCAACTGGCACAGGAATAGGTACATTAATCCCTACCATGCCCACGTTTACACGTTGTGCAAATTCGCGCGCCGCATGGCCGTTACGGGTGTACATAGCAACACCATTACCGTATTGGTGGTCACTTGCTAAGTTAACTGCTTCGTTGAAATCTTTCGCGCGCACCATTTGAAGCACTGGACCAAAAATCTCTTCTTGGTATGAACGCATGTCTTTGGTCACGTGGTCAAAGAACGTTGGGCCGATGAAGTAGCCTTGACTGTCGTCTGGGATCTGACTGGTTCTACCGTCATAAACAAGCTCAGCACCTTCTTCTATACAAAGGTCGATATAGCCTTCAACGCGCTCTTTGTGAGCAGCAGTAACCACAGGGCCATAATGGGCGTTGGGATCTTCACTATGACTTACCATAATGTCTTTAATAGCCGGAATAAGCTTGGCTTTCAGTTTCTCAGCGGTTTCATCGCCCACTGGGACGACAACCGGTAGCGCCATACAGCGTTCACCGGCACTGCCGTACGCAGCACCAACTAAGTCGGTTACCACCTGATCTAAATCAGCATCAGGCATTACGATGCCGTGGTTTTTCGCGCCGCCCATAGCTTGAACGCGCTTACCTGCACGAGCGCCACGCTCGTACACGTAATTAGCGATATCAGAGGAGCCTACAAAGCTCACCGCCTTAATAGTTTGATGGTCTAAAATACCATCGACCACTTCTTTGTTACCGTGTACAACGTTAAGCACACCTGCAGGAAGGCCAGCTTCAATCATAAGCTTTGCCAGTTCAACAGGTACTGACGGATCGCGCTCTGATGGCTTTAAAATGAACGCGTTACCGCAGGCAATTGCCACACCGAACATCCACATTGGTATCATGGCCGGGAAGTTAAATGGCGTAATACCTGCCACTACACCAAGTGCTTGGCGCATGGAGTACACATCGATTCCTGGGCCTGCGCCTTCGGTATATTCACCTTTTTGCGCATGAGGGATTCCACAGGCAAACTCGATAACTTCAAGGCCACGCTGAATATCACCTTGCGCATCAACCAACACTTTACCGTGCTCGCTTGATAATAGTGCCGCTAAGCGCTCGCGGTTTGCTTCAACTAACTCTTTAAACTTGAACATAACACGAGCGCGTCGTTGAGGATTTGTTGCTGCCCACTCAACCTGTGCAGCTTGGGCTGTTTCAATTGCATAGGCCAAAGTTGAAGTGTTAGCCAAGCTTAATTCAGCCTGTACTTCACCTGTGTTGGGCGCAAATACCGACGCGGTATTCTCGCTGCTATCCTCAAAATCTTTACCGGCAATAAAGTGAACAATCTTTCTCATGACATAGCTCCTGTAATTTTTAACAATATTGAAACCTTGTGTTTGCAAAGGCAATACATATACTTGCAGTATGGTGCTGTAAAAATGCAGGTGTTTAAGTGAATTGGGACGACTTGCGTTTGTTTCTTGGTTTGGCAAGAAATGGACGCGTAGCTATTGCAGCTAAAGGCTTGAAGGTAGACCCTACGACGTTAATTCGTCGTGTAAAAAAACTGGAGGACTCATTAAATTGTAAGTTGTTCGAGCTAACTAAAAAAGGATATGTGCTAACCACCCATGGTAGTGAGCTAGTTACGTACATTGAAAAAGCAGAGCATTACTTTTTAGAGGCACAAAATGAATTAGGTGATGAACGCTCGCATTTGGCAGGTACGATCAGAGTGAGTGTTTCTGAAGGTTTCGGTAGCTGGTTTTTAGCGCCTTTACTACCCGATTTTAAAAAGCAGTATCCGGGGATCAGTATTGAGCTTGTGGCAACCAGCGGCTTTTTAAACCTGAACAAACGAGAAGCCGATATGGCTATCTTGTTAGAAAAGCCCAGTAAAGGCTTGCTGGTTACACAAAAATTAACTGACTATAACCTCTATCTTTATACCCACCAGTCCCTTATCAGCGACAACGAACCACGAACATTACAAGAGCTCACCGCCTTCAATTTAGTGAGTTACGTGCCCGATTTGGTTTACGCTCCTCAATTAAAGTTCATTGAAGAGACAGCTTTGTCACAATTAAGTGCGCTGCGCAGCACCAGTATTAATGCGCAGTATCAAATGCTTGTAAATGGTGCAGGGGTAGGCATTTTACCTAAATTTATGGCTGAAACTCAGCCAGGCTTAGTTCGACTCATTGAAAACGAGATCCATATTAAGCGTACATTCTGGCTGGCCACACACAAAGAAACTCATTCTCAAGCACGCTTCCAGGTATTTACAAAATGGCTTACAGATAAAGTTACGCAATACCATTCAAAATTTCTCGACTAAAAAATTAGACGTTTATCTACTGTCTTTTGCAGGGTAAATATGTAAAAAATAGCGTAGCAGCGTCGAAAAACTCGCCACGCTTTAATATAAGTGGCTGAATGTGGTCTAGGCTTTAATAAATTAGGTCAACAGACCCTAGTTAAAAAGACATTGTCTAGCGAATAGTTTGCTAAACCTTGTGTAGATTAATCAAATTATCGTTAAGGCAAGGTTAGTTACTGCCGATAAACGGCATATTACTGTAATTCTCTGTCAGGGCAGGCCCTATGTTCAATAAACACTTAGTGAAAGAAAACGAAGCGCTTCGCGAGGAGCTACATATACTCAAGCAAGTGCGAGAAGGCTTGCGCGAAGAAATGATCTTTCTCAATCTTAATGAGCGTGGTGAAATTGAAGCCGTCAACGAGGTGTTCGAGAAAGAGCTGGGTTACTCACTTTCTCAAGTGAAAGGGCATCGCTTCTTTGAATTTGTTCCCGAGATTGCCAGAAGCACGCCTCATTTTAAAAAGCTAAAAGATTCTATCGAGCAGCGTGTTCATTACTGGGGGGCGATTGAGTTTCTTCGTGAAAATGGTGAAGAAGCGTGGTTAAGGGGCGTAGTTGAACCTATTTTTGACGGAAAAGGGAATATTCACAAATTCTCAGTCAACCTCAACGACCTCACGCGCACTATAGCCAACTCGAAAGAGCACGAAGATTTGGTGGCCGCGTTACACAAGTCAAATGCGGTGATTGAATTCGATTTAAACGGCAATATTCAGGACGCAAATGAAGCTTTCCTGAAAGCCGTTAAGTACCGCCTTAATGACATTAAAGGTCAGCATCATAGAATCTTCTGTGATACGGAGTATGCGAATTCCCGCGAATATAAAACGTTTTGGGAACGACTTACTCAGGGGGAATTCGTAGCAGGAAGATTCGAACGTCTCGACGCTCACGGCAACACTATTTGGTTGGAAGCCACCTATAACCCGATTTGTGATTCTCACGGTCGTATGTATAAAGTGGTTAAGCTGGCTACTGATATTACTGAGCAGGTGGCACGAGAAAATGCCGTGTCCAGTGCCGCTGATATCGCCTACCGTTCTTCAAACACAACGGATCAAATCGCCACGCGTGGAAAGGAAGTCATTAGCGAACTGCTTTCTGAAATGTCTTCGCTGTCGCAGCAAATGGATAGGGCAAAAGAGGGGATTAATGCGTTGGACGCTCAGTCTCAACAAATTGCCACTATTATCGGAAGTATCAGTGCTATTGCCGAACAAACCAACTTGCTTGCTCTAAATGCTGCGATTGAGGCGGCACGTGCTGGCGATCAGGGACGAGGTTTCGCTGTAGTTGCTGACGAGGTGCGTCAGTTAGCATCGCGTACAACCGAAGCCACAGAAGAAATCATCAATGTGGTTAAACACAACCAGACATTGGCCACCGACGCAGTAAATTTGGTTAATGAAGGTGATGAAAAGGCGCAATCAGGGCTCAACTACGCCAGAGAGGCGGGTGAAGTTATCGAACAAATTCAAGACGGTGCCAAAGAAGTCGTTGATGCAGTAGGCCAATTCAGCAGTCGACTGGGAAGCTAGTAGCACCGAGAAACAGGCTTACCGATAAGTGTAAACAGTCTAAGTTCTTACCAAATAAAACATCGCTCAAAACAGAATTCATCCTACCTTGGTAGGATGAATTCGCCCCTATTGCAGGATGTGCTTTTTAACGTAGTCTGTATAGCATAACCCTGTAATAAAAGGCTTGCAGGGGCGGTTATGTCAGGTTTTACGAAAATATCTACAGCTATAGTGGCCGTATTCATTGGCTGCTTTTTGGTTTTTACCTGTCTGGTCTACTTCCACATACAAGATAACATTGAGGAAGAGATGACGGGCGCGCTTAATCAAGTGCGAGAAATGGTCAACCTCAATATCCCTGTTGCTGATATCGAAGCGATTGTAGAGCCTAGCCCTCACTTATCCGCCCATTATTTCACGGGGCGCCTTCAGGCAGAGCAGACCTCAGTGATGCCGACAACCGAACGTACTGCACTCACACCTGTAATCATCCCAATTCAGGAAAATCAGTATCTTATTGTTACGCCTTTTGATGCTACTGAACTCACCCAGAATCTCACTTTTTTTGCCTTGGTGGCGGGACTGTTTTTCGCAACCTTTGTCCTGTTGCTGTTTACGTTAAAAGTGGCGGTTAAGCAAAGGTTAGTGCCGCTAAATCAGCTCGCTGACGCGTTATCTGAGCTACGAGAAGGCAAGGAATCACAGCCCCTGCCACATTCAGATATCACCGAAATGAACAGGGTATTAGACCAATTTAAGCATCTGCAAAATGCACTTAAATCAAAAGAAAAGCAGCTCATAAAAATAGATAAGCAATTAGCGCTTCTTCAAGAGCAAGAGCGTAATTACCTTGCCAGAGAGCTTCACGATAATGTGGGGCAGTTGCTGACCACGATAAAAGCCCACGCTTATATTTTGGTTAACGCAAAAGAGCGATCTGTTGTTGAGCTGTCGGCGCAGAAGGTTCAAGTGATGTCACATCAAATAAGCGATGCAATTAGAAAACTCACTGCTCACCTACACCCGCTTGTTTTAGATAGAGTCTCTCTTCAGTCGTCGCTTGAGCGACTGGTGTACGAACAAGAAGTAGCACAGCCCGATACGAAGTGGGACGTGTCTATTAATCTAAAGCGCTATCAAGAAGATAATGAGCGAGATATTCATCTTTACCGATTTGCTCAAGAAGCCATTAACAACGTGATTAAGCATGCGAAGGCCACCAAGGTTAGCATTCAAATTTATGGCGATACTCACCGTGTTTCTGTGATGGTCAAAGACAACGGTCGGGGATTAGGGAACCACATTGTAGAAAATATTGGCATGTCTTCAATGCGCAGCCGAGCACGTTGTATAGGAGCAAATTGTAGTGTGACGTCACCCGATGATGGCGGCGTTGCCGTATCGCTGTCTCTTACCCTTAAAAAAATGCCTCCTCTTATGGGCGCTAACGTCGCATGAATATTCTAATTGTCGACGACCACGCTGTGGTGCGTGAAGGATACAAAGCTTTACTCAATGCGATGATGCCCGATTGCCGTATTTTTGATGCTGAAAACGGCGCGCAAACCCATCGTTTATTAGCCAGTAGTGACATTGAGATCTTAATCCTAGACATAAACCTTTCAAATGAAAGTGGCCTTGTTTTAGCCAAGATTTTTTTGAAGCGACATCCAGATTTAAAAATTATCTTTTTCAGTATGTTCGAAGACAGCGTCATATTGCACCGCGCCATGCAGACCGGTGCTATGGGGTACATCAGTAAAAGTAGTTCGCCTGAAATATTGATCTCGGCAATTAAGGTCGTCGCAAAAGGGCAAAAGTATATTGAGAGAGGCCTGGCGGTAAATTTAGCCAATCAACTTCTCGATACCAATGTGGACATTGCTGCCAAATTAACCAAACGTGAATTCGAGATATTTATTGCGATAGCGATGAATAAATCCCGCTTTGATGTTGCTGACGAGTTGGGCCTATCGGCTAAGACTGTCTCTAACGCACTTACCGTCATTAAGCGAAAGCTTGACGCGGTGCCCTCTCAGTTTTCAGCCATTGCGGCTAAACACGGTTACATCGGTGATGCAGAGCTTTCAGCGTCTCAATCGGTGTCGTTTGTCGAGAAGAGTGAGAAGTAGCCATAGGTTTCCCCTCCTAAAGTAGGAGTCAAATCGGTCTATCGCATCATGGTAGGTACAACGTAAAAGTACCATTATCAAACTACACAACAAACCAAGTTACTGCGCGTGTTACGCGCAAAGTTATCAAAAGGTACTTCTTATGATTTATGCAAAGCCAGGTAGTGAAGGTTCGGTCGTAAGCTTCAAAGAAAGCTACGGTAATTTTATCAATGGCGAATGGGTTGCACCGGTTAAAGGTGAGTACTTCACCGCAACATCTCCAGTAGACGGCAGCGACATCGCACAAATCCCACGCTCAACATCTGAAGACATTGAGCTTGCGTTAGATGCAGCTCACGCTGCGAAAAAGGGCTGGGCAGATACGTCAGTAGCTGAGCGTTCTAACATTCTTCTGAAAATTGCCGATCGCATTGAAGAAAACCTAGAGCTACTTGCCGTTGCGGAAACATGGGACAATGGTAAAGCCGTTCGCGAAACGCTTAATGCAGACATTCCGCTGTGCGCAGACCACTTCCGTTATTACGCAGGCTGTATTCGAAGCCAAGAAGGCACCATCGGTGAAATTGATAAAAACACGGTGGCGTATCACTTCCACGAACCTTATGGTGTTGTTGGGCAAATCATTCCATGGAACTTCCCGCTACTTATGGCTGCATGGAAACTTGCGCCAGCACTTGTTACCGGTAACGTAGTGGTGCTAAAGCCAGCAGAACAAACGCCAGTATCTATCTTATTGTTCGCCGAACTAATCCAAGACCTACTACCACCGGGTGTACTAAACATCGTTAACGGGTTCGGGGCAGAAGCCGGACAGGCTCTTGCAACAAGCACAAGAATTGCAAAAATTGCGTTTACTGGCTCTACACCTGTTGGCGGACATATCCTTCGCTGTGCTGCTGAAAACCTTATTCCATCTACCGTTGAGCTTGGCGGCAAGTCGCCAAACTTATTCTTCCCAGACATCATGAATCACGAGCCTGAATTTATTGATAAGTGTGCGGAAGGTTTAGTGCTTGGATACTTCAACCAAGGTGAAGTATGTACGTGTCCTTCTCGAGCGATTATTCACGAAGACATCTATGATGCATTCATGGAAAAAGTGTTGGAAAAAATTCAGAAGATCAAACGTGGCAACCCACTAGACACAGACACCATGGTAGGTGCACAGGCATCTAATGAGCAGTTCGAAAAGATCCTTAAATACATCGATATCGGTAAGTCAGAAGGGGCTCAGGTTGTCACTGGTGGTGAGAAAGAGCAGCTACCTGGCTTTGATGGAGGCTACTACATTCAGCCGACTATCTTGAAGGGTGAAAACCACATGCGTGTGTTCCAGGAAGAGATTTTTGGTCCGGTAATCGCTGTTCAAACCTTCAAAACCGAAGAAGAGGCGATTGAGATTGCCAATAATACAAGCTTCGGACTTGGCGCTGGTGTATGGAGCCGCGATGCGAATGTAGCATTCCGCGTGGGTCGAGCGATTGAAGCAGGTCGCGTATGGACGAACTGTTATCACTTGTATCCAGCTCACGCTGCGTTTGGCGGCTACAAGAAATCGGGCATTGGCCGCGAAACCCACAAGATGATGCTAGATCACTACCAGCAGACAAAAAATCTATTGGTAAGCTACGACATCAACCCACTTGGTTTCTTCTAAGTAAACCTGAGGGCGGCGCCTTCCGCCGCCCGCTACTTTTATGCGCATCGCATTTTCCTCAATCATTTTCTTGCTGTTTCTCAGCACCAATGTGTTGGCGCAGTCTGACGCGACAGACATTCCACAAGACATTTACAAAATATTTCCCAACGCTACACGCGTGGGGGAGATGCACACTGACATCAAGGTAACCCCGGTCTATCAGCTTCAGCAACTACTCGGATATGTTTTTGAGTCGAATGACTTTGTCGACTTCATAGGCTTTTCAGGCAAACCGGTTAATGTGGTGATTGGGCTAGATACACAAGGCAATGTGGTCGATCTTTTCGTCAAGCAGCATAGCGAGCCGATTTTTTTGCACGGGCTTGGCGAGAAATCCATGTTTGATTTCGTTGCTCAATATCAAGGGCACAGTGTCAAAGAACGTTTTATCATTGGTGGGAAAAGCAATGTAGGCAAAGACGCTACCTACTTTGATGGAGTTACGAAAGCCACCGTATCGGTGCTGGTTATCAACGATACCATCGTGACATCTGCATTAGCCGTTGCCAGAGCTAAGCTCGATGGCTTTGTTGCGCCTAGCAACAATATTATCAATCCAGACTTTTACGAACCTCTTAATTTTAGCGAATTGGTGGACAAGGGCTACATTCAAAAGCACCAGATTACTCAGCAAAATACCGAAGGGCTTTCGAGAGAAGTGGTTCGGGCGGTTGACGATATTCAAAGCGAGCTTGCTCTTGATGGTGACATCATTGCCGAACACTACTATGCGTTTTTAAGTCTTCCTATTGTGGGGAAAAACCTGCTGGATGAAGAGGAATTTGCTCGGTTACAGGAAAATCTAAATCCGGGTGAAATGGCACTGATGGTACTGAATACGAAAGGGTTCAGTTTTATCAGCGATGAGTTTATTCCCCAAACCACACCTGAGCATTTACGGGTGTCTCAAGGCGGCTTTCCCACAGCTATCCGCGATATCGATTTTTATAGCTTCTATGACCCCGCATTTTCACAAGCATTGCCCGACTACAACGAGATCAAAGTACTTCGAGTAAAATCGAAAGGTGGGCTGTCACTTGACCAAGAAATGGAAATAGCGATTAGTGTGCCGTTTAAGCCGAGTTTCTTCGAGCAAGATGAGCATCTGTTCCCTTTGAAAGTGACACTGCCTAGTGAACTATTTATGGAAAATCCTGAGGCTCAGTTAGCGAAGCCCATTCCGTTGTGGCAGAAAATTTGGAGGGACAGAACCTTAACGATAAGCACCACCGTTGTTTATCTTGTAGCGCTGTCGTTGTTTTTTGCATTCCAGCAAAGGCTAACGCCTTACACCAAGTTTGTGCATACAGTACGGGCATTTTCCCTTGTGTTCGTGCTGTTTTTTATTGGCTTTTACGCTCAAGGGCAACTGTCTGTTGTCAACATATACACGCTGCTACTGGATATTGTCGACGGATTTTCCTTAGAGGTATATCTTCTCGACCCGGTCATTTTTATTTTGTGGAGCTTTGTATTTGTCTCGTTGTTTATCGTTGGGCGGGGACTATTTTGCGGCTGGCTTTGCCCCTTCGGAGCACTCCAGGAAATGATGGGAATACTGGCTGAAAAGCTCAGGATAAAACAAATTAGAATTAAGCCACAGCACCACAAACGGGCACAAAAAATTAAATATGGGTTGCTTATAGGGCTTGTTGCGTGCTCATTCTATTCGCTAAACCTTGCAGAGAAGCTCGCTGAGATAGAGCCGTTCAAAACGTCCATAACTCTACACTTTGTTCGATATTGGCCTTTTGTACTGTATTCGGTTTTATTGCTGCTACTTAGTTTAAAAATTCATAAAGTGTACTGCCGCTATTTATGTCCGTTGGGAGCGGGGCTTGCCATTTTGGGGCGTTTCCCTTTAGTTAAATTGCTTACACGTAAAGATGCCTGTGGTAATCCGTGTCAGCTGTGCAAACAAAAGAAATGTGGTATTGATGCTATAGAACAAGACGGCAGCATTGACTATGCTGAATGTATTCAGTGCCTTGAGTGTGTGGTTACGTTAGATAACCCTGACTTGTGCAAAATCGATAAATATAAAAAGAAAAAGGTGCCAACGCGTGTCAAAAACCTCAATCCTGTCCGCACTTAGTCAACCTGCTAATAGCAAGGTTAACGATGACAACCATTCTAGTTTATACGGTGCTAAAGAAGCCTGCCGTGATGTGGCCAATGAGATTTTAGCCAACGTTAAGTGCGATGAAATAGAGCTATTACTCTTTCATACCAGCACGCTGTTTGACTTAGACACCGTAGCAAAGGAAATCTCCGCACGTTTTCCGCACGTGAATATTGTTGGCTGCACCAGTGCTGGAGAATTTAATAAAAATGGGTACGGAACAGAAAAACTTTTGGCCGTCGCGTTTTTGAAAAACGAATTTTCTATTGCTACAGCATTGGTGCCTAATTTAGGCGAAGTAAACTTTGATGAAGCCCACGATATTGCCAGTGGTTTGCGCCGAGCCTTACAGGGGAGGGAGCGTCGTTACGATACAGAGCAGCACTTCGTTATTTCTGTGCTCGATGGACTTACCCGCCATGAGGAACATTTTCTAGAAACCTTTGCGACTGCATTTGGCAATATCCCACACTTAGGCGGTAGCGCCGGCGACGATTTAAAGCTTGAAGCCACCTATGTGTTTTACAACGGTGAATTTCATCGAGACGCTGCAGTATTGCTGCTTGTTGGCACGGGAAAGCCCTTCACCGTGTTCTCCATTGATCACATTAACTCTCCCGTATCGAAGCTGGTGGTCACCCACGCCGACCCTGAGTCGCGAACCGTGTATGAAATAAACGGTGAACCTGCTGCGCAGTATTACGCCAGTTTATTGGGAATGAAAGCTGAAGACTTAACGCCGGATGTGTTTTCCATGTTTCCCCTTGCAGTGATGGTAGGGGGCAAATATTTCATCCGCTCTATTCAAAAAGTAGATTTGGCCACTAACGCCATTACCTTCTACTGCGCGGTAGATATTGGCATTATTCTTACATTTGTTCAGCTGGGTGACTGCATTGAAGCATTAGAAAGTAAACTAGACAAGCTGCGCGCTCAGCTTGGCGAGCCCGAATTTGTCTATGCTTGCGATTGCTTTTTGAGAAGGCTCGAAATTCAACAGGGCAAAAACGACCACGAAATAAGACGGCTACAGCAAAGGTACAATGTCGCGGGCTTCAATGCCTATGGCGAGCATATTCACTCGGTTCACTTGAACCAAACGTTTACGGGGGTGTATTTTGCAGCCCAATAATCAATTTACCGACGTGGAAGCGCTCCAAAAGGCCCTTTACGAGCAACGGCGTGAAAACGAAAAGCTTGAAAAAATAAACGCAGCGCTGATGTATCGCATGGAAGAGGGCGGTTTTAATCATCACAGCTACCGCGCCTTCGAACATTCGGTTCAACTTTCTGAAAAAGTGAGTCAGAAAACCGAAGAACTGCAGTCAGTACTGCAAAAGCTGGAGCAGTCAAACGCCGAACTGGTGCGGGCTCACGAAGAAACCCATCAGGTTAAACAGCGTTTACACGACGCCATTGAAAGCACTAATCAGGCGATGGTGTTGCTAGATAGACTGGGCGGGATCATCTTCTTTAATCGGCACTTTGAAACTGTTTGGGATGACCTTTCCATTACCCCTAAAATTGGCGATAACTATTACGATATCACCCAAGCTGCCAAGCATTCCGGGGTTATTCGCCGCGCCCTACCTGCTGATGTCGAAGGCAGGATGATCTATCAGTTGTCGAACCGGCGATGGTATCAGCTGACCAATCGACCCACGCAAGAAGGCGGGAACGTTATTCTGTTTAACGACATCACTGAAGTAAAACTGCTTGAATCGAATCGTTACGAGCAAGTCATTAAAGAGAAAAACAAGCTGTTGCAAAGCCTTATCGATAATATTGATGTTGGAATATTGCTCATTGATAAAGAAGGTGGCATTGCGTTTTGGAATAACACGTTTTTGACCCAGTCAAACGTGCCCCAGCACGTACTGGTAAACAGTAAGAATATTTATGCCCTTCAAAATAACCGTCACTGGAGCGGGCTCAACTTAAACCCGGTGGGGCCAAGTACACAGATTATCCACGAGCAACTGGTGGTTGAACGCAACATCACTACACTGCCCGACGGCAATACGCTGTGCACGTTCACCAATGTTACATCGCAGCATCACTACGCAGAAACGCTGAAGCAAAACGAAAGCTGGATCCGCATGATAACCGATAATGTACCGGCGCTTATTGCTTACATTGGTACCGATAAAAAGTTTCAATACACCAATAAAGGTTATCGCGATTGGTATGGCGTTAGTGAGCAAGACATTAATGATATGCCTATGGATCGAAGCCATCTGAAAGAGGTTTACCCCAATCTTATTCAGTACTTGCGCCGTGTTAACCAAGGCGAAGTGGTGAGCTTTCAAAGCAAAGAAAAAAATGCTCATGGCGACGTTGGCTTTTTACAGAAAGTTTATTTGCCTCATTTCAATGAATCCGGCGATATCACCGGGCACTTTGTCTTGGCAACAGACGTGTCGCAGCAGGTAGAAAGCCAACTCCAGCTTAAAGCGGCTAAAGACCAATTAGAATCGAATGTAGAAAAGCGTACCCGTGAACTCAATCACGCCAACATCGCCCTTCAAGAAGCGATTGATTCAAAGAGCAAATTTTTGGCAGCTATTAGCCACGATCTTATGCAGCCCCTTAGCGCTGCGATCTTGTTCAACGAAACATTGAAAGATCAAGTGGATAGTTCATCCAGCCCCATTGTTGCCGCCCTCGATAATTCACTGTCTGATTTACATGGCCTTATTCGCACGCTTATTGAAACATCCAAACTGGACGCTGGGGTGTTACAGCCCGATAAGCAGCAAGAAAATGTATTGCCGTTACTTATGCAGCTAGCCGAAGAGTTTACGCATATCAGTAAAGACTACAGTGTAGATTTTCGCTATCGCTTGAAAGAAGCCTTCGTGGTGACAGACGTGAACTTACTTTCTCGAATATTGCGAAATTTTTTAATAAATGCAATGAAATACGGTGCCAACGGCAAGGTGTTACTGGCAGCGCGAAAGGTGAATGAGAACCTAGAAATTAGCATCTATGATCAAGGTGTGGGTATAAGCGAAGACGATCAGAAAGTTATTTTTAAAGAGTTTTCCAGGTTAGAAAACGATTTTAACTACTCTTACAGTTTGGGTCTGGGATTATACATTGTAGATAAAATGAGTAAGTTGCTAGAGCACGATATTCGAGTGCGCTCGAAAGAGGGCGTAGGCGCGTGCTTCACGGTGACCATTCCTATTACCGAAGTGTGTGATACGAGCCAGGAGCAAGACTATCTTTATACTTTGGAGCCATCGTTACCAGATTACGTTTTGGATAAGCATATATGGCATATTGATAACGATGCGAATATGCGCATTGCTATGCAAACGTTGTTCGCAAACTGGGACATGGAAGTAGACACTTTCTCAGGTTTTGAACAATGCAGTGCTGTAAATAATGGCAGTTTTGACGAGTGCGACATGCTTATTGTCGATTACCACCTAGATGAAGAAGAAACCGGTTTAGACATTGCGAAACGCGTAAGAAAAATCGCGCCTTCAATGCCCATTATGATTTGCACCGCTAATCACTCAAAAGCATTAGCGAATGAACTTGAAGGCACCGACATTCAGCTGCTGCACAAACCTGTTAACTCCGCGGTGCTGAAGGCGGCGCTAGTCTCTAGTTTGAATGGCTAAAAGTAAACGTGTCTAAGACCTATTAATCTTCGGTGCACAGCAAAGATCAACAGATCTTAATTAAATACGTACTGGTTAAAGTCGATATTCGCGGCACTGGCCACAACCTTTACTCGGTTGCTGGCGCCTAATTTTTTGAGAATAGATGAGACGTGAGACTTAACCGTGGTTTCAGAAATATTAAGCTCGTAGGCAATCACTTTATTGGCTAACCCTTGAGTTAGATATTTCAGTACAGTCAGCTCTTTTCGTGTTAATGAACGAATTTGCTCCGGCGAAATACCGTTGTCATTGGTCATGCGTGTTCTGGTAGACGGCGTTCTCAATATCTCTGATGGTAAACACACGTTCCCTTCAAAAATACTCTCGATAGATGTGGCGATTTCTTCAATCTTGCTGCTTTTTGAAATAAAGCCAACGGCACCATAAGAAATGGTTTGCAGTATATTTTGCTTTTCCGTTTCAGCGGAAATAATCACTACAGGTACGTTAGGGTGTTGGTTTCGAATTTCTAAAAGTCCGTTTAGGCCACAGGTTTCCGGCATATTTAAATCAAGCATGATTAAGTCGAACTTCGCGTCTTGCTCTAGTAACGTTAACGCTTCAGAAATTGAATTGGCTTCGAGGGTTTCTGAGTCGGGAAACTTTTTCCCTAAAATGGTAATCATTGCGTGACGAAAAATAGGGTGGTCGTCAATTATCAAGATACGGTGCATGGTCTTTCCCTCAGCTAAAAAAGCGACATTTGCCGCTGGCCTTGTGACTTATTTGGGCTGGCGTTTTATTCACACATAAGCCTTTTATTAAGACAAAATTATGGCGTAAATGAAACGCTTCAAAGTGACCAAGTTCCCCGAAATATTAAAAGCTAAACAGTCACTTCACGTGTTTACAATGTTAACATTAATATAACATCAAATCAGGCCTAATAAGACCAATGGCTTATAATAAAAAAGCACGTAAGACCAGTACTGACGGGACTTTCGTTCTATAACTCGTCAAGTAACTGCCTTCTTTTTTCGGCGTATTCTGTTTCGCTAATTAGTTTCGCCTCTTTTAGTGCGTCTAACCGTTTAAAACGAGCAACGATATCGTTTTCTGCTGGTAAGGGGGCCGAGCCAGCTACGTCTTTCTTACTGGGTGTGTTTTCCCTATTCGCTGGGGAAAGTGTTTCCTTTTCTACAGGTGCTTCAAATGCCAGCTGAGTCGGTGCGACCACCCAATCGAAGCGATTTTTCGTTTTCAGTTCTATACCAGGTGCGGAAAAAGAGAGTGGGGAATCGAATGAGAACTTTGCTTGTTTGCGATTACCAAAATCAAAGTCGTATTTTACCAAGCCCTGAGAAGTAGGATCGTAAGCCATTTCGTAGGCTTTATTGGCTACTTTATCGAACTCGCCAATAAGAATATTGAGCTGGTCGTCTGCAACGAAAATACTGCCTGCAACGTAATACGTTTGGGTTTTAAGGCCTGCCAAATAGCGCTTCTCTTTACTAAGGGCAAAAATTACGTCTTGCTGAGCAGTCGCTGTTCGCAGCGCCTCAGGCAGATAGGCGGCAAGTAACGCAACCTGTTCGTTGGAAAAAAGCGGTGTTGACGTATTTTTGTTCTTAACCACCTGAATAGCGCTAAGTATGGCGGATACACCCTGCTCTTGCAGCGTAAAGGGGTGCTGGTTGGCACGCATGTCACTGTCTGTTTCGTTTTGCTTTTCAACAAGGCGAATAAAATTGTTTTTGTCCTCCTGAAATATGACCTGTGCGTCTGCGATATGTACTGTCGTTATGAAGAGTAGGGCTAACAGAATGGGTTGAGCTGAACGTAATGAAAATAGAGATATATTTTTCATGATCTTTCCTTTTTCAATAGGAAAAGCGAGAGTGAATCTCGCTTTTTTATGTCATATCTTTTAGCTTAATTTTAATTTCTTAATTAAGTGTAAAATTAATCAGTTTTTTATCATTAATTAAATGAATCGAGTAATTTTTAAGTTTCAGAGTAATTAGATATAAGTTCAATGTTAAAATATGACTGATTTTTAATTCTAAATTAAAAGAACACAGTGCCACCTAGTTGAATTAGGGTTAAGTCTTCTGCGCTGTTATAAATTCCTTGCGCAGATTCTGAACCATCAATATCTAAACTTAGATTTTCGTATTTCGCGTACACCAAGAAGCGCGATCCAAAATATTGTTCTGCTGCAACGCCCCACTGACTAAGCTCTGAGCCGGTAACGCCATCTAAATGAGCCATGCCGTATTGGTCGTTATAACTGGCATATTCAGCATAGAAAGCAGAATCACCAAAGCGATTAAACTGTTTTCTTATGCCTGCTTTAAAGTAATAAGCATCTGTATCGTCACCCGACCCAACAATCGCATCGTCAGCTTCTTCCATCTGATAAGTGGCTACCCCAAATACTCCTGACTCAATATGCATGAGCCCTGCTTGCAGTTGCAGCGTAGTTGAACTGTTGCCCCCAACATTGCTACCGCCATCTTTATTCACTGAGTAACCTGCATGAAGGTTAGTTTTGAAGCCTTCGTGCTCAGCCGCATACTTAACCGCAATATCGTAAATTTCGTCGTTTGCATAACCGACCGCAATACTCACGTTACCCATTTGAGGGAGATCGTAGCGCACGCCGTTGCGATATATGCCGTTACAGTCGATACCAATACCCAAGCCAGGCGTAGCCAAGCACTGAGCAAATTGACCCCATGCGACATTGGTTGAACCTTCTTCTACGCCTCGAATAAAGAAGCCATTTGCTCTAAATAATGGAGAAATTCCCGACCAGATTGTGCCAGAAGGATCGGCTAGAACGGCAATGTTATCGGTGGGAAGGCTTTGTAAACCAATGGTGATTTTACCCCAGTCGCCACCAAAGTAGAGGCTACTACCCAACAGGCCTATGTCGCCGCCATTGAAGGTGTCTAAGTTATCCTGATTGGCAAATAAAAGCGGGGTTTGATGGCCACCACCGGCGTAGTTCGGTGCACCTGAAAGAGGTTCAATAATGACCTCAAAGCCCACGTCCATGCCTTGTTCTTCCAGTTTATAGTTTCCTGAAAGCGTGATCCGGCTGCCTAACGTTGTACCATTGTCTGAAAGTTGTGCCACATCACTACCCACACCGTCGTCGTAATAGGTTAAGCCTTCATTTATCCATCCAGAGATATTCCATGAATAGGGCTCGTCCTGGGCAAAACTATGGCTACTGACTGTGCTTAAAATGGCAATAGATAAACAGGTTTTTGTAAATGTATTCTTTTTCATTTTACTGTCCCAATATTGGTAGTGTTGATTAATTACAGTGGCTTTTTATTTTTATTTTTGACTGGTTTTAATGCTTTCGGTGTCCAGTAAATTGATAATAGGTTCTATTGAATTTTGAACCATCGGCCGTAAGGCGTGTTAATCTCCTTCTTTAGTAGCGGGAAAATTAAAGGTATAAATCATAAAAAACGCGACTACTGTTAAAAAGTAAGTCGCGTTTTTTTGGTTTTTGTTCAGCTTTTGTGTGGATAAAATCGCGTGTGGTAACAACTGCTATCTGATTAGAATCTCGCTTTTAGATTTACACTGACCATTCGCGGTTGTGCGGGGCCTACGAACTCTGCACCTTCTACGTCGGGATAAATGTCTTCTAATACCTCATCAGCCTCGCCATACGTGCCAAAGGTTTCATAGTCTTTGTCGAACACATTGTTCACACGTAGCGATGCGGTAAATGTGTCGTTGAACCGGTACGATGCATAAATGTTTGCAATAACGTATCCGTCAATCTTTTCGTTTTCGTTAGCCTCATCGCCCCTAAAGTACTGACTAGATGCTGAAATAACTTCTGCCCCCAAACGCGCTTTATCCGTTAAGGCGTAATCTGCGTAGAGCTTGACTAAATGCTCTGGCTGGCCTGGAATTTTGTCACCTGGTGTTACGAGTCTGTCTGGACCCTGAGGGTTAAAGGGGCTAAACGACGTGAATGTTGATTCATAGGTTGCGTTAAGATAGTTGTAGTTTAACCGGTAGGTTAGTTTTTCCCACGTTGAACCTACGCTGAATTCTACGCCCTGACGCTGGGTTTCATCAACGTTAATAAAGTATCCGCGAGAGGCAACAGAGCCAGCTTGTTGGAAAATAATGTCATCCTTACTCCTACTATGAAAAACATTTAGCATCAGGTCGATGTTATCAATGCGTGTGGTGTAGTTTGCTTCAATAGTCTGGGTGACCACCTGATCAAGAGGAGGATCGGCCACAAAACCGTTCGGTAAGCGGCAAGGGTCGTCTTCATCTGCACAGCTTAACTCTGCTGGGCTTGGCGTTCTTGAAGACTGGCTGATTGCAAGATTCAACTGGCTTTGCTCATCAATAGTAATGTCTACACCTACCGCTGGGTTAAATTGGGTAAAACGGTGATTGCCGTCCAATGAACCTTCACCGTCATCAATCAGGTCTTCCATAACAATATGGTCTCGGTTAAAACGTCCACCAAGATTGAGTGATACGGCTGAAGAGAGCTGTGTACTATTCATGAAAAATAGCGACCATGCGGTGGTGTCTACATCTAATCTAACCCTGGCTTCTTGTGCCATGAGCCCGTCGATGGGTAAAACGGTGCGTGAGTCTTGTGCAGATTCGTTTTCCAAAATAGCAAATGTAGTATCAGCGGCGTAGTTAACATCTCCTTTGGTGTAGCTGGCACCAACAATTAACTCTGAACTGAAGCCGCTTAAGGCATATTGTTTTGCTAGCTGAAAAGATAACCCAGTAGCTTTGGCGTCTGTCCGGCCCGTATTGTATGTTCCATCAAGTTCATCTGCGTCCACATCTGATATTTCGGCAAGCGCGGTGTCGTCATCAAAGCCAATGAATTCAACCGCTTCTATATCGTCGCCTTCGCCTACAACAGGCAAATCATCGTCATCATCGTCGTCGCCATCATCATCACTATCAAGCGGAGCATCATCATCATCGTCGTCATCATCTTCAAATTCACACAGTGTTACGCGTCCATCAGCGAACTGGCAGGCACCAAAATCACTGTCATCGCCGTTGATTGATTGAGTTTGTGTGTCGCGATAAAACATATTGGCGGTTAAAGATAAGGTGTCAGTTAAAACGAAATCACCGGTTATATTAACGTGCGTAAGTTCGTTGTTGGTCTGATCGGGGTGGGTGTAGACCGCTTCTCTTCCTTCAATATCCAGCAGTTCAATTGGCGACGCACCATTTCCGAGTAACTCGTTATCGGCCATAAAGAGGTTCATGTCGAGATGCATTTTGTCACTTTTATAGGCAAGCGATGTAAATACTTGCTGCACTTCAGATGGCGAATAGTCACGCCAGCCATCTTCCTCATAATGATTCAGGTTCACGTAATACGCCCAGTGATCGTTATGACCACCTGATTCCACAGACGCGGCTTTCTGGCCGAATTGTCCAGCCTGTAAATCTATTTCGTTGGCGTTGAAGCTAAACCCTGTTTTCGTTCTTAGCGCAAGGGCGCCGCCTAGCGTGTTTTGGCCAAACAGAGGGTTTGAACCAGAGTACAAAGAAACGGTATCTATAGCATCTAGAGGCATTAGGTCCCAATGCACAGTATCGCCAAACGCTTCATTAACCCGACCGCCGTTTAAGTACACCGAAATGCCCTGAGGTAGACCAAGCAGCGGAGAGGCAGTAAACCCGCGGTATTGCAGATCGGGTTGAAACGGATTGTTTTGAACATCGTTTAGGTTCACGCTTGCCAGTTGAGTTTTGAGTAGCTCCGGTAGTGAACGGTTGACGCTCCCTTCAATATCGTCTTGAGTGAGTGTCTGAACGTTACCAAATACAGCAGAGTTATTGCTGTTGGCGCTAAGCGGTGTCGCTCCCTGTACCTCTATAACCTCGTAGTGGTCCATTGCATCGTTAGCTTCTGCAGCAGAGCTAAACGCATAGGTTACAGCGCTTGCAATAATCGCAAGAGCAAATGGTGAACGGGCAAGTTGATGTGTTGGGGATTGTGCAACGTTTTGGCTAGAGCTTTTAGTAGAAATTCGCGTAGGCATGGTCTTGACTGCTTCGTTATTATTTATACTTTCAGTATTGCCTTAACCATTCCCTAAAAATATCCTCCTTAAGTGGGAGGAAGTATCATAAATTGGTAGCAGTGTTTTTTCCCGAATTTCCCTATATGGGCATCGACAAAATCGTATTGCACCAGCTTTTACGCTCTTTGATATTTGTATCGCTTGCACCAAACAAATACAGGTTATTTTCATAAGTCGCAGCGCCCAGTGCATAGCATTCCCCTGAGGTTCTTGGTTGCCAAAAAAGCTGATCAGCCAATACCTTGTGTAGTCTTGCCTGTTGATAGAAAGCAATGCGATACACCCAGTGCGAGGCTGAATAACGAGAGACTGAATTTAGAGGCACTGACTCTACTGTTGTGGAAGGGGACGGGTTTAAAAATGGTGCTAAATGCGAAGCAATTTGCTCCGCGTTAAATCGCGCTAAAGCAGTGGTGTTTCTAGCGAGGGGGTGTAACAACCGTGGGAGCGAAGGCAAGTTCTCTAAAGTAATAAAATGTTGGTACTTGGAAACAAGACGAGGTATGAAAACCGCTTGGTCGATATTGGGAGCGCTGGCTCGCGCGGAAAAGTCTTTGCGTGCCTTTCTAATCCGCTCGAGAGCGATTGACTTTTCAGGTGAAGGTAGAGCCCCCAAATAGGAGTGCGATACCTTATTAGCACTCGCCAAATAAGCGCTTTTGGTGGCACAATCTTTGGCGGCACGCTCGTTCAAAGACAACCCATTCGTTAATTGCGCAAAATAACGAATGGCTACACCTACACCTTCTGCGTGTTTATCAGTGTCTGGCATCGGGTTTGAAGGCGCGATATCTAATGAGGCGAGACACGTGGATACGACATCTTTTAGTCGTTCCAACTCTTGATTATTACTACCCTTTGTTTGCTTATGTGTCAGTTTTTTTGAAAGCCTTGGTGCAGCTTCTCTTGAAAACTCTCTTGCTTCTTCTTTAATCGCTTCTTTTGTGACGAGGCGAATTGCAAAGTTACCTTGTTGATTAATTTCGGGGTCAATAAATAAGGTGTTTTCAGGGCCTGCTACAGTGTTAAGCGTTGCTTCTTGCTTCTGTAAACCATTTAGAAAGCACTGAGGAAACCACCAGGTTAATACATGCCTTATTGATTCGTTTTCGCCATTTATTGTTTGTGCATCAAGAGAGGCTTCTTTGTCTGAATGTGAGTGTTCGCGTTGAGGTGGGTGCTGATTCAGAGGGGCGTCTCTGTTCAGGGTTGGACCTTCGCTTAAAGCCGCTTTCTCGCTCAAGGCTGCTTTCTCGCTCAAGGCTGTTTCCGCGCTCAGGGCTGTTTTTTCGCTCAAGGCTGTTTCAGCGCTCAAGGCTGTTTCCACGCTCTGCGCTTTCATTGAGCTCAGGGTTTTCATTGCGCTCAGGGCTGTAACAACCTCTTTGCACTGTTCGAAAAATAGGGGGGAATCACTGTAAACCAGCGTAGTAATATTGTTTGGCTGATACCACAGGCGTTTGTAGTCTTGAAGCGCTTGAATACTGTTGCTGCCTATGGTTTGTGTAAAACCACCTGCGTGTTGATAGGCATTTTTATCGGTATCGGTTAATCGAATAGCGGCGTTTAATGCATAGTCGCTGTTTGCCTCTAACATGGCGAGCTCGTTAAAAATAACCCCGTCACGCTCTAAGATAACCTCATCGGTACCGTAATCCCGGTTAAGCAGGCCACAGTACAGGTAATTTACAGCATCAAGCAGCACGTTCGCTTTTTCAGACGAAGCGAAAAAGAACGTGTACTCGGCGAGTGTGGTAGCGTTAATAGTGACGGGCAGAAGTGTATTGGCCGTAAAAAGCTCGTGGGCAGCGGGGTATTGGTGAGAGCGTCGAAAGCTCATGTGCTCAGCTAAATGAGACAACCCAGTGTGGCCTGCTGCAGGGGTTCTTAGCGCAAAAACAACGCTATGTACTTTTGACCCAGAGCCGGCATCAATGAAATGAAATTCAGACATACACTTTTATCATTACGGGTTTACAGTCTCTCTTACCACTCAGCGCTCACCATTTCGTACTCGCCACATAGTATTTTTCCTAAACACTTAGCTTGATGTATTTACTTCTAGGATGGGAATCGGCTTTTCCACCTTCCGATACTGTAGTGCCTTCGACGGTGCAGTACCTGCTTTATCGGTAATGCCTTTCATCAAATGGTGATCGGGCGACTTGCTGCAAACCGGATCCGTCTTATACATATCACCTGTTAGCAGGTACGCCTGACACCGGCAGCCGCCAAAGTCTTTGTCTTTTTCATCGCAGTCCCTACAGGGCGACGGCATCCAACTGTCGCCACGGAAATGATTAAAGCTAAAGTCTTGGTGCCAAATATCGTGCAACGAGCGTTCTTTTACATTGGGAAAACGAAGGGGCAATATCTTTGCGCTATGACACGGAAGGGCACTGCCATCTGGCGTTACGGTTAAAAACGTCGTGCCCCAGCCATTCATGCACGCCTTAGGGCGAGATTCGTAGTAGTCGGGCGACACAAATATGAAGGTTGGCCCTTTACCGTTTTGCTGCGCTCGGTAGCGGTTCACTGCGGCTTCAGCTTCCTGTAGCTGCTGTGAGGTAGGTAAAAGATGGTCTCTATTTTCATAGGCCCAGCCGTAATACTGCACGGTAGCTAGCTCGACAAAATCAGCGTTCAGCTGCTCGCTGAGCGCCATCACGTCTTCTATTTCGTGAATGTTCTGCGCGGTAATGCAGAAGTTAAGCACCATAGGATAGTTGTATTGTTTTACCAACTTCGCAATTTTAAGTTTTTGTTCAAATGAGTGACGCTTGTTGCCTATTAAGTCGTTGACTTCAGCATTGGCTGCCTGAAAGCTCAGCTGAATGTGGTCAAGGCCGGCTTCTTTGAGTTTGGCAATACGTTTTTCTGTCATGCCAATGCCAGAGGTGATCAAGTTGGTGTAAAAACCCAAAGCCCGCGCATAAGCGACCAAGTGCTCTAAGTCTTTTCGAAGCAATGGCTCTCCGCCAGAAAAGCCCAATTGCACGGCGCCCATTTCCCGCGCTTCACGCAGCACACGCTCCCAATGCTCAGTAGAGAGCTCATTAAATGTTTCTTCCATGTTTACTGGGTTTGAGCAATAGGGGCAATGCAATGGGCACTGATAAGTAATTTCGGCTAGGAGCCATAGCGGAGGCGTTATGCTATTTGGTTCGTCGGTTTGTAAATCAACGTCTGTATCATTCGTCATAGCGGATCCACTTCTTTTGCTCGGCATGAACCAGAAATGCATGAACATCTTCTTCTAAATCTTCAGGTGCATCAGGGAACGCCTGGCGAAGCTCAGCACAAATGGCATTTTCCGTATTGCTGCCATCCACACGCTTAAGAATTTCTGCCGCAGAAGGATTAAGTTTGATCATTCCTTCGGGGAACAACAAAACATAACAACCCTGAGCTTTCTCGTACTGCATGCGAAAAAGCGGATTTAAAGAAGCTATTTTGTCTCTTGTGCGGCCGCCCTCGTTGTTGTGACTGCTGCTATTTTCAATGTTATCTTCCACGTTATCAGCACCGACGCTATCAGCATCTAAGTGGTGCTCGGTTTGTGATTGTAAATTCGACATCATTAAAACCTCCCTATATGGCACACCCGCTGGTCGGCAATACCATCAAACGGCTTTCTCTTATATTCATAGGCAAAGCAAATGGCATCAGCAATGCTCCACAAAATATCAATTTTGAACTGCAGTATATTGAGCGCATGTTCTTGCTGTTGTCGGGTAACAAAGTGGTCAAGGGTAATCTGCAGGCCATGCTCTACATCACGGCGCGCCTGACTTAACCGCATTTGAAAGTAGGTAAAGCCTTCACTATCAATCCATGTATAGTGCCTAGGCCAGGTATCTAATCGGCTTTGATGTATTTCAGGGGCGAACATTTCAGTTAACGATGAGCAGGCAGCCTCTTCCCACGACGCACGGCGGGCAAAATTCACATAGGCATTTACTGCAAATTTAACCGCTGGCAACAGGTGGGTTTCATCAAGTAATTCACTGCGGTTCAAGCCTACCGCTTCGCCTAACCGCAACCAGGCTTCTATGCCGCCCAGTCCGTCTTCACCTTCCCGTCCATCGTGATCGATAATTCGTTGGATCCAAGTTCTGCGTACCGATTGATCTTCGCAATTCGCTAAAATTGCCGCGTCTTTAACCGGTATCGCCATTTGATAATACAGTCGGTTGGCCACCCAACCCTGAATCTCATCAACGCTGCAGTGTCCTTCATTCATGCGTTTATGAAACGGGTGATGAATATGGTAGTAAGCGCCTTTTTCTCTCAGTTTTTGTTCGAATTCTTGTCTAGACCATGCGTGTTCTGTCATTACTACACCTCAATTTCCATACCGTCGTAAGCCAATTCAATGCCTTGCTCACACAGGCTGTGATAAGCACTGGAGTCTTCGTCAAGCACGCGATTAGTGTTGTTGATATGAATAAGTACTTTACGCTCAACGTTAAATTCATTTAGCAGCGCAATGGCTCCGCCCTTTCCATTAACCGGCATGTGTCCCATATCAGTGCCCAGCTTGTTGCTAAAGCCGTGATCGATCATTTCTTCATTGGCCCACAGCGTACCGTCAAATAGCACGCAGTGGGATTCGCGCATCACCTGTTTTACTGTGTCGTTTGCCTGCATACATCCCGGCGCGTAAAAAAGCACGTTGCCCGTGGTATCGTCAGTTATCTTCAGGCCGATATTGTTGCCCGGCACAATGTTGTCGCGATACGTCGAATAAGGGGGCGCATTAGACTCTAATACCACAGGTTGGAAAGTCAGGCCTTCTGCCCCTTTTGGTACAAAGCGTTGATGATAATCGGTATTAATTGAATGCTGCTGTAGTCCGCCGTGCCAGTGTTTTAATACGGTAAAAAGCGGGAAGCTGGTGGTTAGGTCTTCGGCCACAACATCGGTACAATAAACGGGAAGGGGTAAGCCTTCGCGCAATGTTAGCAGGCCTGTAGTATGGTCTATTTGACTGTCGGTAAGCACAATTGCGCTTATGCGTGTGCCGCGAGACACATGGGCGTCGGGCCACAGCTGCGGATGGCTATTTATCTGCTCCCTTAAATCGGGGGAGGCATTAATGAGAACCCAATTTTTACCATCGCTACTGACAGCAATGCTCGACTGTGTTCTACCTTTCGCCTTTATTTTACCTTCGCGTAAACCCTTACAATTGGGGCAGTGGCAGTTCCATTGCGGAAATCCACCCCCGGCGGCAGCACCAAGAATCAATACGTGCATAACAACTCCATACTACAAGTAAAAAAAGGCTGCATCGGCAGCCTTTTTGTTCATCATCCCAGAGGGCGTTGCCTAGCGGTTATTGATGTAAAGAGTTACTTCAAAACCAAGGCGCATTTCTGTGTATTGGGGTTTAGTCCACATAATTGTTCCTCTTCTTTATGATTAAACGCATGACTGAGTATATGTTGAATATGTGTTAACAGATATCCTCCTAAGGGAGGAGAACTGTCATGAATTTTGATGATTTATTGATTATTTTTGATTGCGCAACTGCTTAAGTAAGATAACAGCAAAGGAATAGGGCGGCCGGTTGCCGATAACGATTTGGTGTAGGTAAAAGCGGTTCCTGCTACATCGAGGTGAGCCCATGGCGTGCCGTCAGCAAAGCGAGAGAGAAAGCAGCCTGCCGAAATAGCACCGGGAGAGTTTATACCCGCATTCATCATATCCGCGTGCTGAGAGGTAATGGCGTCTTGATATTCTGGCCAAAGTGGGAAAGGCCAGCACCTGTCGTTAGCCAGTTCACCCGCTTCAACTAACGCACTTTCAAGCGCTGGAGCGTTGCTAAAAAGTGCAGTGGCTTTGTGCCCCAGTGCGCTAATGGTCGCGCCGGTTAGGGTTGCAATATCAATAATAACCGAGGGGGAGAACTGTTTCGCGTAGCTGATTGCGTCGGCCATAAGCATACGCCCTTCTGCATCGGTGCTCATGACTTCCACGGTTTTTCCTGAGTGCATAGTAATGATGTCACCCGGGCGATAGGCTTTGCCATCAATCGCATTATCAGCGCTCGCCACAATACCAATAATATTTATATTTAACCCCAGTGTGGCAACCGCCTGAATGACGCCCAATACACAGCCAGCGCCTGCCATGTCGTAAATCATATGGCGCATATCAGGGCTGCGTTTTAACGTTATGCCGCCGCTGTCAAAGGTTACACCTTTGCCAATTAACACTACTGGCGGTGAATTCTCTAAACCTTTGGCTGTGTAGCGAAGAATAGGCATGGTGGCAGCGAACTGTGAACCTGCGTTTACCGCTAAATACCCGTTCATGCCTAACTGCTTTAGCGCACTTTCATTGAGTATATCGCAAGACACCGTATTAAAGGTTTGCGCCAGATGCTGAGCTTGTTCGGCCAGGTAATCTGGCGTACATAAGTTGGCTGGCATGTGGGCGAGATCTTTAGCCCACGTCATCGCGGCATTCAGGGCTGATTCATAGCGGATAGTGTGTGAAACGAGACGCTTTTGCGCGTTATTAAAATGCTTGGCATCTAATGCAAGAGACAGCGTGCTCCTAATATCAAGTGCTTGGTTAATTGCTTCATTAGTTGCGGCGTTTTTTTCAACACTAGTTGCGTTGTTGTTGCCATCGCGGGCTCGACTGCTAGAAACCGAACGATTATTCGTCTTATAGCCCTTAAAGTGATAACCGTGCTTGAAATAGCTTCTAAGTAGCGCACTCAGAAATGGTGAGTGGCTTGCAATGGTGTTAACAGGGTCATTGCTTGCTGTTTCAGTGGTAGAAAGCGCCATAAACGACAGTTTTTCCAAGGTTCCCGACACGCTTTTAAGCTTTTTAAACAATGCATCGAACTGCTGTTCTAAGTAGCGAAATGCTGGCGCGTTAGTTTGCTTCAAGTCACAGGTGCTTTTTGAATTAAACGCGGAGTTTGAATCGCTAGCGTAGCTTGAGCGGTTAACTATGGCAGGGTCATTAGTTTTAGATAAAGTCGAGGCACGGCTAGAGGCGTTGGGTGCATCTGACGCTTCAAAAAGCGCAAAATCGACACCATAAAACAGCACCCGTTTTACATCAGCTAATTGTTGGCTAATTTTGTTTTGTCCGCTGTTTTCAGTGTCTGAGATGTAACTTGTTTTAAACGCCTTAAGGCCTTGTATTAATACACATTGGCCTTTATTTCCTGCAAAACCTTCATCGTCAAAAACCTGCTCAATGTATGTCTTAGCGGGTGTTGAAAAGTGAAAGAGTTGGCTCGCTAATAACTCGGGCGTAGTTAAAATAAGTAAGCAGTCACTATCGTCTAACGTTTCAACTTTATTGCTTTCATTAGCCCAGGTTAGGTTTGCTTTTATCACGAGAAGCGCCCTTTTGAGGCTTTGGGGCGAAAGCTTCTCACAGCGAAAATAAAAGTGATAGCCGTAAGACAAAGTACAACGGCTAGCGCGTTGTGTTCGAGTTTTTCATAGAGCGCAAATCGCAGTAATTCTACGCCGCTACTAAAGGGGTTAAAGGCGCAAATCTGATACAGCCATTCGCTGGCTTCACGCATTTTCCAAAGCGGGTATAGGGCGCTTGATAGAAAGAACAACGGGAAAATGACAAAGTTCATGACCCCGGCAAAGTTCTCTAGCTGCTTAATATAGTTTGCCAGTAATAATCCTAACGAACCTAAAAACAATGACAGTAGTGCAATAACAGGCAACGCATAAACGTATCCCAACGCAGATAGGCGTACATCCAGTAAAAGCGCAAAGGCAAAGAAGATGTACACCTGAATAGCGCTTACCAAGGTGTTGGCTATAAGCTTGCTGCCTAGCAGAAAAGGGCGGGGAACCGGGCTTAACAGCAGTACTTTCATGCTGCCCATTTCTCTGTCGTACACCATGGACAATGAACTTTGCATACTATTAAAAAGCACAATCATGGCGGCAAGCCCAGGTACAATGTACTCTTCGTACAAAATATAACTCTCGTAAGGCTCGGTCATTGAAAGACCGAGGGCCGAACGAAACCCTGCGGCAAAAACAAATAGCCAAAGCAGCGGGCGCACCAATGCACTTAACAGGCGTGTACGTTGCTGCCAGAACTTCAGCATCTCTCGGGTAAGTACACCCACAAAACAGCGCCAATACATCAGGAGCCTTCCTGCATCAAATGCTGCCAAAGGTGCTCAATATCCTGTTGATGATACTTGGCTAACAAGGCTTCACATTGGTCGTGGGCTAACACTCGTCCTTTTGATAAGACTATCAAGTTGTTGTTGTGCTTCACTTCTTCAAATAAATGCGTGGCCCATAGTACACTTACGTTTTGCGAATGAGCGAGTGCTTGTACTACCCGCAAAATAAGATGACGGGATTCTATATCTAAGCCAACGGTAGGCTCGTCTAGTAGCAGCAAGGATGGCTTGTGAATAAGGCAGCGAGCTAACTCGACCCGACGTCTGTGCCCGCCATTTAAGTTTCTAATTTTTGTGTTGAGCTTAGTTGTAAGATCGAGCTCGTCGAGCAGGCCTTGAATATGAGATAGCGCGCTAGTGGTACTTATGCCGTGGAGCGAAGCAAAGTAGGACAAATTTTGTTTCACTGATAAGTCGATATCTAAGGTACTTTGCTGAAATACCACGCCCATTTTCGCCATAATACTTGTGCGAGATTGAGACAGGGTAGCACCATCAAAGGTAATACTGCCTTGCGTGAGTTTTTGAAGGCCCGTAATAAGCGCAAATAAGGTACTTTTGCCTGCGCCATTTGGCCCAAGCAGCATGGTTAAGCCTGGTTTTAGGCAAAGATTTATATTGTCCAGCGCGTGGTGGCCGCCGTACTGATGTGAAACCGCTTGAACCGCTATTTCCATTTAACCGCCACGCCCCAAGGGTAACGCCCCACTTTTACCGTATGCTCTACGTTTAACGAGTGGGTATTGATGACAGAAACATCACCGCTCACACCGTTAGTGGTCAGCAATAAAGACTGATCTTGATTAAACGCTAATTGCCACACTCGTCGCCCAACCAAAATGTAGTCTTCCACTTCAAAGGTATTGGTATTGATGACCGCTATGCGATTCGCTGGGCCAAGCGCCACGAAGGCGTAGGGCTTGTCTTTCATAAGCACAATACCCACTGGCTGAACCTTGTCGCGATAAACGCCTTTAATGGCAAAGGAAAGGGTCTTCACTTTTTGCTTAGTAGCAGTATCGAAAATACTAACGGTGCCACCTATTTCCGAGCTTACCCAAAGGTACTTGTCATCTTTAGTAAAGTGAGCATCTCTGGGTCTTGCATCAACCAAGCTATTTGCAATATTTTCATGCGTTTGGGTATCTATCCAGTGCACCATGTTAGTGGTTTCTGATGTGACGACCATCATGCTGCCGTCGTGACTCACAGCCAGCCCCTCAGGCTCTACGCCTACATCTATCTGAGAAATGACCTGAGCCGTTGGAATGTCGATAACAGTAAGAAGGGCATCGTCTTCATTAGCTGTGTAAATAGTGGTGCCGTTAGGATGTAATGCTATGGTTTCAGGATCTGCACCTGAGGGAAGATCGCCCACTATGGAATGGGTAGACAAATCCATAATTTGAATGCGATCAGCATCAGAGGCACAGATATACGCGTGGGACTGGTCTGCACTTAAAATAAACCCTCGGGGTCGCTCTCCAACCTCGATAGTTTCAACCACATCAAATGTCGTCATATCAATGACAGATAGCGTGTTGTCTTTTTCGTTAGTGACATACGCTTGAGGAAGTGCAAAAGCTTGAGGAAGTGAAAAGGCAAAGGTTGCCATTAAACTGCCAAGCAAGAGTGCAAAGCGATAGCTCATAACTTGTCCTTACAGGTAGTGTGTGTTGCGCCTAATGTGTCCAGTTCGTTGGTTTGGTGCAAAAAGCCTTCAAGGGGCGCATGAGTCACCAGTGCGTCTTCGTGGGCCAGCGCAATAGGCTGACGAAATTGGTGGGTGTAGGGACGAATAGAAAGGGGACGGCCTTTATAGGCACCCAGCGTGTAGTCGTCGCTAAGCAAGGTTTTAAGTATTCCCTGCTGCGTTAAATCGCTTCCTTGCTGCGCAGCATTTGCCACCGCCGTTACCGCAAGATACGCGGCGAAGTCGACTTCATTCATGTGTCTGTTAAACGTATCGTTAAAACGGCTTTGAAGCTGACGGGCGCCCCATTGTTCGTGGGTAAAGTGCCAACCTAGTGCTTTTAGGCCGGCAGCGCCTACCACAGGTACGGGATAATAGGTGTTAAAGGGTAGGCTATACGCGAATTGCGCCGCGCTATCGGCGGTAAAAACAGCCTGATAGGTTTCTCTTGTTCGCGTAAATTGAGGAATTTCAGCAAAGGCAGCCCTGCGTAAATCAAAACTGTCCTGCCACTGTTTAGTTTCAACAAGTGAAAGCTTGAATTTCTTAGCGCTGCGTTTGAACGCGGCTAGGTATGCAGCATCGTCAGCGGTTTTTCCGTAAACTGCAAATATCTCGTCAATACGCTTAGTGCGAAACCACTGGGCTAGCGCGTCGGCTTTCATCTGATAACTGGGGATTGTATGAAACAAGGGCAGGCGACATGAATTTTGTCTCAGCAGATCATCGCTATTAGCTACGTTAAAAAATACGGCATTAGGAAGCGTGCTTTGAATATTGGCAATCAACTGCTCAATTGAGGCAGCCTTTACCTTATCACTGCTTCGCATGTCCAGTAGTACAACGGGTGCAATGTTGCCTTGCTGATTGCTGCTTATTTCTTTGTGATTTGCGTTAGCACTTGAACTAGAGTGCTGGTGTGTTTTAGCTAAAGAAGCTTGCAGTTCGCCGATAGAAGGCACACTGATTTCAGTTAACTCAAACTGATAACCAAGAAATTTTCCCGTGATATTGGCATCCTCTATCGCCACACTTGCGCCAGCTGTCCCCTCATTGCTGGGGGACTTTAAATAGTCTGGTGTGCCTGGTGGAGGTGTGCCCGCAACTTTTATGTAAATGACCACAATAGTGGCAAAAGAGGCCTGAGGTGCAGCTTGTTGGGCCTTAGAAGATTGCGCTTCATTAAATGCGAGCGCGCTGTTTAATAACGACAACAGAACGCAGCAAAAAAGTGACGCTACACACTTTTGATAACGCTTACCGGTTAATCGTCTTTCAACCGTGCTTTTTACACCCTTTGCCATATACCACCCCGAGCTCAGCTGCATGCTTTTGCTGATATCTGTTTGTCTGACATAAGGGTATATGGCAATTTTCCCGAAGAACATCCTCCTAAAGGAGGAATGCTATGGCGCTAAAGTAGCATTAGTAAAATCACGCTAACCCCTTAGTATGCTTAAGAAGTTCGATTGAATAAGTGGGTAAGCTGTGCAGTTAGTTAAACCTTTTCGAGTTATTTTCACTTTACTCTGCCTGATAACGGTTTCTGCGCTTTCTGCGTTCGGAGAAGCAAGATCGTTAGACGATATTAAAGACAGCGGTTTAATTAGAATTGCGGTGTACACCGACTATCCTCCATTTTCATTTATTGAAAACGACAGCCCCACAGGTATTGATATTGATATCGCCCGTGAAATCGCGAGCGCCCTTGGTGTTGAGCTAGAACTGATATGGATGACACCTGGTGAAACGACAGAGGACGATTTCAGAAATTACCTATGGAAGGGCCATATAATTCACCGCATTAAGGCCGATGTGATGATGCGCGCGCCTTACGACCCAAGCTTTTCTCAAAAACGTGACGACGTGGGCTTGTTGGTTAATGAGCTTGTTCATATGTTTGCCCCCTATCAGCGTGAAAGCTGGCAAATCATTCACAACACGCAAACCTTGCCCGAAGTGGAAACCATGGGCATGTTTCAGTATCACACGATTGGTGCGGAAATAGACAGCATTCCCCACTTTTACTTAACGTCAGCGTTTGGCGGCCGATTGCGAGAAAAAACATCGCACTATGGTTCAAACGCAGAAGCGATTGACGCAATGAAAGCAGGAACCGTCGAAGCGGTAATGGGATTGCGCTCGCAAATATCCTACCTCAGTCAGTTTGTCGATAATGAGCAATATCGCCTTGCAAGCAACGCGTTTCCGCTTATTGGAAAGCAAAAGTGGGATATAGGACTTGCTGTTCATACTAATTATCGCGCGCTAGGCTATGAAATTGGTGACGTAATTACGCGAATGGTGGTAGAGGGTGATATGCAACGGTTATTTGAGAAATACAAAACCATTTATGAGATGCCGCCCTATTTTGCGGGGCAAGAGCTTTCAGAATAAGCGCACTCTGAACAACAGCGTTCAGAACGAAAGCACTTTGGGCAATACTTCTGTGGCTATCAGCTTTATTATCTTAAGCACTGCTATCAGTATTGGAAGAACGCATTACTTTAAAAAGAAGTGAAAGCGTAAAGGTGTTAAACAAAAGGGAAAATAGCCCTTCATTCCTCCTCCTAAAGGAGGAGTCAAATCACTCCGCTGTTGCATAGGCATCGACATCCCCCCTAGCTATGCTAATCCTAACGAATAGTCTGAAACAGACCATTTATGGCCTACATGCAACTAGGAACCGTTATGAATAATAATATGCCAATTAAAAAACTTGCCCTATCTATGCTGGTTTGTGCAAGTGCGTTAACTCCTGTCCATGCTGTTGTCACCGACAAAGATATTCAAAATGACCACGTTACCACTGACGACGTAGTGACGTATGGAATGGGCTTGAAAGCTCAGCGCTATAGCCCGCTAACCGCCATTAACCGCGATACAGTAGAAGAAGTACGTCCTGTGTGGGCGTTTTCATTAGGTGGTGAAAAGCAGCGGGGTCAAGAATCGCAGCCTCTGGTAAAAGATGGTGTGATGTATGTAACCGGATCTTACTCTCGTGTGTGGGCCATCGATGCGAGAACTGGTGAAGAGCTATGGCAATATGAAGCGCGTTTGCCAGACGGCATTATGCCTTGCTGTGACGTGATAAACCGTGGCGTTGCGCTTTACGATAATCTGGTCATATTTGGCACCTTGGATGCCAAGTTAGTAGCACTGGATAAAGACACGGGCAAAACCGTTTGGAAGAAAAAGGTTGAAGACTATCGAGCGGGCTACGCCATTACTGCAGCGCCTATTGTAGTTGACGGAAAAGTCATTACAGGGATTTCCGGTGGTGAGTTCGGGATCGTCGGTAAAGTGTATGCTTACGACGCGAAGTCTGGCAAACAGCTATGGGTTAGACCTACCGTTGAAGGGCACATGGGGTACATATGGAAAGACGGTAAGAAAACCGAAAATGGTATTTCAGGTGGCGCGCCAGGTAAAACATGGCCTGCTGATTTATGGAAAACCGGTGGTGCAGCAACGTGGCTAGGTGGTACTTACGACTCAGATACAGGCTTGCTATTTTTCGGTACGGGTAACCCTGCACCGTGGAACTCTCACCTACGTCCGGGCGATAACTACTTCTCGTCGTCGCGCTTAGCTATCGACCCTAATACAGGAAAAATTGTGTGGCACTTCCAAACCACACCACACGATGGCTGGGACTTCGATGGCGTAAACGAGCTTATCTCGTTTGACTACCAGGAAAACGGCAAGACAGTGAAAGCGGCGGCAACCGCCGACAGAAACGGCTTTTTCTACGTCCTTAACCGCGAAAACGGTGACTTCATTCGCGGCTTCCCGTTTGTTGATAAATTAAACTGGGCAAAGGGACTGGATGAAAAAGGTCGACCTATCTACATTGAAGAAAATCGCCCAGGAAGCCCAGCGCAATCAGCTGATGGTAAACAAGGTGCACAGGTTGTCGCTCGCCCTGCGTTCTTAGGTGGTAAAAACTGGATGCCAATGGCCTATTCAAAGGATACTGAACTCTTTTATGTGCCTTCAAACGAATGGGAAATGGATATCTGGAACGAGCCTACCTCTTACAAGAAAGGTGCAGCGTACCTAGGTGCTGGTTTCACCATCAAATCAGTGAATGAGGACTTTATCGGCGTACTTAAAGCGATTGACCCTAAAACAGGTAAAACCGTTTGGCGCTACAACAACTTCTCTCCACTTTGGGGCGGCGTGTTAACCACAGGTGGTGGTTTGGTTTGGACCGGTAACCCTGAAGGTTATCTGATGGCCTTTGACGACAAAACCGGCGAAATGGTTTACAAGTTCCAAACTGGCTCAGGTATTGTTGGCTCTCCAGTGACATGGGAGATGGATGGTGAGCAGTACATCTCTGTACTATCAGGATGGGGCGGCGCAGTGCCATTATGGGGCGGTGAAGTTGCTAAACGTGTGAAGCACTTCAACCAAGGCGGCACCGTGTGGACGTTTAAATTGCCCAAGCGCTATCAGCAGGTGGCAAAAAACTAACCTTAGCTGAGCAGTAAACAGTGATTAATACATGGCCAGCGCCTAGGTGCGCTGGCCTTTTTTTCTTCACCTATTCATTTACCTGTTGGCAAGGTAAGTCTTCATCATTCTTATGGGCGTTATTTCGACTCTGACTTTAGCACTAACGTTGAAGCAGCTATTGTAAAGCTTGCGCTTTCAGTGGCTATCATTGTGGCCTCCTACCAAAGGAGGAGCCTTTCAAAACCAAAGTAGAGTTACCCCTTATTTCCTCGTACGTATACTTAATTCATAGTCTTTTGAGGATGTACGAATTATGAAAACAAAAATATCGATGTTGTTTGCGGCACTCGTGGTAACTGGCTTGTCTGGCCACGTGCTTGCACATGGAAATGTTATCCCTCAAGGAGCAGATAGCTCAGCTATGCCGCCAATCACTGATGGCGATGAGTCTGAAAATGGCTGGGTGTTTGAAAACCCATATCGAAGCCTTGATGAAGAAACCAAAACGAAGGTCATCAAGTTTGGTGAGTCCGCTTATGCAAATAACTGTGCAGGTTGTCACGGCTTGCACGCGCAGTCTGGCGGAATAAACCCAGACCTTCGTGAACTCGACCCAGAAAGCTTTGAAGACGACGAATGGTTCGTTGAGCGCTTGCGTTTTGGCTCGGCGAAAGGCATGCCTGCACTTGGCGGCATTCCTGAAGGTCAAACCGATCCTATCTTAGACCAAGAGACACTTTGGGCTATTAAAACCTACGTTGAAGCACGTCGCGTTGTGGCTATTGAAGAGGGTGAGATAGAAGCAGATTAGGGCGACGTCTGTTACGCCTTTTTCGCCGGGTTAACGTCGAGTTACCCGGCGCTTTTCGTTTCCAATAACGTCTAACAACACATCAATAGCCTCACTCTTCACTGTTTATAAACTTAAAATGTGCTTAACAAAGACATATTTTCATCACACTTGCTGTAGTTTACTTAATATTCCAAAGGCGAGGGCGGTAATAGGCAAAGATGCCAATGTGCTCACTGCGATGATACTTGCCGCCAAACGATAATCACCGCCTAAGTTTCTAACCATGACATAGCTTGCTGCAGCAGTAGGTGAAATGGCGAGAAGAAGAACAATGCCCAGCTCCATACCTCTAAATCCAAAAGCATAGGCAAACGCGACTAATATAGTGGGATAAACCACGCATTTACTGGTTGTGCTAAGCACAATGTTAAACCAGTCACTGGAGAATGAGCGGAACTGTAGGGAAGCACCGGTACAAATAAGTGCAAGTGGCAGTGTTAGCTGCGCAAAGTATTCACCGGTTTTTATCAAGGTGGTGGGCAATTGCCATTCGAAGTAAGAGAAGGGGAGCGCTGCCGCGATAGAAAGAATTAGCGGGTTTTTCGCCATGCCAGTAACTTGACCCAATAAAGAACGCGACGCGCCTTGATAAAAATTAAGAACAAAGACAGACAATACGTTAAACAATATAGTAATACACCCCATATAGACCGAGGCTACAGCAAGCCCTTCTTGCCCATAGGTATTGGCACAATAAGCAAGGCCAATAATGCCCATATTGGCTCTGAAACCGCCTTGTACAACCACACCTCTGGCTTTGTACGGATGTACGGTCAGATGAGAGGTAATCATCAGAGCGGCAAAAACAATGAGCGTGCCCATAACCCCAACGCCTATCAGCGATAGGTTGGCGGCTTTAGAAAAGTCTGCTCGCGCTATCGATAAAAATAACAGCGCAGGGAGCGCAACGTTAAATACCAGTTTAGATCCAGCTTCTATAAACCCTTCATTGAGCCATTTAATGCGAAAAAATAGCCATCCCATTAACAGAAGGATCAAAACAGGAATCAGCGTGCTGGTAATAAAACTAAGCATAAAAGATACGTAAGCCTTTACATGTGGAAACGAAACAACACAAAAACGCATTTGTAGAATATTGATGAATTTAACCTATTCACAAACGGTTTTGATAAGCGTAACTTAATATTTATATAAGAAAGGGGTGCCGATACAAAAGCTAGCCCTGTGTTCAAAAGCCCCTATTCAAAAGAATTGATGTATGAAAGCACTTCTTTTATTTATTGGTTTTGTAATAGTTAATTGCTTGTGGGGCGGGCTCTCTCACGCTTACGCTAAAAGTACTGCGTCTTTAGATAAAATGCAGTTAGTTAACGACAAGCTGTGGATGTATTACGAGGAAGGTAGTCAGCTTACTGCTGAAGACATCCTGACTAAATATCAGCAGAATACACTTATAAAAAATACTAATGGGCGCGTTCGTTATGGGCTCACTGGTAACACGGTTTGGGGGGGGGCTGTTGAATTAGATTCATATAGTGTTCTTGTTACTCATATTGCTAAAAATAGCCCAATAAAAGTCGCTGAAGAAATTAAAGGGCAAGTTAGGGGCTCTGACATTACCTTTCACTGGGGCGGCGAAGAGTTTTTGGTATTTTTGCCCATACTCGGGGGCATTACGCCAAGCAAATTGCCGAGAATCTCCGCGTACACCTTTTCACCCACGACATCAACAAATTCATACGAGTGACAGTAAGTATAGGTGTGGCAGGAACCTCGCCAGGCGAAGAGGATATAAATGTTCTCATTAAGCAGTCAGACCCTAGCTGATTTATAAATACAGCATTCTCACGTATGATTCTGCTTTTCATTTTCTCAGAGTATCCTTTTCATGTACCAAGATTTTCAAGCAGAGTTGGCGTGGGCTAGCCTTCATATGCCGCGCACTCATAATGCTATTGCATCAATTCCCGATCTGTCGAACGTTAAACTTGCTTGCAACATGCATTTAGATTTGAAAATGGCGCCTTTGGTTGAAGGGCTACTTTCACGAGGATGCGACATTTTTCTTACCACGTGTAACCCTACTACAGTGCAAGATGACGTGGTGTCTTACCTTGTTGATAAGGGCGCAACGGCCCATGCATGGCGTGATATGAGCGAGGCTGACTGGTCTGAGTCATTCGATAAAGCGCTGGCGTGGCAGCCAACCCATTTGTGTGAAATGGGCGCTGATCTGACAACTCGACTTCACGAAAACATAAAAGCAAATAAACCAGTACCGAGCATTGTATCGGGCTTAGAAGCAACGGGCTCTGGCATTAACCGTTTAAATGGTATGGCGCCAAACTATCCAATATTTAACTGGGATGATTTGCCGGTAAAAGAAGGGCTTCACAACAGGCACATGGTGGGCTTAAGCGCATGGCAAACCTTCTTCCAAACCACTCATCTAACCCTGCACGAAAAAGTAGTAGTTGTTATTGGTTATGGTCTGGTAGGGCAGGGCGTTGCTGCCTCGGCTAAAGCGTTCGGGGCACAGGTTCAAGTTGCAGAACTTGATCCAGCAAGAGCGCTTCAAGCGAAATACGACGGCTGGCCAGTGGTTGGCTTAAATGAAGCGGCTAGTCAAGCTGACGTTATTGCCACTGCAACTGGCGCGTATGGCGTGGTGAATTCGAGTCATCTAGACAACATGAAAGACGGAACATTTATTTTAAATGTAGGCCATGTAGCCCAAGAAATTGATGTGCCTTATCTTAAAAACAACGCTACTCACAGTGAGCCAATGCCTTATGTAAATGCCTATAAACTGGGCGATAAAACACTGTATCTTCTAGCCGATGGCTCTATGTTTAACTTAACTGCGGGCTATGGTGACAGCATCAATGCCTTCGACGTAACTTTGGCCGTTATGGCGGCGGGTATCGGCTATATCGTAAATGAAGGCGCAAAAAGCGAAAAAGGCTTGTACTTGCTACCAGAGGCTGCGTGGAAAAGTGCACTGTGAAGCACAGCGAGTCATAAGCGAATCATAAGCAAGTGTTTATCTTTAGATACGCTGTACAAGCTGTACAAAAGGTCTAGCCATCTCTGCTTATCTCGACATTCCTATTGAATGTTGTACAGTGAGCCCGTTTTAATAAATTCATATTTAAGGCGGGCTGATGATCATTCCAATAGACAATCGGCCTTACGCCAGTGTAGGGACGAAAAAAATGGGCAAAATAATAGGCACAAAAACACCACAGCAGGCTTTAGATAGCCTTGTCAACATGACAGGCGATCTGCGCCCCATAGAACTCTCTGAATACAAAGCCCGAATTGCCAAGGCGCAGCATTATATGCAGGAAAATGGCATTGGTGCGCTCTACTTAAACGCGGGTACTAACTTAGCGTATTTTACAGGTATGCAGTGGTACGCCAGTGAGCGTTTAGTCGGTGCGCTTTTGCCTGCAAAGGGTGACGTTGTATATCTAGCTCCTACGTTTGAAATCGACTCTTTAAACGAACGCAAATTAGTGGAAGGCAACATAATTGGCTGGCAAGAGCACGAGAGCCCATATGCGCTTGCCATAGCCATGCTAGATAAACTAAATACCGCTGGAGGCGATAAACTGGGTGTGGATGAGTCGACCCAGTTTTTTATCGTAGATGGTTTGAACAAGATGCTTGGCCAATCTTGGCAAATTATCAATGGTGCAGAGGTAACAGCACACTGTCGCATGCACAAATCTAACAATGAACTAGCGCTTATTCAACGCGCTATGGACATGACACTTGCTGTGCATAAAGCGACTGCCAGTATGCTTTATGAAGGTATTACTACTACTGAAGTTGAAGCATTTATTAACGATGCACATAAGAAAGTGGGGGCCACTGGTAACTATTTTTGCATTGTACTTTTTGGAAAAGCGACCTCGTTTCCCCACGGCGTTAAAGACCCTCAAGTATTAAAGAAGAACGACTTAGTATTGATTGATACTGGCTGTAAGGTGCACGGTTATCTCTCTGATATCACGAGAACCTATTGTTTTGGTGAGCCAACCGATAAGCAAAGAGCATTATGGGAAAGCGAAAAACGCGCGCAGCTTGCCGCATTTAACGCTGCAAAAGTTGGTGTTTCCTGTGGCGATGTGGATAAAGCCGCGCGAGACAGCTTAGCTAAAGATGGCTTAGGACCAGACTATAACTTACCAGGTTTGCCTCATCGAACCGGGCACGGCATAGGCATGGATATTCACGAATGGCCTTATTTGGTGAAAGGCAATCCTCACCCGCTAGCATCTGGTATGTGTTTTAGTAACGAACCTATGATCGTAGTACCAAACGAGTTCGGTATTCGCTTAGAAGATCACTTTTATATGACCGAAGATGGCCCGGTGTGGTTTACTGAGCCTAGCGAATCGATTGACTCTTTGTAAGTAAACTAAAATGAAGCTGCTCTTTGTTACGAAGAGCAGCTGTAGTGAGCGATTCCGCCAGCACTGAAAAATTCAAGTGGGCGCAGCTGGTAGTACTTATTCTCTACCTCTTTTGATTGCTCATCATAAGGCGCAGTAAGTATCTTCTGAAGTTCGTGAATTGGCGTAAAGTCACCTTTCTCTGCGGCTTTATAAGCAGGCACAATTAACCATTCGCGCCATGTGAATTTAGGGTTTGCTTTGCGCATATTCTCTGCGGTAGCAGCAATAGCGTTTGTAACATCACCTTGTGCTTCGGCGTCCTTTTCAATGCGCTCACGCCACGTTTGTAGCCATGCTTCCCATTCTGTCAAGACCTCTGCTTTAGGCGGGTAGTAAAAGCTTTTCGTCAAGCTCGCCATATCTTCTGGTATTGACGATAGCTCTCGGAAAAACAGATTGTAGTCCACGCCTGTGCGCAGCATTAATTGCAGCAGCTTAATCAGCAAGTCGTGGTTGTAGCCGGCAATGCCAAGCTTTGTTGCCCACATACTCTCCATGGCGCGTTCCATCACGACAGAAAAACCGTCGTTGATCTCGTTAAGCTTGGAAAGCTGTTCACTGTTGCCTTCAAGTAGCGGCATCAGTGAGCGACAGAACATATCAAAGTTCTTTTGCGCAGCAATGGGCTGGTTTAAAAACGAGAAGTGACGACCGCCGCCTGTCCAAGGTTGGTAGTCTGCTTCAAAAAATTCACAAAAGCCGAATGGTCCATAATCCAGCGTAAAGCCTCCTGCGGCGCAGTTATCGCTATTAAAATTGCCTTGGCAATAACCGACTCGAACCCAACCAGAAACAAGACGCGTTAGCCGGTCTCGAAATAGTGCAGCCAGCGTGACCACTTGCTCTTCAAACGACGTGGTTGTGTCAATATCACTTGAGTACTCTCGCTTAATAAGGTGCTTAACAATGGCTTCTAGTTCGTTTAACGCTTCGCTGTGTTCGTTACAGCGAGCTCGCCTAGCGAAAAGCTCAATTTGCCCTACGCGCAAAAAGGAAGGGGCAACACGGGTGGATATGGCAGTGATATTTTCAACCATTACTTCAGGCTCATAGGAATGAGAGCCTTCGCGATACCAAGGTCTGTCTACGGTGTCTGATTCAGACAAAAACAAGCTAAGTGAGCGTGATGTTGGGATGTCAAGCGCATGCATGTGCTCTTGCACTAAAAATTCGCGCACGCTAGAGCGCAATACGGCGCGCCCGTCTGCGCCGCGACAATAAGGCGTGCGACCAGCACCTTTTAACTGCATCTCCCAACGCTTGCCGTTTAATACCGCTTCAACAATAGAGATTGCGCGGCCATCACCGTAGCCGTTACCTGTTCTAAACGGGCACTGCTGTGTGTATTCCGTGCCGTAAATAGAAAGTGCGTAGCCGGTTGCCCAGCCGAAGGGCTTCATTGGAGCAGGTACATCCGACATGTCTCCTGAGAACAGCTGGGTGAAATCTTTTGATGTTGCCAAGCTATCGTCTAAGCCTAATTCGGCAAACAGCGTTTCGCTATGAGCAACGTACGTCGGTGCAGTTAATGGGGTCGGAGTAACTGGCACATAGTGACCTGAGAACACTTGGCGCGGGTCATGGTCGTCACCATCGCACGTCGACTGCGGGTCTGGGGTAAGGGTATTCAGCAAAGAGTAATCTACGTGCTTTGCGAATTCATCTAGTGTTTTGATACGTTCTGTCACTATGCCTGCCTATTTCACTGAATGGGAAAATCTGTTTGCGAGCATCGAGGCTCAGGTTACTTTTGCACCTTTAACCATCAACAATCTCGACACTTCATACGTTTTTTCAATGATTATTGTTTAGGTCGAAGTGCAAGCTGCCCTTGCTCTACAGTTAGCTGTAAAGGTACCGTTGAAAGCATGCTTACTGCTTTGTTCGCAGGGTCTAAGCGATAAACGGGGTTAGTCGCCAAATAGCCGTTAATGAGCTGCATGAATTCGCCACTTACAGGGGCTAAATTACCCTTAAAGCCGCCAGCATCAATTGTGCTATCAAGTAGAGATAATGAGCGCACAAAAATCGCTTTTTCTTCACTGTCGTAATAAGGCGTGCCTTCTAAAGCAAGACTTACTTTTGCAGGGTAGTTCAACCCAAATGCACTAATACGCGCAGTGGCAATAGCGCCTAGCTGAACCACGTCTCTGCCATCTGGGCCTATGGTTGCTGTCATATCTTCCACATCTAAATAAAGAGGAATACCAGCGAGTGAGGTTTGCTTTTGCAACTTACTCACTTGGCTATCAAGCACTTGTTCTAACTCGGCATTAGATATAGTGTAAACCGCCAGTTGAGAGAGAGTAGCGCAGCCTGCAAGAATGGTAGCGAAGGCAATGGAAAGTAGAATTCTCATAAAAAAAGTCTCTTTTAGCAATGAGTTGTCGAATTACACAGTGCGAGCCAGAAACACTGGCGCTGCAACAACGAAGTGCCTCTATTGTACGGGCTGAGGAAAGGGATGAACAATGAAATCGTTAACGAAATGCTGCGAACAATGCATGTAGGCACCACAAACAAAAACTTTTGCCATAACGCCCTCAACAACGCAGTATAAGAAATTCTTCTTATAAAAAATAAAAACACTACAAGGCACTTTCTATGGTTTCACAGAGACTGGTTTCTGGGAAAATGGTGGCAGCTTTTGCTATTTGCGTAAGCGCGCTTTCTAGTTTCTCGCATTCTGCATTCGCGCTTGAAGATACCGTTAATCCTGAGCTTTTCGATAAAATGGAGTATCGATTTATTGGGCCCTATCGCGGTGGGCGTTCGGTGGCGGTTACAGGGGTTGAAGGTAATACCAACCTTTATTTTATGGGCACCGCAGGTGGCGGTGTTTGGAAAACTGAAAACGCCGGCTTATCGTGGACAGCCATATCCGACAAAACATTTAAAGTAGGTAGTATTGGCGCTATCGCGGTTGCTCCTTCAGATCCTAATGTTATTTACGTAGGTACTGGTGAAGGCCCTATTCGAGGTGTAACCACTAGTCACGGAAAAGGTGTTTATAAATCTACAGACGGCGGTGAAACCTGGAAGCTTGTGGGTTTAGATAAACGCGGCCAAATCCCCAAAATTCGTATACATCCCGCCAACCCTGATATAGCTTGGGCTGCAGTACAGGGCAATATTTGGGGGCCTAATGAAGAGCGCGGTATATTCAAAACGACAGACGGCGGTAAAACATGGCAGCATGTGTTAAAAGTGAACGCCGATACTGGCGCCGCTGACTTAGCAATAGACCCATCTAACCCCAGAATTCTTTATGCCAGCATGTGGCATCACGGCAGAACGCCTTGGTTTATTAAATCGGGCGGTGAGGGCGGTGGCCTTTATAAGTCAACAGATGGCGGTGAAAGCTGGGACAAGTTAGAAAAAGGACTGCCTACGCTTATTGGTAAAGTCGGTGTAGATATTGCCGCATCTAACCCGAAGCGCCTGTATGCCATTGTCGAGGCTGATGAGGGTGGCCTATATCGCAGTGATGATGCGGGTAAGTCGTGGTCGTTGATGAACGGCGACAATATTCTTAAAGCCCGCGCGTGGTACTACAACCACATCAAGGTAGACCCTAACGACGAAAATACCCTTTATGTGATGAATGTGCAGCTGCATAAATCCATTGATGGCGGCAAAACCTTCGAAATTAAATCACTGCCCCATGGCGATACCCACGATATGTGGATAAACCCTGAAAATAGCTTAAACATGATCAACGCTAACGACGGTGGCGCAACTGTTACCTTCGACGGCGGTGAATCGTGGTCAAGCATTTACAATCAGCCAACGGCGCAGTTTTATCGTGTAATTACCGACAACTTAAACCCTTACTATGTTTATGGCGGACAGCAAGATAACTCGACCATGGCAACGCCCTCTCAAACCTGGGGGGACGGCATGGGAATAGAAGACCAGTTTGCCGTGGGCGGTGGTGAAAGCGCGCATATTGCGTTTAACCCTGCAGATCCAACCCTGATCTACGCCACTACCATCAATGGAACGTTAACAGAGTACAACCGCGATACTGGGCTAACGCGGCCCATTATGCCTTACCCTGAATATGTGTTTGGCAGAAACGCACGGGATCAAAAGTATCGCACCAACTGGAATGCTCCAGTGATAGTATCAAAGCATGATCCTGACACCGTGTACTATGGCACGCAGATGATCTTAAAAACCACCGACCGGGGTGTGAATTGGCAAGAAATCAGCCCAGACTTAACCCGTAACGAGCCTGAAAAGCAGGGGCTAAACGGCGGGCCGATCACCAACGAGCAAGCTGGAGCTGAATACTACAATACGGTTTTCTATATTGCCGAATCAGCGGTTAACAAAGGCGAGCTTTGGGTTGGAGCCGATGATGGTAAGCTGCATATCACCCGCGATGAGGGTAAAAACTGGAAAGATATTACCCCTCACAAAAAAGAAGCGCAGGTAAATGCCATTGAACTTAGCCCTCATGCAGAAGGCAGAGCTTACGTTGCGGTAGCAGGCTATAAGTTAAATGACTACACACCTTACATTTATAAAACCGACAACTACGGCAAGCGCTGGAAGCGTATTGACGAAGGCCTACCAGAGGACGCCTTTGTTCGTGTAGTGCGTGAAGATACAGAGCGCGAAGGCATGCTGTTCGCGGGTACAGAAAGCGGCATGTTTATTAGTTTCGACGACGGTAAACATTGGCAAGTACTAGACTTAAACCTGCCGCCTGTGGCGATTACCGATATGCAGGTTAAAGGTGATGATTTGGTCATTGCAACCCAAGGGCGAGGCTTTTGGATATTAGACGACATGAGCCCGCTACGTGAAGTGCACAAGTCGCTAGATGGCGAAGCGCTGTTTCAGTTTGAGCCCGTAGATGGCATTCGCTTGCTATCTGGCGGTGGCATGACTGACCAGCCTCAAGCGAAAAATCCTCCACGTGGCGCCACCTTCCGTTATTATCTGAAAGACGCATTAGAAGAAGAGCAAACGCTACGCATTGACATATTTAATGCCGATAACGAGCTTGTTCGCACACTGTCATCTGCGCCTAGTGCATTTGAGAAGTGCGCTAAGGGGAACGAAGACGTTCGCAGCCCTGTTAAATTTAAACACCCTTCAACAAAAGCGGGTTACAACGAATTTGTATGGGATCTTCGACGTGAGCCGTTGAACTGCATCGAGAATGTAAAACTGTTTGGCGGCTGGAATGGCGCCCGTGTTATGCCTGGAGACTACAAAGCGAAAATCACAGTAGGTGAACAGGCGCAAACCCGTGCGTTTAAAGTGCTTCCAGACCCAAGGGAAGAAGCAGATAAAGCGCAGCTACAAGTGGTTGAAAAGAGCATTCAGGCTACAGAAACCTTACTGAATGATTTGTTTGCTCACCTGCAAAAAGCCCGTGATGTGCGCGCGCAGTTAAGTGATGTTTCTGAAGATAACGTCATGCTGGCAAGCGATGTATCGGCTTCAATCGAGCGCATTGTTAGTGCAATCGACGACTGGGAAGCGTTGGTTATTCAGCCAAAACATCAAACTTTTGAGGATGACATTAACTGGCCGAATATGCTCGACAGACAAGTACGTTTCTTAATGGATAACTTCGACAGAACGGGCGCGCCTGCACAAGCTGGTGCACTAAAACGGTTGGAAGACTTAGACGCAAAGTGGCAGCAGTATAAAGTACAGCTAGAAACCTTATTTGGTGAAGAAGTGAAACCATTGAACGAAAAGCTCTCAAAGCAAGGCGCGTTTGATTTAGAGAGTTTATAACAAGGCAAACAAACCTTACATTTGCTGGAGTTATAAAATTTAAAAGCCGGAAGCGATAAAAACGCTTCCGGCTTTTATTTTCGGTTTTAAGCGCGCTTCAAGCGCAGTTTGAAAAACTTACCGAAACAGAGGTTTTCGAAACGGAATCCTAAAACTGATACTTAACGCTCACAGTATAGTTAGTCGGAGAGCCCGGCATAGTCCAAAGCTGATGGTATGAGTTCTCAAAATAATCTCTGTCGAACAGATTATTCACGTCAAATCTCATAGAAAGTGCATCGCTGATATTCACCGACCCTGCTAAGTTCACAAGGGTATAAGACGGCAAAATGAATGTTGGATCGGTGGTTTGTCCTAAGCGATCGCCCACGTAACGCATGGTCACACCAAAGAACGCTTCTTTTTCAAATACGCTGGTGAAATGGTTAAGCGAGATATACCCCGAATGCTTGGCGATATTGATTAATCGCGACCCTTTAGGTATAGGCACGCCCCAATCCAAGTTATTGACTTCGTTAGCGGTTTTAGCATCTATGTATGCGTAGGCTATATCAAGACGAATGTCTGAAGTAAGATCAGCTGTTAACTGAAATTCAACGCCTTGGCTTTCAACTTCACCGAGCGTGGCTGAAAAGCCAGTGTTAGGTTCAGCGGTTAGCATGTTAGTCTTTTCAGCATCAAAAATAGCAATGCTGCCTGAGAACATATCAGCAATGTTTTCCCACTTAGCACCTACCTCAAAAGAGGTGGTTTCTTCTGGGTCAAAAGCGTTGCGGTCTGAATCAAGTCCAGGATTAGGTCTGAAACCTTCTGCATAGCTAGTGTAAAGGCTTACAGAATCATTGAATTCATACACGAAGCCAAAGCGCGGCGTCACTTCCGTTTGATCTTGTTTTTGCCCTTCATTGCTTAACTTATTGAAAATGTCTTGCTCGAACTTGTCCACACGAAAGCCAACTAAAAGTTTGGTGGCGTCAGTAAGTTCAATAACATCTTGTGCGTAGAAACCTAACCCTTTTTGCTTTTCAGCCGTGAGTGTAGTGGGCGCAACGTCAGGTCTGAAAATAGTGTAGTCTGGATTTTCAGGGTCGATGCTATAAGTGGTATCACCCGCACCCCACGCAGTACGCCAACGACGATAGTCTGTATCGATGTGGTAGTTGTAATAGTCTAAACCAAACAAGACGTTATTTACGAAGCCTGCCACGTCTACCACGCCACTTAATTCAAAGCGTAGTGATAAGTCTTGCGCTTGATAGTCACGGGTTCTGCGTTGCCTTGAAAGTATCGATGGGTCGGTATACAAAAGCTGACGGCCTTCTGACAGTTCAGTATCTGAAGACTGCCCTTCAAAAGAAGAGTCTCTGTAGGCGAAGCCACTGAGTAAATGCCAGTTGTGATTCAATTCGTGATTTAACACTAGTTGATGTCCGAAGGCTTTAACTTCATGGGCTCCGTCTCTAACATCACCATAGAAGTCTTCGGCATCTACGGCGTCAAAGTCGTTATTTAATATGAGCACACCGCGATCAAGCGGCTTTTCCTGATCCAGTATTTCCATCTGATAGCTTAAGCTGGTGTGATCAGAAATGTTCCAAATGAATGAAGGGTTAAGGTTCAAATTCTTGAAAAACACGTTATCGCGATAAGTATCAGAGTCTTCGTATGAACCGTTAACACGATACGCCATGTCTGAATCAATGCCGTTCGTGTAATCGAACTCTACTTGTTTTTTATCAAAATTACCTACGGTACCCTGGATGTAGCCTTGCTCTTCGAACTGAGGTTTTTTGGTAATAACGTTAATGGTACCGCCAGGTTCACCTTGACCATATAAGGCTGATCCCGGACCCTTCATTACTTCTATGGTTTGAATGTTAACCGTGCTTCTATTACCGCTATAGCCACGCACGTTGAAGCCGTTTATTAAATAACCCGATGGGTTATTTTCATCGCCAGAAAAACCTCGGATCGCAAAGCTATCGAACATGCCGCCAGAGTTGTTTTGTCTAACAATGGTGGGCGCAAAATCTAGCGCATCTATGAAGCGCGTGATCCCTTCATTTGCTAAGGTATCAGCAGTAATTCGGTCGATTGCTTGTGGGGTGTCGATTAGCGGTACATTACCACGGTATGGCTGAAAGTGTCTTTTTACCTCAATGTGTTCAAGTTCATCATGAGCACCTTGAAGGGAGCTTTCATCACTTTGCGCAGCGGCGCTTACTGATAATGCAACTAAAGAAAATATAAACGGTGTTTTAAGATCAAGCATAAGCAAGGTATTACGTGTCTTTGGCAGGTTTTGTAGAGGTCGCGAATGTTATGTTATCTCGTTTCTTTTAGCAAGGAAGGTAAGCAGACAATAAGGTGAGATTGATAATTATTGCGGGCTGCTACAGATACATACAGGCTGTTTATATTGATAAATGGAAATGTGCAGAGCTGTGAGTAAAAATAAACTTACTGGTCTAAACTGACCTGCGCAGCGTTTTCCTCGGTCTACTAATGCTATACACTTCGCGTTTTTATTACTCTTGCCTGCAGGCTGAACCTAAATTTTTAACTAGGACACTGAATGCGTCACACAACCCTATCTTTGCTCTTTTGTACTTTACCTTTTGCCGCCATGGCCGCTGAAAGTGTTGATTCATCAAACGCTAACGCTGGCGTGGACAGCAACGAAAAAGGCGTAGAAAAAATTACGATTGAAGGGGCGGCGACGGCGAACAACAAGCCGGTAGGGACGTTTAATTCACCTATATCTAACTTAGAATACGATCCGCGAGTCGATTTGCAATCAAGGAACATGGCAGAAGCGCAGGCTGACGTGACTATTCGCGGCGGTATATTCGAAAACACGGGTTTTCGCATAGGAAGCGCAACGCTGATCGACCCGCAAACGGGGCACTATTTCGCTGAAATTCCGATTGCGCCAGAAATGTTGACGAAGCCGAGTATTTTCACGGGCGTCGATAACGCGCTTTACGGCGTAAATAGCTCTGTAGGTACGGTGTCTTACGGCTGGCGTCCCATCCAAACAGCAGGCAGTGTGTCAGTGGGAATAGGTAATAACAACTTCAATTTGCAGCGTGTACACGGTGCAGTAAAGCACGCGCTTAGTGATTTACCCGGTTGGTCTGTTGGCGTTGAAGGAGAGTATTCTCGCTCTGAAAGTGATGGCACTATTGCTAATGGCGATCATAATTTCGAACGCGCGTCAGGGCGTATTCAGCTGGCAAGTAATGACTCACAAACCGACGTGTTTTATGGCTTTCAGCAAAAGTTTTTTGGCTGGCCTAACTTGTACACGCCTTTTAATGTAAACGAGACAGAAGACATTCAAACCCGTTTGGTCATGCTAAATCACAAACAGCGCTACGGCGAAGAGAGCATGAAAAACACCTTTGAAGTTTCTGCTTACTACAGAGAAAATGACGACCATTACGTATACTCACGTGAAAATCCTGAAGCGTTTCAGGCGTTTCACGAAACCAAAGTGAAGTCATTGGCGTTTTCCGGTACTCATCATGTATCGCAAGAATTTGGTATCAACTACGCAGCACAGTTTACTGCAGACGACATCACATCAACCACGCTAGAGAACAATTTCACCTCTCGCGACTACTACAAAATAAGCCTAGTGCCCGAGTATCGAACTCAGTTGAACAGCAATGAATCGCTTACCGTTCGTTTAGGTGCGGCGTTTGACGATACAAATCGCGACGACGACCGACTGTCTTTTGTGGGCGATATTAGTTGGCTTACCCAAACAGGGGGCAATGCCTCGCGTACACTCTATCTTTCGTATGCAGAGGCGACGCAGGTGGCTGGCTACACTGCTGTAGGCGGCAGCACCACAAGGGGTCTGTTTAGAAGTAACAACCAGTTACAGCGAGAAGTCAGCAAAAACTTAGAGTTTGGGGCGTCATTTGATAAAACGTCTTTCAAAGTTGATACCGCTGTATTCTATCGCTGGGATAACGAGCTGACAGATTGGACATATAGCTTCGACGCTACTTCAGCACGCAGTGCAAACCCCGTTGATATCGAAACCCTGGGTGTTGAGGTAATTGCCATTAAACGCTTTGATAGCGCAGATGTAGTTGCCAGCTATACCTATTTAGATAAGTCTGAAGACTACCGAATTGACGAGGTAGACGCGAGCTTTTACGCGCTTAACTATCCGCCGCATCGCGCAACCCTAGGGGTAGTGTGGTTTGCAACTGATACGATTGAAATTCGCGTGGATAATGAATGGAGAAAACAAGAAAACAATGCCCTTAGAAAAGGGAGTGACTCTGCATTCTTTTCTCATGTCGCCCTCACGTATTCACCGGCGCAGATTGAAGGGTTAAATCTGGTGTTGGCAGTCGATAATTTGTGGGATGAACGCTTTGAAGAAATCCCAGGAACGCCGGGTCGCGGCGACCAATATTCTGCCACTGTTACCTATTTTTGGTAAGGACGGCGCAATGACAGTTAATTCTCCTCATACCTCGGACGATTTTGCTGGACGATGGACGCTAACGCGCAAAATCATCCAGCGAAATGGCGATGTATTTACCTTTTCTGGCGAGGCTGAATTCAGCTGGCTGGAAGGCAGTGAGCACGAAGAAAGTCGCGCGTTAGCGTATTTTGAAAATGGTGAGGTTACTGCGCCAAACGGCCACGTAATGCCTGCCGAGCGTCGCTATTTCTGGCAGCAGCTTCAAACGGGTTTATTTGAGGTGTTATTCGACGATAAGCGCTATTTTCACTCATTTAGCGCTACTAACCCAAACGCTGAGCACTTATGTGGTGACGATAACTATGTGGTGCGTTATGACTTCAGTACGTGGCCTGTATGGCGCTCAACATGGAAGGCCATTGGACCTCGCAAAGACTACACCATGATAAGTAAGTATAGCCCTGCGTAGTGGACGCTCTCTTAAGGCTTAGGGGCGTTCCTGTTTTTTGGAGTATTGATGAGACATCCAAAGCGCTAAAGCGATGATGGCGCCGCCAAGAAACAACCGAGAGAAGTCTGTGTCTTTTTGCCAAAGCAGTAAATTAACCACAAGACCTGCTGGAATAAGCGCGTTATTCATAATGGCTAACGTACCACCAGACACTTTTAGTGCACCTTGATTCCAAAAATAATACCCAAGCCCTGACGCCACAATACCCAACCATAGCAACACGCCCCACTGCTCGGTATTTTGCGGTAGTTGACTTGGGTTGCCGAATAGGAAAAAAGCAGGCAAGGCTACAACTAACGCGCCTAAATAAAACCACGCGAATACGTTGTGATAGGGTACTTGAGCTGTAAAAGTCGAGGTCAGCTTTTTATAACCCACTTGTCCTAGTGCAAAGGAAAGATTAGCACCCTGAACAATGGCAAAACCAAACCAGTAGTTATCAGTCACGCCATCAAAGCGAATTATGGCTGCACCTGCGGTGGCAATAAGTGCGCACAATAAATAAAACGGGGTAAACCGCTTAAACAGGGCGTCGTTCAAAATGGCGACATAAAGCGGCGTAAAAATGGTGAAAAGCAACACTTCTGGCACGCTTAAAAACAAAAATGCGTGATAGAAGAAGATGTACATCAGCCCTAATTGCACAGCACCTAAACTGGCCAGAATCACCTTTTGTTTAAGGTTCAATAATGCCGGCCTAAGGAAAGGAAGGAAGACCAGTGTGGCGAGCACAATGCGTGTCAAAACAGCAAAATAACTGTCTACTGAGCCAGCCAAAAACTCGCCTATGAGCGAAAAGGAAAATGCCCACAGGACAGTAACTGCTATTAAATAAAACACACGCTATGCTTCTTTGTAAGTTCAACCGCGGCGTAAAATAGGCCATCGCCGCTCGTATATCAATAGTTAGCTTACCCTCTATCAACACTCGCTTCAGAAGTTGGTGTAACAGCGGAAGTTTCGCAATCGTTTGGAATAGTGCAGGCGCGACTCTCTGGCGAAAGGGAATGACCTATTAATACAGGGTACAGCCAAGCGCCAAAGCATGCTCCACATATAGGCGCTACAATAGGCACAATAAAGTAGGGGATGTTTTTCGCCCCATCAAGCGCATACTCCCATCCCGCAATATAGGAAAAGAGCTTAGGACCAAAATCGCGAGCTGGATTCATGGCAAAACCGGTCAACGGCCCTAAAGAAGAGCCAATGACAGCAATGACGATACCAATTAGTAGCGGATTCATGGCTCCACGGGATGCGCCGTTATTTTCATCTCCCAATGCCAGTATTGCGAACATCAAAACTGCAGTGATAACGAACTCAACGCCAAAGGCTCCCCAAAATGAAAGGGCTTTGTGGGGAAAAGTAGAGAAAATGCTTGCTGTTGTGAGAGCGTCTACACTATCGCGCGAAAGGTTATGAGTGAGTTCATAATCTATAAAAAGTTGATGATACAACCCGTAGATAAGTGCAGCAGCAGCGAATGCCCCCAAAAACTGGGAAAGAATAAAGGGGGTAACTTTGTGCTTGTCAAAACCGTGAAAAAGCGCAAGCGCAATAGTTACCGCTGGGTTGATATGTGCACCTGAAACGCCAGCAGTACAATAAATGGCAACAGCGACGCCAAACCCCCAGACAATACTGATTTCCCATTGACCGAACGAGGCGCCTGTTAATACCAATGCTGCAACGGCACCAACACCGAAGAATATCAGAATTGCCGTGCCTATGAATTCAGCAACACACTGGCGGAAAAGCGTTGGTTCCGTGAGAGGTAACATAATTCTTCCTTTTAATCTTTAACCAGTACAACGCATTGATCAGAAAAAGAAGCGACAGAGCTATGTTATGAAGAATGAAAGCTGAAACCGTTTTATGTTGGCGCAATAGTGCATTAACCTTCATTCAACTAACAGGCCGTTAGGTGCTAATTCTGACGCAGCTTCCCATGTACATTTAATAGGAATGCATCATAAAACGAACATAAACGAACTACAAATGAGCAAAAACGAATATTTATCGTTCTTGGTGTTGATACTGGTATTCAGCTTGGTATAGCAGCACCGCTGTTACCTCAGAGCGGTAATACTAAAAAGGCCAGTGTTAGTGGAGTACGGATATCTCAGTACTGAGGCTAGCATTTTTGTTGTCGCTATCGCCTTTTAACTCTCCCGCTTCTTCAACCAATGCTGTCATAGCGTCAATAATATCGAGGAAGCTTGCTAGCTGCTCTGGCGTTAGACCATTAGATAAGTTTTCAATTTTATTGATAAGCTGTTTGGTAGGTAAGCGCATAGCGTCAAAATCTCGTTGTTTACATGTTTAAAATTCAGTTTCTTTAGGTATCTTTCAAGTTGCTTGCCAACATGCAGAATATTAAATTCCTGGCGCTTTCTTGCCTTGCTAATTGAGTTCAGATCTATTTCGCAGTGAAAGACAGAGCTCACAAGTGTGTGTTTACGCGAAGATGAACGGGTTACTATTGCTTCAATTGAGATCCAATGTCATTGTAGAAACATCAGCATGTTCAATGTTTATGACAGAAATCTACAGCTAAGGTAAGCAGGCTCTATTATGGCAGATACAAAAAGACGACAATTTTTAGCAACCGCAGGAGCGTTTGCTTCGCTATCTGCATTGCCCGCTATGGCGCATTCGTCCCGCACCACAAACGCTGAGTTACCACCTATCCTTCATATGGTTTACTTCTGGCTGAAAGATCCAACGTCAACAGAAGATAAGCAAAAGCTCATTGCTGGTTTGCAATCGTTGCGCGCTATCCCACAAGTTCACTCGCTTCACATTGGTGTGCCTGCCAATACACTAAAGCGTGACGTGATAGATAACTCGTTTGACGTGTCTGAACTTATGCTATTTGAAAGTGTTGAAGCGCAAGATGAGTACCAGCTTCATCCTATTCACAAAAAGTTTGTGGAAGAGTGTTCTCATTTATGGCGTGAAGTTGTGGTGCGAGATTCTGTTTCGGTATAATTCTTAATTTGCCGTGAGAACGTTTTACCCTTTTACCGAATAGTATGGTATTCATCGCGTACTAAAGGCGAATCCTCAGTCTAGACGCTTTTAAAGCGTGGTATGATGCCGTTTAGAAAATTCCGGTACACAAACTAAAGAGTTATTAAAGGACAAAAAATGCCGCACATTCGCGTAAGAGGTATCGAGCAATCAGCGTTAGAAGAGGTTGCAGGTTCAATCGTTGAACAGTTTGCCAAACTGACCGACACCCCTAACGATCATTTCACAGTAGAGCACATTGCGAGCCAGTTCATTGTGGCCGGTGGAGCCTCTTCGGCTTATCCGTTTGTAGAAGTTTTGTGGTTTGATCGCGGGCAGGATGTCAAAACTGCAGTGGCTCACGTTATCAATACTGCGCTTCGCCCCTTCGTAGGAGAGGATAAGGACATCACCGTTTTATTTGAAGATCTCAACGGTAACGATTATTACGAGAATCGCGAACATTTCTAGCGTTTGTATGTCTCGTTAAGCTCCTGCAGAGCAAGATTATCTAGTCCTTCTTCATTGCTACTTATCTCTTTCCATCTTTTTAAAGGTTCATCATGTTCTTTGAGCGCGTTTCACATCGTCCACTGTTTTTAAACGTGGCTTTTTACTGTTGACCACGCTGACAACAATACCAATCCGCATAGATAATTACCCACTCAGCGAGAGTTAAAATGTTCGTAATCGCGGCGTGTTACCGCAGGTATAGTGGTTCTACATCAAGGTGAC
>NZ_JAKREZ010000019.1:0-76710 GCF_022348345.1 Alteromonas sp. CNT1-28 | reverse complement strand
CTACCAGAATGAGTTGAATGCGAATGGGATCCAGCCGTCAATGACAGATGGTTACGACTGTTATCAAAATGCATTAGCAGAACGAATAAACGGTATACTCAAGCAAGAGTTCTTAATCTATCGGTGTAAAACAATAGAGGAATTACACATACTCGTTACCGAATTAATCAAGATTTACAACGAAATGAGACCGCACCTTAGTTTGGTATGAAAACTCCCAACCAAGTGCACGATCGAAAAGGCCAGCTACTAGAGCTGGCCTAAAAACTGTCAACCTATCTTAGGTCGGGTCACTATTTCCCCAAAATTGGATTGCGAGCACATCCCCACCTTAAAAATCTATTTTTACTAGAAAATTTTGTCAATATCAGCCATCTAGGCTAGCCCTTATATCAGTCACTCGTGTAAACTACTGCTTTTATTTCAGGCAAGCCTTAGCGCACAGAATAATTCTTCCTATGCTTTGGCCATGCAGTCATCATGTAAATTGAGGAAAACATGGAGCTTGACGCTATTATCAATCAGGCACAAAGCCAGATTGACGCTGCACAAGATGCAGCCACATTAGACCAAGTTAGGGTCGAATTCATGGGTAAGAAAGGTAAACTTACCGACTTACTTAAAGGGCTTGGAAAGTTATCTAACGAAGAACGTCCTGCCGCAGGCCAAAAGATTAACCAAGCTAAACAGGTTATTCAGCAAGCTATTTCTGCTAAAGGTGAGTTTTTACGCACTGAAGAGCTTAACAAGAAGCTAGCAGAAGAGGCAGTAGATGTAACTTTGCCTGGTCGCACAGAAAAGCCAGGAAACTTACACCCGGTTAGCCGCACGATTGCACGCATTGAGTCTTTCTTTGGCGAGCTTGGCTTTTCGGTTAAAACTGGCCCTGAAATTGAAGATGGTTTTCACAACTTCGACGCTCTGAACATTCCTGCGAATCACCCAGCGCGTGCCGACCACGATACGTTTTACTTCAACCCAGACATGATGCTTCGTACGCAAACCTCTGGTGTTCAAATTCGTACTATGGAAGCAGAAAAGCCACCATTGCGTATTATCTCGCCAGGCCGTGTGTATCGTAACGACTACGATCAAACTCACACGCCAATGTTCCACCAAGTGGAAGGTTTGATGGTTGATAAGAACGTTAGTTTTACCGACCTTAAAGGTATCTTGCACGACTTCTTACATCACTTCTTCGAAGAGTCACTAGAAATTCGCTTCCGTCCGTCTTATTTCCCGTTTACTGAGCCTTCAGCTGAAGTAGACGTTATGGGTAAAAACGGTCAGTGGCTTGAAGTATTGGGTTGCGGCATGGTGCACCCAAATGTACTTAAAGCGGTTGGTATCGACCCAGAAGAGTACACAGGTTTTGCCTTTGGTATGGGCGTAGAGCGCTTAACTATGCTTCGTTATGGTGTTAACGACTTACGCGCGTTCTTTGAAAACGATCTTCGTTTCCTTAAGCAGTTCAACTAAGGCAGAGAGTACACATGAAATTCAGTGAAAAATGGTTAAGAGAGTGGGTTAACCCGTCGCTGTCGGCACATGAGCTGTCTGAACAGTTGAGCATGGCTGGCCTTGAAGTAGACGGTGTTGAGCCAGTAGCAGGCGATTTTAAAGGCGTGCTAGTAGGTGAAGTTGTTGAGTGTGGTCAGCACCCGAACGCCGACAAACTGCGCGTAACTAAAATAAACGTAGGTGGCGATGAGCTACTTGATATCGTTTGCGGTGCGCCTAACTGCCGTCAGGGCATTAAAGTAGCAGTTGCTGTTGTTGGTGCTGTATTGCCGGGCGACTTTAAAATTAAAAAAGCAAAGCTTCGCGGCGAGCCGTCATTCGGTATGCTATGTAGCTTCTCTGAGCTAGGTATTAGCGACGACCACGATGGTATTATCGAGCTTCCCGCCGATGCACCTATTGGCGCAGACATTCGCGATTACCTTGGACTTGATGACAACGCAATCGAAGTAGACCTGACACCAAACCGTGCAGACTGCTTGGGTATTCGCGGCATTGCCCGTGAAGTTGGCGTTCTTAATAACCTTGACGTGTGCGAGCCTGAAGTAGCTGCGGTAAACGCAACTATTGAAGATAAATTATCAATTACGCTAAGCGCTGACGACGCATGCCCACGTTATTTGGGCCGTGCGGTTAAGGGCGTTAACGTTAAAGCTGCATCGCCACTATGGCTAGTTGAAAAGCTGCGTCGCTGCGGCATTCGCAGCATCGACCCCATTGTTGATGTGACTAACTTTGTATTGTTAGAGCTTGGTCAGCCAATGCACGCGTTTAACCTTGCCAGCATTGAAGGCAACGTTAACGTGCGTATGGCAAAAGAAGGCGAAACGCTTACGCTACTTGACGAGACCGAAGCTAAGTTACAAAGCAATACTTTAGTTATCGCTGATGACAACAAAGCGTTAGCTATGGCAGGTATTTTCGGCGGCTTACATTCTGGTGTTACCACCGAAACCCAAGATATTTTACTTGAAAGTGCTTTCTTTAGCCGTGATGCGATTATGGGCCGTGCCCGTCAGTACGGTTTGCATACCGATGCATCGCACCGTTACGAGCGTGGTGTAGACCCACAGCTTCAGCGTAAAGCCATGGAGCGCGCTACTGCACTAGTACTAGAAATTTGTGGTGGTGAAGCTGGCCCTGTTGTTGAAGCAGTGGCTGAAGACAAGCTACCTAAGCAGGCTACGGTTACGCTACGTCGTGAACGTTTATCTCGCGTGCTAGGCATTAGCATTGACGATGCAAAAGTAACCGAAATGCTCAACCGCCTTGGTTTAGACGTAACGCAAACTGAAGCCGGCTGGGAAGCAGTTGCGCCAAGCTATCGATTCGATATTTCAATTGAAGAAGATTTGATCGAAGAAATTGCGCGCGTATACGGTTACAACAACATTCCAAACGTGGCACCAAAAGCGACGTTGGCAATGCTGCCTTCGCAAGAAGCCAAGCTGCCGCTAAACACTATGAAGTCGTTGCTTTTGAGCCGTGGCTACAATGAAGCAATTACTTATTCGTTTGTAGACCCTAAAATTCAAAACGCATTATTCCCAGACGTAAAAGGTATGGTGCTACCACACCCAATTTCATCTGATATGTCGGTAATGCGTGTAAGTTTATGGCCGGGATTAGTTGGTGCTACTGCTTATAATCAGAAGCGTCAGCAACAACGTGTTCGCATGTTTGAAACCGGATTACGCTTTATTCCTCAACAAGATGCGCCAAATGGTGTATTGCAACAGCAAGTAATTGGTGGTGTAGTAGCAGGGCGTCGTAATGAAGAACATTGGGACTTGGGCGACAGCCCGGTTGATTTCTTCGATGCAAAAGCCGACGTTGAGGCGTTATTGGCACTTACAGGCAGAACCGGTGAGTTCCAGTTCGTTACAGGGCAACACAGTGCGTTACACCCTGGCATGACGGCAAAAATTTTGCTTAATGATGAAGAAGTTGGCTATATTGGTGCTATACACCCGCAGTTTACTAAATTGCTTGGTGTTAACGGCCGTGTATTTGTGTTCGAACTAGTGGTAGATGCCATTACTGAGCGCAAGTTACCGTCAGCAGTACCAGTATCGCGCTTCCCATCGAATCGCCGTGATATTGCTATTACGGTTAAAGATGAAGTGCGTGTAGGGAATGTTCTTTCTTACATAGAAAATATTGGCGTAAATCAACTAGTTGCTCTAAACTTGTTCGATGAGTACAAAGGCAAGGGAATTGAGCCTGGCTATAAGAGCCTTGCTTTGTCACTTCATTTACAAGATCCGGATAAAACCTTGGAAGAAGCTGAGATTCAGCAAGCTGTAGATACTGTGGTTAAAGGTCTGGAATCTGAGTTTGGGGCCGCGTTAAGAGAGTAAACTATGGCATTGACCAAAGCCGAGATGGCTGAACACCTATTCGAGAAACTAGGCATTAACAAGCGTGATGCGAAGGATCTGGTAGAGCTTTTTTTCGAAGAGATTAAAGGCGCTCTGGAATCTGGTGAGCAAGTAAAACTGTCAGGTTTTGGCAACTTTGACCTGCGTGATAAAAATGAACGTCCTGGCCGCAATCCAAAAACCGGTGAAGACATTCCAATTAAAGCGCGCCGCGTGGTTACATTCCGCCCGGGTCAAAAACTGAAAAGCCGAGTTGAAAACTCAGAGCCTGTCGACCAATAATCTTTAGGTCGTTACAATACTGAAAAAGAGCGAGATCTCTCGCTCTTTTTGTATTGCTTCTTTTATACAGTGCTTTCGCACTGGCTTTCATATGCAATATCTTCGGAGGAAAGTGTGAAGAAAGCACTTGTCGTTCTTGCTATTATTGTTGCTGCTACCTTTTCATGGTTTGCTTATCTGTCGCTAGATGCAGACAAACGAGACCAAGACGCAGCGCAAGTTCCGCTAATCACGGTCATGGAAATTCTTCACGCCAGCGATTTGCAGCAAGGTGTAAAGCAAGCGGTTAAAGATGGGAATATCGAAGTAGTAGATTCTTGGATGGTACAAGCCCGTGAAGTAGGGCAGGCTGCCAACCTGTCATCAGAAGATATGGAATATCTTAATTCCGAAACTGCGAAAGATTACGTTGTATTCAATGCTAAGCGCCAGCTGTACAACGAAGCGTTTGAAGCGCGTTATTATGCGTTGGAAGAGGTAGAAACGCTTAAAGAGCAGTATCCGGAAGCCAAGGACTTGTTTGCTCGTACTGATGCGCTAATTGAAAAGCGTGACGCTATCATTCAACAAATTGCTGTCGCTATTTCAGGAAGCGAGCAGCCTGACGTAGCCGCGCTTGAAGAAGCACGCAAACAGTGGTTAGCGCAGGCGGCCAATTAGATTATGATTTAAGTTATAACTTAGGCTATTGCTCGCGCTGCACTCAAACACTCACCAGAAACCTATACCACAGACCAGCTTCATACCCCTTCCTACTTTTCGTACTATAAATTCGTTGAAATCTTGATTTGAAAATGTACGCAATTTGGCGTACATTTGTCTTTCGTGTGGAGTGCTGGGTGCGTTACAAGGAAATAAAGCGACAGGTCATTGACTGTCTAAATAAAGGATACGTTTCCCATGAGCAGAGAAACGATATTGACGTTAAAAATTTATTGGCAATTGGGCAAGTGTCGCTTGAGGAAGTTGCCGAAATTATAGGTCGAAGTCGAGGAAACGATTATTCTTCCAGCCTTCATCATTTTGATAGCAGCATTACAGTACATGTAATTAAGACAAGGCTAGCCGGTCACAATTGGTATGTTAAATGGTATTACGTAGAGCCGAATAGCGTTTTTATTAGCGTCCATCATTAGGGAAAAGATATGAAAATTTTCAAAGTCGGCGAGTCGCAGAAAGCGGCATGCAGCACGTGCCAGTCATTTGAAAATGCGACATTTCAACTTAGAGATGTTCCTTTCAGTGATGGTACGGGAGTGGTTAAAAAGGTTTTGGTGGGGGTATGCGATAAGTGTGAAAGCGTAACCGTGTTACCTCATCAATCCACACCTGCGGTTAAACGTCAATATGAAGCAAAGCGAAAGCCAGTGGAGGGGCGTTTACCTGCGCATTTAATCGATATTCTAAATTTAGCGACAATGGAAATTGGTGCAACTACAGACTTTGTTCCAAGCATGATGAAGTACTACATTCACTCATTGTCTGAAGATGAAAAGTCAGCAAAAAAGATAGCGAGTTACCTTCAAAGTGACTTGGCAAAAGGTAGATCAGAAAAGCGCCTATCGCTAAAAGGGCGTAAGATTTTTGAAGACATAGAGCACCTTAAATCACTCTCGCACATAGAAAACACCACTGATTTACTGAAAGGTATAATCCTTAAGATAAACGAAGATGTGCTTATTAAAAAAAGGCTCAAACCAATCGAAAACCTTAAGAATATAATGGCGGCAGTTGCATAACCAAAAGCTGCATTGTAAGTTTTCGCTAACGATATATTGGGTTGTAACAAGTTAATTTATCGAAATATCCGCAAATTTGGCGCTTGTTAACAAAGCTAAATCGGCAGGAGAAAGCGCCACTTCTAAACCTCGTTTTCCGGCGCTTACGTGAATAGTTTGCAGATTTTCAGCGCTGTTATGGATAACGCTTGCTAAGCGCTTTTTTTGCCCTATGGGGCTTACACCACCTAACACATAGCCTGTTGCAACCATTACCGCGTTTGCTTGCGCCATTTCTACCTTTTTAACACCTAACGCTTTAGCCATTTTCTTTTCGCTAAGTTTGGTGTTTACAGGGACCACGGCTACGGCAAGTTTGTTATTATCTGTACTCACTACCAATGTTTTAAAAACGGTATCCGCATTAAGGTTAAGCTTTTCAACCGCCTCTAGCCCGTATGACGCCGCATTTGCGTCGTGGTCATACTTTAATACCGTGTGCGCGATACGTTTTTTGGTAAGTAGTGTGATTGCAGGTGTCATTCAACCTCTTTTCTATAAAATGTTCGGCTGTATATGGGCTCATTGGGGAGTAACGGTGTAGCAGCGTGCGTTGCGTAGTCGTTAAATCCAGACGCGTAAAATTCTGAAAGCGGGTGGCCAGATTGTCCGCCAGGTAGTGTTAGAATGGCATCCTCTAAATGGCCAGGGCTGACAAATAGTCGCTCAGAGGCACCAAAACTAGGTGCTTGTACAGCAGGCATGTATGTATCACCAAAACCTTCTACTTGTTGCATGTTTAACATATCACCAACTAGAGGAATTTGATCCGCAAATGGATGTTTAACAGAGAGTGCGTTCACCTTGCCCCAGGCTAATGTTTCCATATTAGCTTCTACTGGTGAATACTTGTCTAATAACTTGTGTTTGGCGCGCCTATAAGCGTCTACAAGTAGCTCGTCGAAGCTTTCAGTATCGTTAGGTAGCCAAGAGTCAGGCTGACTATGAATAAGTTGCCACACAGCAGGTTCAATGCCACGTAAGAGTGTACGGCTGTTTACACCTTGTTGGTCTAACGTTGAAAGTACGCCTCCAAAAAGGGTTCGTAACACTTCCTGCCTAAAGTGCTTAACTAACGTGTAGCCAACCGAATCTTCACATGCGCATTCGTCCCATGTGTTTAGGTAAGCGAGGTCGGGTTTAAATTCAATGTCTTGCATGTTGAGCAGCCCATACAAAAGGTGCTGCCAAGGAATAAGAAAGCGGGCATGATTATCTAACTGAATGGCGTAAAAGTCAGTCTCAGTAAAGGTATCTTTTTCAAACAAACGGTCTCTTATTTGTTGTCCGCGAGCACCTAGCGCGTAACCACCGTCGCCCCAGACTTTGAAGTCATCAGCCGAAATTACTCTAGCATTTGCAGTCCATATTCTTCCCATATCGGGGTTTAAAACCATGGGAAGCTTTGATGCGCGCTTTGGTGGTGTGTTTACTGCTTCTTGTTCTTTTATAGCAGTGAATGAAGCCTGCTGCCTTTCCATAACTGCGCCGCCAGGAAGCCAAGCCGCATTGCCGCTTTCATCAACAATCACGAGGTTTTGCGTGGGAATAGCAATGCGTTGGCCCATCTTTATCGCTGCTTGGACATTTTTTGCATTGCCGAAGTTTATTATTCCCAAGTTCGCAGCAAACGGATGATGCGCTACCCAATTAAGTGCATAGCGCTTGCCATTGAGTTCTTTCACTGGCCCATACGAGCTTACTTCAAACTCAAATGTGTGCTCACCATCAGGTAAAGGAATACGCTCTGTTACCGTACTTGTGGCCGTCGATTCGCCTAGCTCAATCCAATCTACATTGTCTAAATTTGCATTCGTAAAACCCCAAGCGATATGGCCGTTGGTGCCTACAACTATGCCAGGAATACCCGGCAGGGAAACCCCGGTTATTTGTACATCGCTGCCCGATTCTTGATAGTTAAGCTGGGCGCGATACCAGATGATGGGAACCCGCAAGCCTAAATGCATGTCGTTCGCTAAAAGGCCTGCGCCTGACGTGGTGTGACTCCCGGTTACCGCCCAGTTGTTGCTACCGATATCAGGAAGCTCAGTACCGCTATATTGTGCACGGGCGATAGCAGTATAGTCCTTATCGTTTAGGTTCTGGGCAGATTCGTCCTCAGGATCTCGCTCAAGGCTCTCGTCGTTACTATCTTCTGGTGAGTGAGTAATTGGGCGTAGCGATGCAGGGTACTCTGGAATAGGTGCTTCAAGCAGTGGTATCTCGCTGGCATCAAGCGCTGCCTGATAATTACTTGGCTGAGTAATGAAGCTGTATAAATCATTCCCAAATGTTGAAAGCAGTGCCTCTCTTGCTAAATCAAGCTCTACTTGGCTACCTTGTAAATCCAAATACATACTGTAAATCACAAGAATACTGTCGGTGGGGCGCCATTGTTTTATATCAACGCCTGCAGCTAGGTATTCAAAAGGTGGCAACGTATACTCAGACAATGCGTCATTTACGCCGTGGGTGTAACGTACAAGTAGTTCTTGTTGTTTTGAGGGAAGGTTATCGAATACGGCTTTTGCTCGTTTCTCAAATTGATGAAAGCGGGCTTTTTTATCGATATCTAGGGCAATGTCGCCCACCCATTGTGACAAACTGCCCGATGCGGCGCGGCGCTGTAAATCCATTTGAAAAAAGCGATCTTGAGCATGCGCAAAACCCAGTGCATAGGCTGCGTCGAAAATATCGTTGGCTTTAATAACAGCTTGGCCTAGTTCGTCACGGCTTAGCTCAGTAGGTGCGTTTACGTGATAGGTGGCGCTATTTCCGTCAAGTGCGGGCAAACTCATACGAAGCGAGATGTACAATCCCAGTACCGTTAAAAAAAGCAGTGCTAAAACAGTTAAAACCAACCACTTGAACCAATTTATCACGTGTAAAACTCCCTATTTTTCTCTATCCTAACCACAGAACTTGCAAAATTGAAGTGATGTTTTATGACACATACTAAGGCGGTGCCGTGGGGCCATTAATGTTGGATTGTCAGGCCGAAGAACTTCTGCCTGAAGAAAAGGAAAAGTTAACACATCCAGTAGTGGGTGGCGTTATTTTATTTAGCCGCAACTATCATGATAAACGTCAGCTCTCTGCGCTGGTTCAAGATATAAGACGCTTTGCAAAGCGTCCAGTACTGATCGCCGTCGATCATGAAGGAGGCCGCGTTCAGCGTTTTCGTGAAGGCTTTACTGCCATACCTGCAATGGGCGATATTTTAAGGCAGTCAGAGCATCAAGATGAAAGTGCTGCATACGCAAAAGCGTGTGGATTAGTATTGGCTTATGAACTTAAAACCTTAGATATCGATTTTAGCTTTGCACCGGTGCTTGATATAAATGGTGTATCGCAAGTTATTGGTGACAGGGCATTTTCAGACAATGCAGACGACGTTATTCGCCTTGCCGCTCATTTAATCCAAGGTTTAAAAGCTGTAAATATGCCAGCTATTGGAAAGCACTTTCCTGGGCATGGCAGTGTAGCGCCAGACTCTCATGTAGCGTTACCCGTCGATGAACGCGAATTTGATGAAATACGCAGTACCGATATGGTGGTCTTTGAACGCTTAATTGAACGTGCGTTGCTTGATGGCGTTATGCCTGCCCATGTTATTTATAATCAGGTGTGCGATAAGCCTGCGGGTTTTTCAACTAAATGGCTGCAGGATATACTTAAACAGGATCTAGGCTTTGGCGGTGCAGTATTTTCTGATGATTTGTCCATGCACGGCGCAAGTGTCGCAGGAAGTTACGTTGAGCGCGCTGAGGCAGCGCTAGAAGCAGGGTGCGACATGGTACTTGCCTGCAACAATCCGCAAGGGGCTGAGACTATCCTTGATGGATTGGAAACGCGCTTTGCTAACCTGTCTAACAACGATTTACAAAAGCAAGAACGCGTTATGGCACTTTATGACCGTGTCATGCCTGCAGGGCTAAAAGATAAATACGACAGTGGGGTTGAGCTGGTGAAGCGCTTAAGCGAACGGTAGTTTTTATAACTACCGTTTTTCGTTTTCTGATTTTAATGCCGGCCGCTTAAACTGGTACTTCGTCTACGCCAGCTTCTATGTTTATAAATCGTGCAAAAGTGAAGAGAAAATCGCTTAAGCGATTTAAATAAGCATGTACCACTTCTGGCACGTCATAATGTTTAGATAGGCTAATGACAGCACGTTCAGCTCGCCGGCATACAGCACGACAAACATGAGCTTGCGCAGAAGCCTTACTTCCGCCAGGCAGTACAAACGACGTATTAGGCGGCATTTGACGGGTAATATTGTCTATAAGGCTCTCTAGGTTCTCAATATCAGTTTGTGTCAGCGTTGAGCTTGCTGAAATAGCAAAGCCAGCTTGAAACAGGTTGCGCTGAATGTCTTGGAGTATTGGCTTATGTTTGTCAGTAACATGCGCTGCGAGTAGCCCAATATGGCTATTGAGTTCGTCCATATCGCCGTAGCTTTGTACTACTAAATCATCCTTATCTACACGAACGGCTTTGTCAGCGTAAATTTGCGTGCTGCCCTTATCACCAGTGCGAGTGTAAATCTTCATAAAAACCTATATCTCTCTATCAATCGCAAATGTTGTTTTTTGTATTTAAGACCAAAGCACTTATACTAAGCGTTTACTCAAATCACTCGCTAACGTCAGGGCGATTGTAGCGACGAATTTGTACTACAAAACCAAACAGCGGGTGGTCAAAATAATGCAGTTGCGTACTGATTACACGTCTTTGCTCAGCTAACGGAACCGAAACCAGTTTGTACGCTGTTGATGTCGCTTGACGGGGCTTAGCAGCATTACCATAGCTGTCATCTTCACTGCTGAAGTAGCTCATTGGCACCGGCTGGCGATAAAACATCTCGCCATCTACATGAAGGTAGGGTACGCGGTTAATATACTTAAGAAATACTTTGATAGTGCCGTCAATTTCCCAAATGGGGGTTCTTAACGAAGCATCGGTAGTGTCATCTTCACCTTGCTCTACAATCATCGGCGTATCAAGCGCTTTAAATGCGCCATACTCTATAGCCTGTGGGTTTGACAAACGGCGGTCCAAATCGGCAAAAATATCTGAAACAGCAAGAAATTGATCAGTGCCATGCGCTGCAGTTTTATCAGCTTCAAAAGCAGTACTTACACCACTTAGGCTGTTTTCATCTGTGCTCGATGTGTTTTTATAAGCATCATTATCAGTAAGAGCGGCGGTGGAGCCGTAACCAAACTCTGGAGCGGAATCGTCAGTTTCACTGTTTACATTATCAACGTGTTTTGGAGCTCGCATATCACCGTTCAAGTCAAACTGCTGCGCGTAGTTTTGCCCACCATAAAGACGCACGTTGAAAGCTTTGTTCTTACCAAATATAACTGGCTGACGCCAGGTTGCATGAAACAAACGTTCTAGCTCGCGATTAGAACGTATTTGGCGAGAAATTGAAGACAGTGCTTGCTGATTACTGGTAAGCAGATGCGCTTTTGACGCAAACGGCCAGTCGTGTCCTTCAATGATAATAGGTAAACTTGCTGGAGCGGGTAGCCTATTATCCGGCTGATTCACCTTCCATACGATTACAGGTTGAAGCGCGCTGCTTCTAGACTTGCTCTCGCTTGTCGAAACGCCTGAGATTAGTTCGTTGTCGCTTGGAACAACAACGTTCAGTGCAGTGGTTACCTCAGCGCTAAGCCATGGCTTCGTTTCTTCACAGTATTTAAATACAGGCACCGTGACAGGTGAGGAATCTTTTACGCCGAAGAATGACGTCCAATAGCTGGCGATGGTTGCAGCATCAGGAGCGGGTGTGACGTCGTCAGTGATGATCCCCTCATTTGAGTAGTCAAGGCTATCGCTATAGTCGGAGTCTGTTGAAGAATAAGTAGCGCCATACTCATCGCCATTAATGGTTTCGCTTTGTGCCTGACTCGCTACGTCTGGTGTAGGAGTTGGCTCATTGGCTGTTAAACCAGATGTTTCATTATATCCATAGCCCGCTTCTTTAGAGTAAGAGCTAGGAGACATGTCACCGAACTGCGCACTGTTATCTTTAGGCAGCGACAAAAAATCTACATCTTTTGCGGGCACGCTCAAAAGCCCGTTGCTAGGCCAATTAACCGATGTATCAGCGCCGCAAACGGCTAACCCTTGTTTTAGATAGCTTATATCAGGCGAAATGATATCGCTGATGATGTCTGCCTGAGCGCGAGGGGCTGACAAGTTGTCAGCCAAAGAAAACTGCTCTTCTAACTCAGTTAGTGCCACGTTGCGCTTAAACGCAATAACTTCCACATCGAACCACCAGTTGTCATTGGCGTTAGCTGCAGTTGAAATTGTCGTTAAGAAAACGGCGCTTATTGATGCAACTAACGGGCACCAGCGAGATAACTTCATGTTACCGCGACTCCTTTGCAAAATCGGCAATAATATCGCTAATAAACGCGATGCGCTCTTTAGCTGTTTCGGTCTTTTTCACCAAACGCAGTTTTTGGCTTCCTTCAAACTTAAAGGTGTTTGGTTTGGTTTGCACCAAACTAATAATATAGCCTGGGTTAACCTTAGTGGTTTCTTTAAACTCTATGGTACCGCCTTGGGCCGACAAGTCTACTTTTAGAATGCCTAACGCCTGGGCTTTTAGTTTAATTTCAGCCACTTCTATCAAGTTTTTAGCTGGCTCTGGCAATAGACCAAAGCGGTCAATACATTCTACCTGGAATTCATCAATGTCGTCTTGCGACGTACAGCTTGCCAGACGTTTATATAGCGATAGGCGAGTGTTAACGTCGGCAATATAGTCTTCAGGCAGTAGGGCTGGAATGCGCAGTTCAACTTCGGTATGGCCCGAGGTCGCGTCGTCTAATGAAGGCTCTCGGCCTTCTTTAAGGGCGTTAACGGCTTTATCGAGCATATCCATATACAAACTGAAACCAATACTCGCTATTTGCCCCGATTGATCGTCGCCTAACAGCTCACCGGCACCACGAATTTCTAAATCGTGGGTAGCAAGCGCAAAACCTGCACCTAAATCCTCAAGCTGCGATATTGCTTCTAAACGTTTTACTGCATCTTTGGTCATGCGCTTTGGATGAGGCGTTAATAAGTAGGCGTACGCTTGATGATGCGAGCGACCCACACGACCACGAAGCTGGTGCAGCTGCGCTAAACCTAAATGGTCGGCTCTATCCATAATAATGGTATTCGCACTTGGTACGTCGATACCTGTTTCAATGATGGTAGTACACACAAGTACGTTGTAGCGCTGGTGGTAGAAGTCGCTCATTACGCCTTCAAGTTCACGCTCGCGCATTTGGCCGTGACCCACTGCAATACGGGCTTCGGGAACGATTTCAGCGATTTCTTCGGCCGTTCGCGCAATGCTATCCACTTCGTTGTGAAGGAAGTAAACCTGACCGCCGCGCAGTATCTCACGCATAATGGCTTCGCGAATAACGGCTTTATTACGCTGCTGGACAAAAGTTTTAATTGATAAACGACGGGCAGGGGCTGTGGCAATAATCGATAAGTCGCGCATGCCTGATAATGCCATGTTAAGCGTACGAGGAATTGGCGTAGCGGTTAACGTTAAGATATCTACATCGGCACGTAAGGACTTAAGTTTCTCTTTTTGACGCACGCCAAAGCGATGTTCTTCGTCGATGATCACCAGCCCCAAATCTTTGTATTTAATATCGCTAGACAGCAGTTTATGTGTGCCTACTACGATATCTACCTTTCCTTCGCCGATGCGCTCAACCACAGATTTTTGCGCTTTACCGCTTACAAAACGGCTCATGACTTCAATTTCAAACGGCCATGCCGCAAAACGGTCTTTGAAGTTCTCGTAATGTTGCTGCGCAAGTAGGGTAGTGGGCACCAAAATAGCCACCTGTTTACCAGCATTAGCAGCAAGGAAGGCCGCGCGCATGGCAACTTCGGTTTTACCGAAACCTACGTCACCGCAAACGAGGCGATCCATAGCCGATGGACTGCCCATGTCGTGCATAACCGCTGCAATGGCTTGGGCTTGGTCAGGCGTTTCTTCAAAGGGGAAGCTGTCTGAGAACGCTTGGTAGTCGTCCCAGTTAATTTTATACGCAAAACCTGGCTTGGCTGCGCGGCGGGCATATACATCTAAAAGCTCAGCGGCCACGTCACGAACTTTTTCGGCGGCTTTTTGCTTGGCCTTTGTCCATGCGTCAGAACCTAGGGCGCTTACTGGCGCGCTGTCGGCGTCGCCACCGGTGTAGCGTGAAATTAAGTGAAGCGAGGCCACAGGCACGTAAAGCTTAGATTGCTTGGCATACTCAATGCACAAATACTCGGTTGCTACGCCGCCCGCGTCCAATGTTTGAAGGCCTAAATAACGGCCAACACCGTGGTCGAGATGTACCACAGGCTGACCAATAGAAAGTTCGGCAAGATTACGGATAATGGCGCTTTCGTCGGTGGCGGTGCGTTTATCGCGAAGACGGCGCTGACTTACTTTCTGGCCTAATAGTTCGGTTTCGGTAATAAATAACAGTTCGCCTTCCTGGGTTTGCCAGCGGAAACTGTTATCAACCATACCTACGGTAATGCCAATGTTGTCGTGACTTTCGATAAAATCGCTAAAGCTATCAACAATCTTTGGTTTGATGCCTGCTTTTGCGAGTACGGTTAGCAAACCCTCTCGGCGACCTTGGGTCTCAGCACAAAACAGTACCTTAGCCCCGTTGTCAGTGGCTTGATTTACCGTTTTAATGAGTCTTTCAGCAGGTACTTTTTTCTGCGAGTTAATCGCAATATCATCAAGCTTTTCGCACTGAAGGTTGCTAGTACCTGATTTTTCTTCAAGCACCTTGCTGGAAAGAGATGCACGAGGCCACTGTTTTATGGCACCAAATAGCTCATTTATAGGTAAAAATAGCTCGTCTGGTGCAAGCAGTGGACGGGCTAAGTTATAACGATACTGCTCGTAACGTTCTTGTACGTCGGCCCAGAAAAACTCGCTGGCGTCTTGCACATCACCGTGAAGTAATAGCAGGCTTTTAGGGTGAAGATAGTCAAAAAGCGTAGCGGTTTTTTCAAAGAAGAGGGGAAGATAATATTCCACACCGCTCGGCATGGTGCCCTTGCTTACCTGAGAAAATACGCTTTCAGATGCATTGTTTGCGTCGAACTTTTCTAAAAACTGCTGGCGGAAAAGCGTGATTGCCTCTTTGTCTGTAGGAAATTCTCGTGCTGGTAGCAAGCGAATTTCGTTAACAGCCTCGCCAGAGCGCTGGGTTTCAGTATCGAAATAGCGAATGGAGTCGATTTCGTCATCAAACAAGTCTATTCGAAATGGCTGGTCGCTTCCCATCGGAAAAAGGTCGATGATGCTGCCGCGCACCGAGAATTCGCTGTGGCTCATTACCTGACTAACATGCAGGTAGCCGGCTTGCTCGAGATTGCGTCTGAACTGATCTCTATCTAAGGTGTCGCCCTGATTTAGCATAAGCAAATACTTTGCTAAATAATCGGTAGGGGCTAAACGCTGCATTAACGTGTTAACAGGCACTATGAATATGCCTTCGCCTTGCTGTGTAAAGCGGAATAGGGTTTCTAATCGCTGAGAAACAATGTCTTGATGGGGCGAAAACGAATCGTAGGGCAGTGTTTCCCAATCTGGGAACAAAGTAATAGGTGTCTGCTTTGTATTATCGCTTAGGAAGAAGGCTATTTCTTTTTCGAGCTTCATTGCCGACGGCGTATCGGCGGTAATCAGTACAATAGGGCCTTTGTATTGGCTGAGTGCTTGGCTGATACATAGTGCGGCACTGCTGCCTTGGAGTTGGCCCCAGTGTTTGTGATCTTGTGATGAGGCTTCTTTTTTAGGCGCAGGTAATGGAAGCGATAATAAAGTGGCTGTCATGACGTCCTGTTTTTTAAGTGCAAGATGAGTTTTACGGCTTATATACTGATGTTAGGGTCTATTCAGATCCCGCTTTTTTTTCTTTTGCCCGCTTTCTTAGCTGTTGCGTTTGAATATGCAAGCTAGCGCGAACTAAAAGCTCCTGGTCTTGCTCTCGAATGGTGTTAAAAATAAAGGCGATATGGTAACGGTCTTCTACTTGCTCGCAAGTAATTACTTCGCCAAAACAAAATATTGCTGCTGCTTCGGCATCCAAGAAAAGTTTAAGTTCCGCTTTGGCGCCCACATCCAATGCTTCTTTTGACTCAATAATGACACCGCCACCACCCAGTTTGACTGTTTTGAAGCGAAACTCTGGCTCGTCTTGCTGGTGCAAAACGAACGACATCATCAAGTCAATTTTTCGAGACTGATGGTTTAAGTAGTCAGCCAGCGACTCAGCATGATCACTTAGGTTGCGAAGCGGACGAATTGCCTGTGCTTCAATAGCGGCCATTTCGCTGGCAATGCGAAATGCATACGGCATCGACTCCTCTAAGTTTTCTTCATCAGGCACTACTTCGTCTTCACCTAACGGGCGCATATTGGCGTTTATGCGATGTGCGATAGAAAAATATTCATCGAATTGGGCTTTTTTTTGTTCTAGGCTAAGTTCGCTCACATCATTCCTCTGCCACTAATTCTTGTGCAGTTAGTAACTTATAAGTAGTATACCGATCACACGTAGTATACCCACTTTACTATTTTGGGGTTAACCCGTCATCTCGTCTTTGGGCTACTTATCTGAATTTCTCATTCATTAAGCATAGCTAAACATAAGGCAGATTACCGTATTACTGAAAAGCAAGGCGCTATGTTTTATCCTCTTTCTGCATTCATTGCTTATCGTTATGCCAAGTCTAACAAAGCAAGCCAAACCAGTTTTGTTTCATTTATTAATCGATTTTCAGTGGCCGGTATTGCACTGGGATTGATGGCGCTGATTATCGTTGTGTCTGTTATGAACGGCCTAGAAGGTCAACTAAAACAGCGCATATTAGGCATTGTCCCTCATATTGAAGTTACAAAGACACCCATCATAAGCGAGAACCCTAGCAGGACATCCAACGAAAACGCAATTACAGAGACACCCACGCAAACTGCAGAAAAAACGCAGACAGTTACTTTGAAAGAAATTAGCGAGACACCCATCGAAGGCGTTGTTGCCACTATGGCTTACAGGGAAGCTGAAGCAGTAGTGCAGTCTCGCTCGGACTTGCGTGGTGTTCAGGTTCACGGTGTTCAACCTGAAGTAATGATTGAGTACACTTTGGTAGCAAACCACATGGAGCAGGGGCGATTTAGCGATTTAACTGAGGGGAGTTTTGCTGCCATTATTGGGCGCTCACTTGCCATTAAACTTGAAGCGCGGGTTGGAGACCGATTGCGGGTTATGGTGGCAGGCGCAAGTGTGTTTACACCTTTTGGAAGAATGCCAAGTCAACGGCTTGTAACCGTGGTGGGTGTCTTCGATATGGGCTCGCAGATGGATGACAAAGTGATGTATATGAACCTTAAGGATGTGAACCGCTTAATGCGAGATCCTAAAGGTAGCGAACAATCGCTTCGACTCTTTTTAAATGACGCTTTTAACTATCAAGCAGTTGTTAGCGCGCTCACCGATAGGGTGGGTGTCTCTGTAAATAATATGAAGACTTGGCGTGAGCGTCAGGGGCCGCTATTTGATGCCGTCAAGATGGAGAAGAACATGATGACACTCATGTTGCTGCTTATTATCGCGGTGGCGGCATTTAATATCGTTTCGGCACTGGTAATGGTGGTAACGGAAAAACAAGGCGATATTGCAGTACTCCAAACTCAAGGTATGTTACCCAGTTCAGTAATGTGGATTTTTGTGTTAAACGGTTTGTTTAACGGCATTAAAGGCGCTGGCATTGGTCTAGTATTAGGCGTGGTGATTACGCTCCAATTAAATAACATTTTAGACCTTATCGGGTCGCCGTTAGCCTTAGCGGCAGACGGTAGAGGGCTGCCAATTGAAATGGACGTTGTACAAATAGCAGGCATTACTTTGCTGTCTTTGCTACTGTGTGTTTTAGCCAGCGTTTACCCAGCGCGCAAAGCGATGAAAATTGCACCGTCGCAAGCGCTCCAAAACGAATAAATCGCTGAATTTACCGTGCAAGTTAGTGCAAAATTCACTATACTCGCGGTCTTTTAAATTTTGCCCAGTGAGACGTCATGAATAAGAATTTTATCACCTCGCAATCGCTTCTACAGGATTCCTTTCGCCTAGCGGCAAAGGTGTATGAAGACGGCTTTCGCCCTGACTTTATTATTGGTATCTGGCGTGGTGGTGCTCCCATTGGTATCGCGGTTCAAGAATTCTTTGAATTTAAGAATACGTCAACCGACCATATCGCAGTACGTACATCGTCTTACTACGGAATAAACAAACAATCGAAAGAGATCCGTGTGCACGGATTACACTACTTGGTAGAGAACGCGAATGCTGATGACAAGTTATTGATTGTTGATGATGTTTTCGATTCAGGCCGCAGTGTAGATGCACTTATCAAGCAAATTAATAAACTAATGCGTTTGAACATGCCTAAAGATATTCGCATTGCATGTCCGTGGTACAAGCCGCAAAACAACACAACAGACATCGTGCCAGATTATTACGTTAACGAAAGTGATGAATGGCTGGTTTTCCCTCACGAAATTGCGGGATTGTCGGAAGAAGAAATTCGTGAAGGCAAAGGCGAGCTGGCTGACGTTATGGACATTTTGTTCAAAAAGTAGTGAGTAATTGCTTGATATTAGCGACTAGGAGTTGCTGTTAAACGTATCTAAACCGCACGCTTGTGCGGTTTTTTTATCTTCTAATTTTGTTGGAAAAGATAGGGTAAATGTGGTGCCCACGTTTACTTCACTTTCTACGCTAATGGTTCCCCCCATCGCTTCAACGATGGAGAACGAGATATAAAGTCCTAATCCAGTGCCTTTGCCGGTTGGTTTGGTGGTGTAAAACGGTTCAAAGAGCTTTTGAAGGGCATGCTTTTCTATACCGCAGCCCGTATCTTTTACCGTTATGACGGTGTGATCTTTTTCTTCAAACGAAGAAATAGTTAATTTATCCCCATCTTCCATCGCTTGCGCAGCATTTACGAATAAATTGACTAATACTTGGTTTAATTTTCCTGTTTTTCCCTTAATTAAAGGCACATCGCTTAGGTGCTGTTGAATCTTTATGCGGTGCTTCAATTCACTGTTTACTAATCGCAAGGCGTGAGCTATGCAGTCGTTCACGTTTACGGTTTCATCATCGGGAATATCTGCATCGTGGGTAAAAGAGCGAAGACTGGTGATAATGTCTGTAACTCTATTTAGGCCTTCCTCTGATTCGCTGCAAATATCTGCAATTTCGTCGCTTAATGAATCAATCTTATTTTCAACCTTCCACTGTTTCGCAGCTTCAGCTACCTTCAGCCTCTCATCGTCGGTTGCGCTAGCTGCCAATTGTAAGACGATGTCTTGCATTTGCGATAGCGCAGGCAGCACGTTCCGTAAAAAGTGAATGTTGCTATTAATGAAAGCAACAGGGTTATTAATTTCATGGGCAACTCCAGCGGCAAGTAAACCTAGCGATGCCATTTTTTCTGAATCGATAAGGCTTTTTTCTACAATGGCTTTTTCTTCTTTCAACCTCACCGTTTCAAGCGCCATTAGCTTAGCCTGCATCCCCATGGCCATTTGCTCGGTAAAGGTACGGTATCTGTTAGCCATATCCACAAATTCTTGGGTGTAATAACCCAGTGCTTGATGGCAAAACACAATAACTGCGTGTTGCTGATGTACTTTAAATGGACAATAAAGTACAGAGGTGACGGGCGTGTCGAACAAAGATAGATGGCGTTGCCACGTCGCTTGCTGCTTAATGTTGAATAATGCTATAGGCTCACTTTTAACCGCACGGGAGAGTGTGTCATCGATTTGCCATACGGTGTTAAGTAGCGGTGGATGGGTGCTGTTAATGCACCTCATTTTGCCAGCGCTTTCATTCTCAAGAACAAAGCAAACTTGATAATTATACAGTCCCTTGAACACACTAAACATTTTTTTATAAAGGTCTTGTTCGTCCTCTGCGGTAAGTAATACACGAGTGCCTTCTAGCAAAGCATCGCTTTCCTTCTTATGTGCCTCAGCCTGCTGTTTAAGGCGGTAAACAAGCGCTAGATCTTCTAAAACATTTTCGTAATCTTTATTCATTGAGAGAACACTACCGCTGATATCATAAGGTTGCCGTGTCTGTTCTTGCCATCTAAAAAGCGCCCTTGCTCGCCAAAAGTAAACGGGCCGCAAATAGGTAATGCTGGAAATTTTTCTTGCAGCGAATTCAGCATGAAATTAATTTCGTCTCCAACCATCAAGCGACATCCTGCGCAGTAAATCATTAGTACGCCAACAGGCTTTCTATTTTCGGGCAGCAACATAACCGCATTGTTTATCACACGCTCTGCACGAGACGTAAGGCTAGAAATGCTACCTTCCATCAACACCAACTCTTCACCTTCTTCTACTTCTGAAAAAACATGTAGTGCACCACTTTCATCGACAGAATCGGGGTGGCACAGAAGGTAATTCACCGCACCGTTGTCTAATTCTACTGGTCTGCCTAGCGGTGCTGACGATGTTAGTCCTAAAATTTGACCGCCGTATAGCTGTTGAGCGATAAGGTTATTGGTCGCTTTGTTATAAACGGTGCTTGCACCGCTATTGTTAAGCTGTTGTAGTTGGCGTCCTTTCGCTTTCGTTGCTTTAAATAGGGTATCGGTTGGCTTGTATCCTGAGCTATAACTCACCCCTAATGGAGTAGAGGGATACATAACTGCAACTACCACAGTGTGTGGTCCGCACGCATCTTTTGTAACGGTTGTCCAGTCGCCAGAAACCGTGTTGTCTGCCATTGAACCACCAAAAATAGGAACTTGAGTCCCTACAATGCTGGCGAAACCTTCAAGTATTCTTTCTTCTTCTCCTGGCGGCAACGCACACCAAATTAACGCTGGGCTTTCATAAGGTCTTCCCGCATTGTTTAGCGCATTTTGTAACGCGATGGCGCCAGCTTCAAAGGCGCTGTAGCAGGAGGCGTCTGCACTTCCAACGCCGTAGGCTCCACCATCGTCATTCACACAAAAAAGCGCTAACTGGCACCCCGCGTCAACGGTACTGCCGTCGCAAAGTAGCGCTCCTAAACAAGAGCTGGAAATGAAATAAGGCGCGGTAAACGCGCTAAGGCCATGTTGAAGCTCGTTAAAAGGTAAGTCTGCATTGCCGTAGCCAATAACGAGTGAAGGTGTATTTTCACTAAATAACCTATCTATTTCGGACGCCATACTAGGTGCGTCGTTACACTCCAACGAAAATGTTTGTATATACATTCGGCCTTTACCACTCAACCATACTCTTTAATAATAGATTGAAATTAGGAAAAGCTTATTAAACATTAGTTGAAGAGTTACACGAGTTACAGTAACTGTGTTGAAGAGAACTTAATTATCGAGGTAAAACTTGTCGTGAAAGGTATAAACCCACGTTGGCTGGTAGATCACTAAAAGCGTTATCGCCATACCGTTTAACAGAGCTTCAGGAAAGACCAAAAGTGGTATAAGCAAAACGTAGTTGTCAAAAATGATGTCCCAAGTATATGTACCTTCAATGTAATAAAATGCGCCGAGCGTTAGCGTCTTTAATGCAATAGAAAGAGCGGCAGGGAAAAAGGCACAAACAAAAATGTACACGAAAAGTTGTCGAGGGATACGGTGAAAAGAAAGCATATAAAATAGATAAGTTATGCCAATGGGTAGAACGGTGCCGAGTAGCCCGTTAACGCCAAAGTTTTCCCAACTTCCGTAGCCGACTGCGTTTGCGCCTAATAGCGCGATAAACGATGCAATAATAGCGTTTCTAAAGCCGAGCATTAATGTTAAAACTGAAAGGCCTAGAAAATGAACATCTAAGCCCTCGAAGATGCCTGCTTTAAACAACCAGAGAACGAAAAGCGAAGTAGCAGTACCAAAAATAAGGTGTTGCTGCTGCTTGTTACTCGCAAAATGAGTAAAGTCCACATGCCTGACCGCACCGAGTAATAATACACCGTAAATCAGCAATGCTAGCAGTTGTAGTGAACTCACTTTTACTCCTTAGTTAATGGCGGGGAGCAGTATTTAGTACTGTTTACCCTTTATACTCAGCCCAAATAGGCGCATGATCAGACGGCTTTTCGATGCCTCTCAGCTCATAATCAATACCGGCGTCATGTAGTTTTGCATGAAGCGGTTTTGTTGCCAAAATCAAATCTATGCGAAGGCCACGATTATCGTTGAATCCTTTTGAGCGGTAATCGAACCATGAAAACTTGTCATTTGTCTCTGGGTTGAGTGTTCGAAAACTATCTTCAAAGCCCCAGTCAATTACTGTGTTCAACCACTCACGCTCTTCCGGCAAGAAGCTGCATTTTCCAGTTTTCAGCCAACGTTTGCGGTTGTCTTCACCAATGCCAATGTCCAAGTCTGTATGAGAGATGTTGACATCGCCCATAACAATTACATTGTCATCTGGTGTGTGGTTATCATCTAAATAAGTCATTAAGTCTTTGTAGAACTTACGCTTAGCTGGGTACTTGGTTTCATGCTTTTCGTTTTCGCCCTGAGGGAAGTAACCATTTAGAACGGTAACGGGCTCGCCAGCATCATCGGTGGTTTTTAAAATAATCATGCGACGTTGGGCGTCTTCGTCATCTGTTGGGAAACCCATCGACACAGAAAGCGGCTCTTTCTTCGCCAAAAAAGCAACGCCGTAATGGCTCTTTTGTCCGTGGAAATAAACGTGATAGCCCATGGCCTCAACGGCTTCTACCGGAAACTGTTCGTTGTGAACTTTAATTTCCTGTAAGCCAATAATATCGGGTTGGTGTGCGTCGATAACCGCCTGAAGTTGATGTAGACGAGCGCGAATACCGTTTATATTAAATGAGATTACTTTCATGCTTTTTTAGTGGTTGTTTCGAATTTGGCTAGAGTTTACCAGAAACTGCACGGCCGCTTAACGACGTTTTGCCACTATATTAATGCATTCAGTCGATTGGCTAGATTAAGTTTATTTATAGCTAATGGTGAAATCGCTGTGTATAAAAGCTCGTCATTAGCATAAATTTAGTCATCCCTTAATCACACGTTTGCCTCATGGTAGGGAGTGTCATTTGGTGCCGTGCGCTTACCGAGTGAAATCAAGAACTCAAACCAAGCATTTGCGTCTTGCACCGCGTTCTTAACAAAGCTTTCATTATCTAGGCCGAGCTCGGGTAAGAGTGTTTCTACTTCTTGTTTGAAAGACACCCATGCTTTGGCACACCCTGCCATCGCTTGATAATACTTGGTAGGAATATCTAACTTCATGGCTTCTAACCGCCTAACAATAATGTTGGCGCCCATTGATGAGCCCAACCATACATAGATGGCTGCGATAGCCTGGCTGGTGGTTGAATTAGAGCAAGGAATTAACTGTGCGATAGCCTGGGCGTTTAAGACTGGCTCATCTTTGTTTTTTATTCTTGTAGTAGGTTCGAGCTTGGCATGGGTGTCATTGTAACGTTGTTGAGCAGACAGTGTTGCGGACGACAACGCGTGGGTGTCATTGTTAAGCGCTAGTAGAACAACTTCGCTATTGAGCATTGAGGCGATGCGGTTAAGGGAAGGGGTCTGGAGTGCAGCCTGTTTTACGGTTGCTGCTGTTGTTTGGTGAAACACCCTCATGATGTTAAGGATGGCAAGATAGGCCTCATGGTTAAACTCACTATCTTTGTGGTACATCGAGAAGGGAAAGGTATTTTCCAAGATAGCGTGGTTGGCATGGGTGTCTTGCTTAAGAGCAGTAAATAGATTGCGCATGAGGTAAAGGTCTTTGCGTTTAAGCTTTCACAGCGTTGAATGATTTGCTCTAACTTTATCATGGGTGTCTTCGTAACGGGCGAAAAATGTCAGTGTTAATAATGTAATGGCTGATCGAGTTCCAACCGGGAGTGATTCCCGTAATTTCAGGGGTAAACTTGGGTGTCTTCTTAATAATGTTTTTGATGATGAAGAAGAGCTATGGATGGGTGTCTTTGTCAGTGTGTTAGCCGAGGGGGCTTTTTTAACGTTTATTGCATTGCGCCTATTACTGGGGCAGGTATACTTGCCGCAAAATTTGAGATAGGTGAAATAACGTGTTTCCAGAAACAGTTGCAGACAAATTGAGTGATGCGGTTATCGAGCAAGCGATGAAGCTAAGTGCAGAAGACCGACAAGAGCTTATAGTGAGCTATATTGCAAAAGCAAATGAAATTTGGATGGTGCAAGGTAGTGAAGGTTTTGTGATGTTTGAAGGTGGTGAAAGCGTTCAGCTACCAGTATTCCCGCATCACGATTTAGCTCAAAAGTTTGTAGATATAAACGAAATTGAAGGCCAATGCGTGAATATTACACTCGATGAGTTTATGCAAACTTGGTTGCCAGGCCTTGATAAGAATGGCGTTGAGCTAGTAATGTTCCCCACCACGAGTGATGTTGAAAACCTAGTTATGACTGCAGATGACTTAGCCTCAGAGCTTAGCGGAAATTAAGCAAGGTATAGAGATCATGAGTTCTCTCGAAACTTTGCTTCCTCTGGCTTCATCTTTGGCTAACGCGAAAGGATGGGACGATTTTACTCGTACACTGATGCTTGCGGGTAAATCGCTTGTCCCGCTTCCAGCGGAAAAACGTTTGGCTGAAACAGAAGTAGAAGGGTGTGAAAGCCCGGTATGGCTCGCCACTTCTGACGAACAAGGCAGTTTGATGGCTTACTCGCCTAGCAAAGTGATTCGCGGCGTGCTTGCAGTATTGTTAGAAAAAGCAAACGAGTTAACCCCGCAGCAGCGCAGTGAATTCGACTTTGAGAGATATTTGTCTCGCTGTCAGCTGGAACGCTACTTAAGTCAGTCCCGTGGAAACGGGATTAAATCTGTAATAGCTAAATTAAAGGGCGTCTAGCCGCTAAACTAGTGGCTGCCGTTATTTGTTTTTTGCTTCAATCCACTGGCTCATGTACTTGCTCGCTGTCAGTGTTTGATGCCACAACAAGCCTTGCATAAATAAACCGTTTCTATGCGTGTTAAGCGACTGTTTTAAACCAATGATTCTTTCAATTAAAGGCACATCGGGCTGTTCGCTTTCAAATGAGCTAAGTATTGATGCCGTTAAGCTACTAGCGCTATCCCACGTAGACTTATCATTGTGAAGTGTCACAGCTTGTCTGACGTAGTCTTGAATAACCGCTGCGTCAGTTGTATTCGCGCTACAAAGCGCACCAGGCCATTGCGCTAGCTGCTTTGGATCATCGATTTCCTGTATATTGCTATTAGCAGTGATTGAACCGGTTGAAGTGATACCTTCTGCGCCTATCCACGTGGTGATACTAGGAGTAGCGCAGCGCATCGCATCAATTAGTTTGCCTTTAATGCCTGCGCCAAATCGTAAAGGAGCAATCAGCACCTTTGCGCTCAACATTATAGATTCCACATTTTCGGCCCAACCTTTTACCAAAAAGCCTTGTTTTTCGTTGTGCAGTTGGGTGGCCTTTTTAGGCGGGTAAGCGCCGTATATGTGTAATTCTGCTTTGGGTAGCGCTTTTCTTATCTCAGGCCATATGCTTTGCTTAAGTTGCAGAACCGCGTCCCAATTAGGCGCATGGCGAAAGTTCCCAATATGAACAAAGTGCGCTCTTTCCTCAAAAGGAAGCGTGACGAGGGGCGTTTTTCCTACCACAAGAGGGTGGTATTGGAGCTGCGCTCTAGGTACACCGTAATGTTCCGTCAAAAGCGCCATTTCTCGTTTTGAAATTACTAATGTAAGGTCGCTTCTTAGTATTGCTGCAACTTCTCTTTGCGCCAATTCGCTATTTAACTGAGCAAGGCGAGCATCATTGTCCTGTTTTACCGCTTCGTGCCTAGCCTGACGCAGGCTGTGCAAATCTTCAGTGTTTAAAACTCGAAGTGCATCTGGGCACGCTTCTTTTACTCGCCAAGAAAATTGCTCTTCTGTCATGTAGCGGTCGAATATAACAACGTCAGGCTTTATATGCGCTATTTGGCTATTAAAAGAACTACAATTCAATGCCACAGAATGCACATCAACGCCTAATGCTGTAAGGTCTTCTTTATGGTCGCTATCGGTGGCAGCGGTCAGAAATGTCACATGGAAATCGGCAGATAAGCAACGCTTAATAATAGCTAACATATTTTGGCCCGCGGCCGAAGAATTTGGCTCAGGCCACACATAACCGATAACAGCGACATTTAACATGGATGGATTACAACTTTTGCTTTAAGAATTTTGCCATCAAGGGCATAGTGAATAGTATGCAAATACTACCATAAATTTGAATTGGTCATTACAAAAGCAAGTGTTCCTTAGAAAATCTAATTCTTATAGGTAATTACCCTAAGTTTTTCTGTGTATTAGAATTATTTGTATGTAAAAAGGGGCAAAAAGCTATAATACAGGCCTTCCAGAGATGCGCTGAATACACGAGTGTAGTGCGTATCAGCGGCGTTGCGTGGATTGTTGATGTTCAGCGTAAAGCAAGATTTTCAAATTGAAAATGAGCCCCGCGGTATCAAGGCTTATGAAGGATTCAGGTTAACTTAATGATTAGTAAAGAAATCATACTTTTTTACTAGTTGATACTTATTGACCAACTACATTTTTGTGCCTATACCTTAATGGACACAAGGCGAATGGAGGTGCCTTCAACGCTATATTGACAAAGGCGGCATGAAAGAGAGTGCACGAATGAATTTAGATGAATTAGTTTCGAAAGCGGAAAACCTCTTTGTTTTACCTGATTCGGTAACTCGACTTAAAGCTTGTATGGATGATGAAGCTTCAAGCATTGACGACATCGGCGATATTATTGCTTTCGATCCGTCATTGGCAACGCAATTGCTAAGAGTAGCAAACTCAGCGCTCTATCGTTTTCCTAATAAAATAGACACCGTCACAAGAGCCATCCAGGTAGTGGGGACCCGCTCCACTTACGACTTGGCACTGGCTTATGGCGTAAGCCAAGCATTCAGTGATGTAGACGGTCAACGTATCGATCTCGACAAGTTTTGGGAGCAAAGTGTTTCGTGCGGTCTTCTGGCAAAGTACTTTGCGGATATGCGCAATATTCGTGAGCCTGAGCGACTCTTTGTTTCGGGGCTGCTACACAACATAGGCGAGCTGGTAACCGTTTCGGTTTTGCCTGAGTCGGCAACCCGTTGTCAGGCATTCAACACCAGAGTAAGTCCTGCTGAACTTCAATTTGGAGTGCTAGGGTTCACGTATGCGGAATTATCGGCAAGATTAATTGAAAAGTGGGATATTCCAAGCTCTATTTATACGCCAATTGCCAGTATCCACAAAGAAGAGGAGGAGTCTGCTTCTACAGATGAGAAGATTCTACAACTCTCGTATGTGTTGGCACTCGATAACGTTAACCCTGAGATCTACCCGAGTTATCACAACTTAAAGCCAGAATTACATGAGGCATTGTCGCTTAATCGCGAAGATTTAGAAGACGCGCTAGATATAACCAATCTGCAGTGTATTTCGGTGATTTCCCTGTTTAACCCTAACGCGTTTATGCTGTATTAATGTAACGTTTTTAACGTGCTTTTCGAAATGCCGTAGCGATCAGTCGAAAATCGCTACGGTTTGCCTACTGATGGCAATTACTTCATTATCCTTATCCCAAATCGTCGCTTCAGTATGGCCATAACCATCTGCAGCTTGTCTTGTGTGAGCTTTATAAGCAAACCAGTCTGTCGGGCTTACCGGTTTGTGAGGATGGATAAATTCTAAGTTCCAACTTACTGTACTGGCTGGTGCCGGAAGCTTCATCATTTGTAAAAGTGTAGGTGGCCATGCGTCGATCATAGTAATGATATGTGCATCAGTGATGGCTTCGGGGGGCTGCTTGAAGCGCATAAAGCCGTGATAATGGCTGGTTTTTCTGCGCGTAAATGGAATGCCGCCATCTTCAATTGCCAAATCAAAATAGCGTAAGAATTTAGGCGTAACTTTAGGTATTTGCGGGATGAACTTTGCTTTACTCGGCTGAGGCATGTTGTGTGTATCTGTATTCTCAACTTGAATACCTGACTGACGCGCAACACCAAAACAGGCTTGCGAAAAAACACAGCTTTTGCCGTCTTGAATAGCATGAGCGGTGAACTGAGAGACATTTTTCCCTGTTCTAAGTAGCGTTACTTCGATAGAAAAAGGCGCTTCAAGAGACAGGGGACCAACAAAGTTGGTGGTAAAAGAGCGCAGCACGCGGTTATCAGTGACTTGCTGCTTTACTGCGGTGTAAAGCATACCGGCAGAAATTCCTCCAAACGCAGTTCGTCCCTGTCCCCACGTCTTAGGGATAACTAGTCCATCAACTTTCCATGTGTTTTCCGAAGTTTGAGATAATTGAGGAATATTGAGCAATTCATCTACTGTCATATTTGCTTGTCTGGTCTGATGAGTTAAGTGTTTGTCATCGTACCTTAAGCGCTATAGAACGAAAAGCCTCAGTTAGAAATTTTCGTTATGTTAACAAATAAGTAACAATTAGTTGTTTATTTTTTTGCCTAATGCATAGACTGGGCTATTGTCACCCAAAAGGACTGTTATGGCCCATACTCACGTTGAAGGTATTCCCGCTGCAGAAGCAGGAGCATCTAGAAGTTACCGGAATTACGTTCTATTCATATTAACCTTGGTGTATGCCTTTAACTTTATAGACAGGCAAATCATTGGGATTTTATCTCCTTTTATCAAAGCCGATTTAGGGTTAGATGACGCTCAACTTGGGTGGCTTAAAGGCATCTACTTTGCGCTACTTTATACCGTGATGGGGATCCCAATTGCATGGCTTGCCGACAGGTACAGCCGCGTTAATATTATTGCGATCTCTCTAACGCTTTGGAGTGGTTTTACCGCTGCATCTGGGTTAGCTGCCAATTACATGCAGCTTGCCATAGCACGTATTGGTGTCGGCATTGGTGAAGCGGGTGGTAGTCCACCGTCCCACAGTATTATTTCTGACTTATTCCCTAAAGAAAAACGCGCGGGCGCGCTCGCAATATACTCTTTAGGTATTCCTTTTGGCGTTATGCTTGCGTTCTTTGCATCAGCGTTCTTTTTACAGGGCGGTTCTGCCGACTGGCGAACGGTAATGTACAGCGTGGGTATTCCAGGGGTGTTACTGGCTATTTTGCTTAAGCTCACGGTCAAGGAACCTGCCAGAACGGTCTCTTTACCAAGCGCAGATGATGCGAATAAGCCGAGTGTAAAGTCGTCGCTCAAGATGCTACTGAAAATTCCGACGTGGTGGGGAATGGCACTGGGTATTTCCTTCGGCTCATTCGGTAACTATGCCATATCGACATGGGTAATTGATTACTACGTTCGCGCCTTTGCGGGTTTAGATATTACACAGTTGCTAATCGTTTTTGGCATTATCAACGGCACCGCCTATGCGCTCGGTGTATGGCTAGGAGGTTATATTGCTGACAGGTGGGGTAAGCACAATAAAAAAGCTTATGCGCTATTGCCCGCTATCGCGTTAATTATTGGTGTGCCGGCATTTTATGCATCGTTACAAGTGCAAGATTTGTGGGTATCAGTAGGGCTCATGGCGCTGTTGTTATTCACCAGTGGTTCATACCTAGGCCCAAGTTTTGCGATGGCACAGACACTGGCTCCAATAAACGTAAGAGCCATGTCGACAGCGTTGTTCTTCTTCGTATTGAACATCATTGCTCTGGGCGGTGGCCCAACGCTGACGGGTATTATTAGCCAAGCATTGGTGCCATCTTTAGGCGAGACGGAGGCATTGAGACAGGCACTCATCTACCTAGTAGTCCCTTACGCGCTTTCTATTGCTGTGTTCTTATGGACGAGCACGAAGATTGTAAAAGATTGGGAAATGGCAGAAGCCAGAGGCTTATAGTATTATCGAACTTCCATGCTAAGGGGCTGATTTAAAGCCCCTTTGTTGTTTGAGTATAGAGGAGTGTATTGGTGACGTCGTCAGAGTTGAGTTTTCATTTTGCCCATGCAAATGGATTTCCGGCAGGTAGTTATAATGCGATGTTTTCAGCGTTACCTGATCACTTTCACCGTCTTCATGTTGAGCGCTTCGGACACGATCCTCAGCTTCCTGTGAATGGTAACTGGCGCAATCAAGTTCAAGAACTTATCAAGCATATAAAAAAAGAGAACAAGGATCCGCGAGGCGTGTATGGTATTGGGCATTCATTTGGTGCTGTAATTACCTACATGGCGGCTTGCGAAGCGCCAGAGCTGTTCAGAGGCATCATTTTATTCGATCCGCCACTTGTTGTCGGCCCGTTAAGTTACTTTTTTAAATTCGCGAAACACACGCCGTTAATTAACAAGCTAACGCCAGCGAAACTCGCGCAAACACGCAATACCAGTTGGCCAAGCAATACTGATATGGTGGCGTACTTTCACAGCAAAGCATTGTTTAGGGATATGGATAAACGATGCGTGCGCGATTATGTAAAATCTGTAACTGCCTTGAAGGGGGACAATATTTCACTCACATTTCGTGCAGAAGTAGAAGCAGATTTGTTTCGCAATGTTCCGCACAATTTGGGTAAATATAAAGGAAAGCTTAAGTGTCCGGCCGTATTGGCGACTGGAAGCAAAAGTAACGTGTGTAAACCAGAAATGTATTCGCGGCTTCTGAAGCATAATGCTATTGAGCATAGCGTGCTCGATGGTGGCCATATGTTTCCACTAGAACACCCTGAGCAGGTAGCGAGCTTTATTGAGCGTACATTAACGCAGTGGAGTAATGAGGCGAATTAAATATTACAGAGATTGATTTAAGCGTTTTAAAGCCAAAATCAATCTCGCCATAACATTAGGATAAATGAGTTAGTCGTGCTTTCTAGGCTTGCTTAGTCCACCCACGGGTTGACCTAACATTTCTCGCGTCACCAGTACCACGCCTTTTTCAGATACGCGGAACCCACGTGCCTTGTCTTGCTCGTGATCGTAACCAATTGTAGTACCTTCAGGAATGACACAACCTCGATCGATAATCACCTTTCTCAGCTTGCAATGGCGTTTAATTTCCACATCAGGAAGAATAACGGCGTCTTCAATAAGGCCATAGGAATGTACACGTACGTTGGAAAAGCAAATAGATGAACGAAGTGTAGAGCCTGAAATTATACAGCCCCCAGAAACTACGGAGTTAATCGCTTCACCACGTCTGTCGTGGTCTTCCCAAACAAATTTTGCTGGTGGCAGTTGCTCTTGGTATGTCCATATGGGCCATTTTCTATCGTAGAGGTTCAATTGAGGTACAGGAGCAACCATTTCCATATTGGCTTCCCAAAATGAATCGATAGTACCTACATCGCGCCAATAGGCGTTGTCTCCGCCACTTTTCTCAAAAGGATAGGCGTATACAGGGTGGTCGGCGATGATTGATGGAATGATGTCTTTACCGAAGTCACGCTGCGAGCCCATATTTTCAGCATCAACACGTAATTGCTCGAATAAAAACTCTGTATCAAACACGTAATTGCCCATCGATGCTAAGCAGCGCGTTGGGTCATTAGGAAGTGGAGTCGGGTTAGCTGGCTTCTCTTCAAATCCGTTAATACGATAGTTTTCATCAACCGACATAACGCCAAACGCACCCGCGGCTTCTTCCAAGGGCACTGACATACATGAAACCGTCATTTTTGCACCAGACTCTTTGTGCTTGGCCAACATATCACCGTAGTCCATACGGTAGATGTGGTCGCCTGAAAGGATCATGACATATTTTGGAAGCTCATCACGAATGATATCTATGTTTTGGAAGACCGCGTCTGCGGTTCCTTCATACCAACTGTCGGAGAAACGTTGAGAAGCGGGTAGGATTTCTACAGATTCGCCAAGTTCCTTTTTGAAATGACCCCAACCGCGGACCAAGTGACGAATAAGAGAGTGCGACTTGTATTGGGTAACCACGCCTATTCGACGGATACCTGAATTAACGCAATTTGATAGCGGGAAATCGATAATTCTAAATTTACCGCCGAAATAAAGTGCCGGTTTGGCTCGCCAATTAGTGAGCTCGTGTAGTCTAGAACCTTTACCACCCGCGAGGATGAGCGCATATGTATCGCGAGTAAGGTTACTAATGTAACGAGAACTTTGATCTGCCATTTCCTATAAACTCCTGTAATAAAGCGACAACTGTGTATCGATAGAAATATAAAAAGAAAACGAAGTGTTGCGATTGACTGCGCTATGCATGATAGGCCTGATTGAACAGGCTTTCTTGATAACCTAAATCCATATTACACAAGATAATTTAGAATGACAGCGCGATTTTCATGCTTTGTGATGAAATGGTAAATGTTTTTAAAAAATTGTAGGTTGGGGGGCTCTCGCCCTTACAGAGACACCCACCCTAATTCCCTTAATCTCATCCAATGGCATTCAACTGTTGCTTTTACAAAGACACCCACCCTTATCTCTTATTCTTAAGCTGGAATAGGATTCTTGGATTAAAGTATTAGCATGACACCCATCGCTACTATGAGTTAGTTACTTAGTAAATTCGACGATAAAAAAGTTAGCGAGACACGCAACTCAATTTCATCATGCGCATCCAGAAAAGACCCTCGATCAAAGCAAGTCACTGTGTAGACACCCATTTTTAAACTGTAGAAAGTTAGTCTACACTTTGCTCGATAAACGAAGTGGTTACTTCATGCATCATAAGGTTTTATTGCTGAGTGTCCTTTCTCGGTAACGCGAAAGAGAAGGCTCATAATAGTTATTTTGAGTATAAATTTGCTTTCAACTGCGTTAAACATGACGGGATGGGTGTCTATCTAACAGTAAAATGAGCAAGAAAGATCTTTAAGTGACAAATGTTAATTAAATGTTATATTTGAAGGGTCAATTCTTTTATGGAGTCTCAGATGGGAGCGTTAAAAAAACTCTTAATGGTCGTAGGTGTTGTTATCGTATTATTTGTCGCAACAAGCTTTTTTATTCCTAAAGATTACAGCGTTGAAAGAACAATTAATATTGATGCTCAGCCATCAGAAATATATCCCTATGTCGTTGATTTGAAAGAGTGGAAGAAATGGGGCGTATGGTTCAAGCGTGATCCTGATATGAAACTTGATTATTCAGGGCCTGATAGGGCTATTGGGATGCGTTCCGAGTGGTTAAGTGAAACCGAGGGAAATGGAGAAATGGAGATTACGCAACTAGAGCATAACAGACGTGTGATGTACCGATTATATTTTCCCGATTTTGACATGGGTTCATCGGGCGTCGTAGAAATTGAGCCCACAGAAAATGGTTCTCTTGTAACCTGGAGAGATGAAGGCTCGGTAGACAATAACCCTATAAACAAATATTTTGCTTTGATGATGGACAGCATGATTGGTCCGGATTTCGAAATGGGCCTAGAAAATCTTAAAATACTCGCTGAAAACGCTGGGTAGGGCATATAACTTTCTGATCTGACTGGATAAGTGCACCGTATATGTTCAATCGAATTGCGGTGCATGCTTACCTTCCATGAAACAAAAAAAATTACTTATTACAGGCCTTTCGCTTAATAAACTAGCCGACCTACTGATCTCTGCTAAAACAACCTTGACCGCACTTCTTATTAGCATCGGCGCACCAGTTTGGATGATAGGCTGGCTGGTTCCAATTAGAGAGTCGGGCGCGCTTCTGCCTCAAGTACTTATTAGCATTTATCTTCGAAAACATACTCAGCGGCACTTGGCTTGGCGTGTCGGTATGCTCACACAAACGCTTTCAGTTTTCTGTATGCTGCTCGCGGTCATTTTATTTTCAGGGGGCTTGGCGGGTACCTTGATACTTATTTCCCTTGTCTTCTTGAGCCTGGGTCGCTCTGCCTGTTCTCTTACCGTGAAAGATATGGAGGCTGACGTAGCTAAGAAAGGAGAGCGGGGTAACCTAATCGGAATTGCATCTACCGTTTCAGGCATGGTCACCCTAGTTATCGCTATACCTTTGACAATTTACGACGGCTCTCTTTCTTCGAACGTGCTGCTGATAGTCTTGTGCGGGAGTCTTTTATCATTTGTTTTGACCCTTATATGTGTATGGCCTGTTAAAACGACGGTAGATGTGGGTGGTAAAGAGGAAAAAGCGTTTAGTATTGACTTCGACGCCACGGTTTACAAATTCATTTTGGTAAGAGGACTTTTTGTTCACTCAGCCTTGGTTGCGCCTTATTTTATGATAGAAAAAAATGGAGATGTAAAAGAGCTGCTTCCTATTTATATAGGAGCCGAAGCAACTGCTGCTCTTTTATCATCAACAATTTGGGGAAAGATTGCAGACAAAAGCGCAAAGTTAACACTTCAAATTTCAGGGGTACTCGCAATAATTTCATGCATTGGTTTGCTTACATTGCAAACGACGACGATTGTAACCTCTGCACTGTTGTTTTTCTTGTTATCCGTATCCCATGCTGGCGTAAGAACCGGACGGAAAACATATAGTTTAGATGTTAAAGAAGGCCATGAAAGAACAGAGCTGGTTGGCTTCTCAAACACGGCTATAGGTATGATTTTATTAGCATTCGGTGCACTTTACGCTGCATTAACCCCTGTTTTAACCTTTTCAGTGGTTTATATTATGGCTGGTATGCTGTTACTGGCAATTATCACTACTGTTATCTTACCTGACGAGAAGTAGAATGGTTTAGTCAAAGCATATCGCTGCCGAAGATATTTTGGCCATTCGTTTTCTTTTAGTATTTGCTTGGAACTTCCGCATAGATGAACCGTCTCCTGCCGCGACTGAAAACACGTTTTCGAAATCACTGATAATGTGATGCCAATGATGTTGGCATACACCAAGAGGTTTTACTTGTTGAATGGGGCTCGTTTGAGCGGCTGTCGAATCGGTGTCGCGCAACAGTTCGATTGACTGGTTGAGAAGATCGCAGTAGTCATTCAACGTTAAATCTAAGCCGCGAGTGTTTCTACATCGTTGGTGGCTCTTTAATGGCATTAACCCTTTTATTGTCTTGTTTTGTGAAATACTCGTGTTCAATCTTTTATTAATGCTTGTGTGATATGAGTCTTGTAAGCCCGTTGCGACCTTTGCGCGTATAGGGTTTAAGTCAACATATGCCATGCATGACAGTAGAGCTTTTTCTGTTAGCAATGCTTGTGAACGGAAGCGACCTTCCCAAAATCTGCCAGTACAATTGTCCTCTTCGTTTGCTTTTCTCGCAATATACTCGTTTAAATTTCTCATAAACCAGCTTATGTCGTAGAGCCTTTTTCTATACACATCAGCAGTACTTTTAACTGTCTCATACTCACTCTCGCTCAAGATCTCGCCCTTCATAAACTTTTGAGTAAGTACGGTTCCTTTGTGCATTTTATGCCATTGATGTAACACAGTTTGTAATGACCATGAGAGCGCTGCCTCTTTATTCACGCATAAAACGATATGGACATGGTTGCTCATAACAGCGTAAGCACAAATATCTATCGCGAATACCCGGCTCAAAAATAACAGCCGTTGTTCTACCCACGATTTTCGATGCTCGTAACTAATTCTATTGTTTCGGTCGTACCCGCATAAGTAGCTACGGCGCACGCAGCGAGATATACAATGATAGTAGGGTGTATCTTTTAAACTGATGAGGGATTTTCTGCTTTGAGCCATGTTAGATAAATGCAAGGTAATTAGTCATTGTGTGACCTTAGCATTGTGAATATTGAGTTGTGACCTGACCGATGGACTTGTTTTGTTTTAGAAGAGACACCCAACGTAAGACTTTTCGATGAAAAGTAATGAATATTTGAAGAGACATCCATTGCAAAGCGAACTAGCTGAGCGTGAAAGAATGTATTTTTGAGTTTGTGCCTATAAACTTATAAAGACACCCATTACATAAACGGTGATTTAAAGTGAAACTTCACAATTAGGGTGGGTGTCTTTCTTAGAGGGTAGAGGGTAGAGGGTAGAGGGGGCGCATTGCCGCATCCCCCCATCAGTTTTTTATTTTGCTAGAAGCGCATTAGCTGCTTTCGACACGGGAGAGCGGCCTAAAAGTTCTGATATGTAAGAAGACGCTTTTAACAACTTCGTCATGTCTATACCTGTTGATATACCCATACCGTTCAACATATATAGGACGTCTTCCGTTGCAACATTTCCACTTGCTCCTTTGGCATACGGGCAGCCTCCAAGTCCTGCAACAGCTGAATCAATGGAAGAGATGCCGTATCCAAGGGCAGTGTATAAATTCACTAGCGCTTGTCCATAAGTATCATGGAAATGGGCGGCAACTTTGCTGACATTAATCTCTTTCAATACGTCATCTAATAGCAGTTTTGTAGACATTGGTGTGCCTACGCCGATAGTATCGCCAAGGGATACTTCGTAACACCCCATGTCAATAAGTTCCTTACTCACCTGTGTAACGGCACTAGGTGAAATTTCACCTTCATAAGGACACCCCATTACGCATGAAACGTAGCCCCTCACTTTGATTTTGTTTTCGCTTGCCAGGTCAAACACAGCCTCGAAACGCTTTAAGCTCTCGCTTATAGAGCAGTTAATGTTCTTTTGTGAAAAGGATTCGGAGGCAGCACCGAATACTGCAACCTCTTTCGCACCCGCTTCAATGGCTGCTTCCAAGCCCTTAAGGTTGGGTGTCAATGCAGAATAATGAATCTTGTCTTCGGGGCTAAGCGCCTTAAAAACCGCATCCGAGTTCGCCATTTGTGGCACCCATTTGGGCGATACAAAGCTTCCTGCTTCGATTCGGTTAAGGCCAGTTTTAGAAAGAAGTTGAATAAGTTCAATCTTTTGTTCGGCGCTTAAGGCCTGCTTTTCATTCTGAAGGCCATCTCGAGGACCTACTTCAACAATACTCACTTCTTTAGGAAACATCACATCAAACCTCGGCAGCTTCTTTAGTGGAGAACGACAACAGTGTTGCGCCACCGTCAACTAGTTCACCAGGATTGAAAAAGAACTCTTCCACTGCACCATCGTGCGGGGCAATGATGCTGTGCTCCATTTTCATCGCTTCCATAACAAGTATAGGCTCGCCTTTTTTGACCAACACACCCTTTTCGACCAAATGCGCCACTATGGTTCCGTTCATCGGGGCACTGAAATTAGCGTCGCCGTTATCATCGTTATCATCACCAAGAGATGCTGAGATTAGGCTGAACTTAGCATGGGTGTCTTTGTTGAAGAGTGTAAACACGCCATCATTATCTGAAAACGTAAATGTTGATTTGTACCCATTAATTGTTGCATGCAAAGCACTATCTACCAGCTTGCCTTTCACGTTATAGGAATTGTCTCCAACAGATAGCTCCCAAGCATCTTCAGTCCCGTGACGCTGGTGTTTGACCCCAACATGCACTTCTTCTTGGTTGCAAAGCAATGCAAGAGTTTCTGTATGATTTGCGTTAGCGCGCCACGCACCGGCGGTTGACCACACAGATGGGGTTTTATCGCTTCTAGAAACTTTTCTATTTAAAAGTGAAAGCAATGCCATCACAGGAATATTTACTTGGGTGTCATCGCTAGCTGCATCATTACTTGTCGCGCTAAACAACGAATCATGGTGTTTCTCCACAAACGTAGTTGTAAGCTCAGCGGCAACGAACGCAGGGTGTGTAGCGACACGCTTTAAGAAGTCGATGTTTGTGCTTACACCGTCAATATAGTAGTCACCCAATGCACTAATTAAGCGTTTGAGCGCTATCTCACGGTTCTCTCCCCAAACCACAAGCTTGGCAATCATTGGGTCGTAAAAAACGCTTACCTCATCACCTTCAACGACACCTGTGTCAACGCGAACTACGTCATTTTCTTTTGGTGTGCGTAACAGGCGCAGCGTGCCGGTAGAAGGTAGAAACTCGTTGTTTGGATCTTCAGCATAAATGCGCGCTTCGAATGCGTGTCCTGTTAAGGTGAGTTCATTTTGTTGTTTAGGAAGGGGCTTTCCTTCGGCAATAGTTAATTGCCAGTGAACCAAATCCTCACGGGTGATCATTTCTGTCACAGGATGCTCTACTTGCAAGCGTGTATTCATTTCCATGAAGTAAAATGAATCGTCTTCATCAAGTAAAAACTCAACCGTTCCCGCACCTACGTAGTTAATGGCTTTCGCCGCGAGTATCGCCGCTTCACCCATTTTTTCTCTCACTGACTGAGACATATTGGGGGCAGGGGCTTCTTCAATAATCTTTTGGTGTCGGCGTTGAACCGAACAATCACGTTCAAAAAGGTATACGCCGTTACCATGGGTATCACAGAAAACTTGAATTTCAACATGACGAGGGCGCGTCAGGTACTTTTCAACCAGCATGTGGTCGTCACCAAAGCTCGCCATAGATTCACGTTTGGCTGCGTTTAATGCTTGAGAAAACTCTTTTTCACTCCAAACTTGGCGCATGCCTTTACCGCCACCGCCAGCAGCGGCTTTTAATAGGACTGGGTAGCCCATTTCATCGGCAGCGCCTTTTAATACCGCTTCACTTTGATCGTCGCCGTGATAGCCTGGGACCAAAGGAACACCAGCTTTTTCCATAATGTGTTTGGCGGCAGACTTAGAACCCATCGCTTCAATTGCAGATGCTGGTGGGCCTACAAAGATAATATTGTTTTTGGCGCATAGATTCGCAAACTCAGCATTTTCTGAGAGAAAGCCGTAGCCTGGGTGGATAGCGTCTACACCAAGCTCCTTTGCTTTTTCAATGATCAACTCGCCTCGTAAATAACTTTCCTTCGACGGAGATGGCCCTAGATAAACAGCTTCATCAGCCATTTGTACATGAAGGGCATTTTTGTCGGCGTCAGAGTAAACGGCTACCGTCTTTATACCTTGAGCGTTGGCTGTCTTTATAACGCGGCATGCAATTTCACCACGGTTTGCAATTAGTAATTTATTTATCATTCTTAACCTCCACCCATGAAGCACTGCGCTTTTCTAAAAAGGCTGACAAACCTTCTTGACCTTCTTCAGATGTCCTAACTTGTGCGATAAGTTTGCTCGTCTGTGTGAGAAGGGCATCGTTAATCTCTTGCGTAGACACCCATTGCACTAAGTCTTTTGCTTTCGCCACTGCTTGGGGGCCGTTTTTCAGTATGTTTGATAAAATATTGTCGATAGTGCTATCGAGTTCGTCTTCTGTTACTGATTCGCTCAAAAGTCCAAGTCGTCTTGCTCTGCGCGCAGAAAATACTTCAGCGGTCTGGAAGTAGCGTCGGCATACTCGTGCGCCCATTGCTTCTACCACATAAGGGCTGATAGTTGCTGGAATAAGGCCAATTTTAACTTCACTTAAGCAAAATTTACTGAGCTTGCTTCCAATAGCAATATCGCAGCATGCAATTAAACCAACAGCACCGCCAAAAGCTGCACCTTGTACTCTTGCTATTGTGGGCTTCGGCATTTTATAAAGCGTCTGCAGCATGGTTGCTAATGCAAGTGCGTCACTTTCATTTTGCGCTTCGGTATAACTGGCCATTTTTTTCATCCAGTTAAGATCGGCTCCTGCACTGAAACTTTTGCCTTCAGCTCTTAGGATTAGTGCCCTAACACTTTTATCTTCCCCCGCTTTTTTAAAAACGCGAGTAAGCTCGTTTATCATTTCGTCGTCAAAGGCATTATGTTTTTCAGCTCTGTTTAAAGTAACAGTGGCAATGTTTCTTTCATCTACGCTGTAAATAACTGATTGTTCCATTACCTGCACTCCTACATTCTAAATATGCCAAATTGGGTGTCTTCGATAGGCTTATTAAGTGCCGCTGAAAGCGATAGGCCAAGCACTAATCGAGTATCCGCAGGGTCAATAACACCATCATCCCAAAGCCTTGCAGACGCATAGTATGGATGCCCTTGTTTTTCGTACGTATCGATAACAGGTTGTTTAAATGCCTTTTCTTCTTCTGCAGACCATGATTCGCCTGAGCGCTCTTTTTGGTCGCGCTTAACTTGAGCGAGAACGCCCGCAGCTTGTTCACCACCCATTACAGAGATTCGAGCGTTTGGCCACATGAAAAGGAAGCGTGGGTCATAGGCTCTGCCGCACATGCCGTAGTTACCAGCACCGAAACTTCCGCCGATAAGGACAGTGAGTTTTGGCACATTCGCACATGCAACGGCAGTTACCATTTTTGCGCCGTGTTTTGCGATACCGCCGTGCTCGTATTGCTTACCGACCATAAAGCCTGTGATGTTTTGCAAAAATACGAGAGGGATTTTTCGCATGGCGCATAGTTCGACAAAATGAGCACCTTTAAGCGCGCTTTCACCGAAAAGTATGCCGTTGTTAGCCACAATGCCTACGGGGAAACCGAAAATGCGCGCAAAACCACAAACCAAGGTTGTGCCGTAAAGCGGTTTGAACTCATCAAAGTCTGAGTCATCCACAACACGCGCAATGATTTCTCTTACATCGTATGTATGACGACTATCAGCAGGCACAATGCCGTAAATTTCTTTGGTGTCGTAGCGTGGAGGTTTTACCTCGGCCACATCTAGGCATTCTGGCTTCTTTCGGTTCAGTCTGGAGACAGCATTACGCGCTAATGAGAGTGCGTGGTGGTCGTTGTTGGCGAGATGGTCGGCAACGCCCGAAATTCGAGTATGAACGTCACCACCGCCAAGCTCTTCTGCGGTAACAACTTCACCTGTTGCAGCTTTAACAAGCGGTGGGCCGCCCAGAAAAATAGTCGCTTGTTCTTTAACGATAATGCTTTCATCAGCCATGGCGGGAACATAAGCACCACCAGCTGTACAGGAACCCATTACTACCGCAATTTGAGGAATATTCTTAGCAGACATATTCGCTTGATTAAAAAAGATGCGACCAAAGTGCTCTCTATCTGGGAATACATCATCTTGGCGAGGTAAGTTAGCGCCACCTGAATCTACTAAGTAAATACAAGGTAGGTTATTTTGTTCTGCGATAGTCTGAGCGCGAAGGTGCTTTTTAACGGTAAGGGGGTAGTACGTCCCGCCTTTTACAGTGGCATCGTTAGCTACAATCATACACTCGATACCTGCAACAATACCGATACCGGCAACGACTCCGGCACAAGGTACATAGTCTTCATAGACTTCCCATGCTGCCAGTTGGCCTATTTCCAGAAAGGGCGTGTCTGGGTCAATCAGTGCGTTGATTCGGTCGCGAGGTAGAAGTTTTCCTCGAGACACGTGGCGCTCCGCCGCTTTTTCACCGCCACCTTGGCAAATTTGTTCGATTTTTTCGAGGAGATCATTTACCTGAGCCTGCATGTGTTCAGCATTTGCGATAAATGTTTCGGATTTAGTATTTATACTTGAGCGAAGAACGGGCATAACCCCTCCTTGTGTTGGGCCTAGGCGACGGCTGTCGCGTTAGCCACTAGTTAGCAAGATGATTAGCAAGACACCCATGCTAAGCGCTTTCGCTGCGGTGGGTGTCTTTGCAATTCATTAGCCTATTAATAAAGTTCAGCGTTTCTAAATCTACTTTAAATAGAGTAGGGTGGGTGTCTTCCTAATTTCTATGACACAGGGAATACCTAAGCTTCCCTGTTTCAAACGAAGTTTGTTTCCACCCAGAACTCCATATTACTTCGATTCGTTAAATAGCTCGCGGCCTATAAGCATTCGGCGAATTTCAGACGTTCCTGCGCCAATTTCATAAAGCTTGGCATCACGTAATAAGCGTCCAGTCGGGTATTCGTTGATGTAGCCATTACCACCAAGTAGCTGAATGGCATCTAATGCCATTTTGGTTGCCAGTTCCGCTGAGTAAAGAATAGCGCCAGCAGCATCTTTTCGCGTTGTTTCACCGCGATCGCATGATTGTGCAACGGTGTAGACATACGCGCGTGCGGCATTCATTTGCGTGTACATGTCAGCTACTTTGCCTTGTACTAGCTGGAATTGACCAATTGATTGACCAAACTGCTGACGGTCGTGAATGTAAGGTACTACGATATCCATGCACGACTGCATAATGCCAAGCGGGCCGCCTGATAAAACAAGGCGTTCGTAATCTAGGCCACTCATAAGTACGCGAACACCTTCGCCTTCTTTTCCAAGAATGTTCTCAGCTGGTACTTCGCAATCCTCGAAAACTAATTCACAGGTATTAGAAGAGCGCATACCTAGTTTGTCGAGTTTCTGTGCGCGGCTAAAGCCTGGGAAATCACGCTCTACGATAAACGCTGTGATCCCTCTTGGCCCTGCGTTAGGGTCGGTCTTCGCGTAGATAACAAAAGTATGCGCATCAGGACCGTTTGTGATCCACATCTTGTTGCCGTTAAGGACGTATTTGTCGCCGCGTTTTTCAGCCTTCAATTTCATGCTAACAACGTCCGAACCCGCATTAGGTTCACTCATTGCCAGTGCACCAATATGCTCACCGCTTACTAACTTAGGTAGGTACTTTTCACGCTGGGCATCATTACCGTTTTTGAAGATCTGGTTAACACAAAGATTCGAATGTGCGCCATAGCTCAAACCGATACCACCTGACGCGCGGCTAACTTCTTCCATTGCGATAGTATGCGCAAGGTAGCCCATATCAGAGCCACCATATTGCTCTGAAACTGTAACGCCCAATAGGCCCATATCGCCAAGTTTTGTCCACAATTGGTTTGGGAATTGGTTGTCTGCGTCTGCTTGTTCAGCAAGAGGAGCAATCTCATTTTGTGCAAATTGATAGACCTGATCACGTAACATCTCGATGTCTTCGCCAAGTCCAAAATTTAAAGTAGGGTAGGAGGTGTTCATGCGATATTTCCTCGTTTGAGTTCTGCGAGTTCTTCACGGCAACGTGCTTCAACATCATCCAGTTCAGTCATTAACATCTGGATGTCTTCTAGCTGCTGTTTAAGCACCGCTCTTTTCTGTTCAGTCATTTCGAGCATGGCTTCTAACTGAATAGCCGAATTGGGGTTGGTGTCGTACATGTCGAACAGTGTTTTGACTTCAGCAAGGGAAAATCCTAGTCGTTTTCCTCGCAAGATCAGCTTTAAGCGCACTCTATCTTTGTTCAGATAAACGCGATTTTGTCCCGTTCTTGACGGTGACATTAGGCCTTGTTCTTCGTAAAAACGAATTGAACGAGGAGTAATGTCAAACTCTCGAGCGAGTTCGCCTATTGCATATGTTGTTTCGTCGTCGTACTTGCTCATTACACGTACCTTGTATTTCAGCGCTGTTTAACACCCTTGTTTTAACGTGGGTGTCTTTGTAATTAAATTCTCTGTATTAGGTTGGGTGTCATTGCAATAGCACTATCGTCTTAAGGTAGATGGTTTTGTATACCGCTATATTAAAACGTAGTGTTTGGTTGACACATACTTAGTACAGGTTTACGTTAACGTTAATTACATTTTACGTTAAGGTAAAGTAACATTTTGCTAACGTCAATTTTTCATGGTGAAGGCAAGACGTTGTAGCTGTTAGGGGTGTTTACTTTTGTATACATCTACGTAGCTTTCTTCACTTAACTCTATAATTTTAATGAATTTTAAGGGCACGGTTATGAGTAACGAATCAGTAGTTATTGTCGCAGCTAAGCGCACACCAATGGGTGGTTTCAACGGTAATTTGTCTTCGCTTGCTGCGACCAAACTTGGAGAAGTTGCGATTAAAGCAGCCTGTGAAGAGATGGATGTCTCTGTAATTGATGAAGTCATCATGGGGTGTGTATTACCTGCTGGTCTTGGTCAATCTCCGGCGCGTCAAGCGTCACTGGGGGCGGGGCTTCCGCTAAGTGCAGGTGTGACAACTATCAACAAAGTATGCGGGTCGGGCTTAAAAGCGGTAATGATGGCCCACGACTTAATTAAAGCAGGCAGTGCGACAGCAGTCGTGGCAGGCGGGATGGAAAGCATGAGTAATGCGCCATATATGTTGCCTAAAGCTAGAACGGGATATCGTATGGGCCATGGCCAAGTACTTGATCATATGATGCTAGACGGTCTGGAAAATGCCTATGACGGCAAAGCAATGGGCTGCTTCGCACAGGATACTGCTGATGAAGAAAATATTTCTCGCGGTGAAATGGATGAGTTTGCTCTAAGCTCGCTTTCCAAGGCACATGAAGCAATAAACAGCGGAACTTTCGTCGATGAAATAGTACCCGTTACAGTTTCTTCTCGTAAGGGCGATACTGTTGTTGATACCGATGAAGGCCCAGGTTCCGCTCGCCCAGAAAAAATTCCAACACTAAGACCGGCTTTCAAAAAAGACGGTACGGTCACGGCTGCTAACTCAAGCTCAATCTCTGACGGTGCAGCGGCACTGGTTGTAATGAGCGAAAGCAAAGCAAATGAACTTGGTCTAGCACCGCTTGCGCGCGTGGTTGCTCACGCTACAAATTCTATTGAACCTGAAAACTTCACCGTTGCGCCTGTTGGCGCTATGGAAAAAGTGCTGGATAAGGCAGGTTGGACGAAAGAAGAAGTCGATCTTTTCGAAATTAACGAAGCCTTCGCCATGGTAACCATGTTGGCTGTCAAGAAGCTTGGACTAGATGAAAGTAAAGTAAACGTAAAAGGCGGCGCTTGTGCATTGGGTCACCCAATCGGAGCCTCTGGTGCACGCATATTGGTAACACTACTTCACGCGCTTAAGCAACGCGGTGGTCGCAAAGGTATCGCATCTTTATGTATTGGTGGTGGTGAGGGTGTAGCGCTTGCCGTTGAAATGCTCTAAGCCGCTATAGCTATAGATGGCAAATATGTAAAATATTTAATCACGGAGCCTAATCACATTGATTTCGCTCTGTGGTTCAATATAAAGAAAAATACAAAAGCATGAAGACAGTGACTTACGTTATCAACTCTATAACCCTTGCGGTTGCGCTATCCACTTTAACGCTTGTTGCGAAAGTCCAAGCTGACTCATCGTTTTCAGTAAACTCGACTTACGCAGACACCCACGATAACAATGGCACTCACTACGAGGAATCACGTTCTTTATCGAGTAATGAAGACACCCACGATGACTTAACTCTGTCTCCGCTTCACGAAACCCAATCAATCGTTAATGTTTCTGACGACGCTGTTTCGGAAGACACCCACACTAGCGAAGAAAAAAAGACTTCGGGTGACACCCATGCCAACAGTGCTCATGCCAACAGTGAATCGTCAGCTATCTACCCCAAGAAAATAAGCCAGGTACCTTATTCAGCGTTGGGTGTCTTGCCAACAAGCGAAGCTGATGAACAATTCAGCTACGGCGATGACCCATTACAAACGATTTATACTTGGCACGGACGTTTGTCTGCGAACGCAATGTATGCTGATAAAGCGTTAATATTTATTCACGGTGGGTGTTGGCTTAGTGCCTACGGTTACGAACATGCGAGAGGGATGTACCATGCTTTAGCAGAGCTTGGGATGGGTGTCTACGTAACAGAGTATCGGCGTGTAGGTGATGAAGGTGGTGGCTGGCCCGGTAGTTTAGACGACGTGACACAAGCAATAAGAACAGCCTTAAAACGAATAGAGAACGAAGGGCGCTACACTAACATTTACATTGCGGGGCATTCTGCTGGTGGGCACTTAGCTTTGCTTGCTGCGCAACGTCTTTCTTCGTCATCCTTGAACTTATCGCGCGCAGACATAAAACGGATTATCGGGTTAGCGGCAATTACGGACATCCAGTCCTATGCCAAGGGCCATAACAGCTGCCAGTCGGCTACAGCGAAATTCATGAATGGAACGCCTGAAGATGTTCCAACCGCATATCAAAGGGCTACACCACGGCCAACCCATGGCAGTTTGCCAATTACACTACTCCAAGGCGATGCTGATAGTATTGTGCCAGCGCGCCACGCTGTATTATCTGGAACCAACCAAAAAATAATTAAAAATGGTGGCCATTTCGATTGGCTTCACCCTGAATCAACATCCTTTGATGCTTTACTTGAGGTTATTAGTGAACATGATGAATAAGGTTTTTTCAGCTGAACAACTTGATATTAAAGATCCACTCCGTGACAAGGCGCAGGCGTTTTCGCTTCCCGCTAATACGGTCTATTTAGACGGCAATTCGCTAGGGCCTCTGCCTAAGGCAGCGAAACAGCGAGCTGACGACGTTGTCAATGAACAGTGGGGAAAGGGGCTCATTACAAGCTGGAACAAGCATCAGTGGATCCATCTACCTCAGATAGTGGGTGATAAGATTGGCGGTCTGATTGGCGCTAAAAGTGGCCAAGTTATTTGTTGTGACTCCATTTCTATCAATCTGTTTAAAGTATTAAGCGCGGCGTTAAAAATGCACCCAAGTCGCAAGGTAATAGCGACTACCCGCGATAATTTTCCTACCGACATATACATGGTGCAAGGCCTGCTTGACTTACTCGGCAGCGATTACAGTATTCGCTATGTTGACGAAGCATGCATTGGGTCGCAGCTAACTGATGATATTGCCGTACTGATGCTGACACAGGTAAATTTCAGAAGTGGCAATAAACTCGATATGCAAATCATTACCGAGCAAGCCCACCAAAAGGGCATTTTAACTTTGTGGGATTTAGCGCACAGTGCTGGAGCGTTTCCTGTCAGCTTAGACGCATGTAATGTGGACTTTGCAGTCGGCTGTACCTACAAATATCTAAATGGCGGCCCTGGTGCGCCAGCGTTTATCTATGTCGCTAAACGACATCAAGCACAGTATCAACAACCTTTGTCTGGTTGGATGGGGCACAGCTCGCCTTTCTCATTTTCTCCTGATTACGCTGGCGACAATTCCGTGAAGCAAAACTTGTGCGGTACGCCAGGAATTGTTGGAATGAGCATTTTAGATGCGGCATTAGACGTATTTGAAGATGTATCACTTAAAGCTATTGATGAAAAATCCAAAAAGCTACAGGCATTTTTCATCGCTGAAGCCAAGCGCGCAGGCCTTCTGGACAAGTTTTCCATTGTAAGCCCCAGCATCGATAATCGAGGTAGTCAGCTTGCTTTCGCGCACGACCACGCTTACGCCATTTGCCAAGCTTGGATCGCTGAGGGGGTGATTGCAGATTTCCGTGCACCAAATATTCTGCGAATAGGTTTTGCGCCACTGTATTTAAGCTTCGTCGATATTGAAAAAGCGGTGGCAAGCCTTACCGAAATTATGAATGAAAAGCGCTATGAAAACGATGAGTTTCAGCAAAGACAGAGCGTTACCTAGCTGAAAAGCGAGATTATCAGCTAAATAATTGCAATTTTTGAATTTACGCTTAATACTTCGCGGTTGTCATCGATATCTTCACATGTTTTGGGTGTGCAGTTGAAAAAAATAAGAAAATATCTGCTTTGTACCATGTTGTTTGTAGGAGCGAGTTGTTTTAGCGCGCTCCTACAAGCAGAAGCTGGTCAAAAGGCGGCATCTGAACAATCTAATAATGTAACGTACTGTATAGATCCTAACTGGGCGCCTTACGAAGCAATCAGAAACGGCATCCATGTGGGGATTTCTGCCCAATATATGCAGCTTATTGCTGAAATATCTGAGTTAACGTTTACCCTAGTGCCCACTGAGAGCTGGCAACAGAGCCTAGAGTACGTTCAGCAGGGGAAGTGCCAAGTTATCCCCATGCTAAATACTTCCGACTATCGAAAGCAGTTCCTCGACTTTAGTGTGCCGTATTTTGAAGCGCCCAATGTGCTGGTGGCTAAGTCTGGTATGCCAATGATACAAGGCTACGCTGGAGTGGGAAATCGAGTAGTAGGGATTGTTCAGGGTTATCGCCAAGTTGAATATATTTCACGACACTATCCGGGGTTACGTTTAAAGCTTATTCCGTCTGAAGAAGAAGGGCTAAAGCAGCTGGCGAATGATGAGTTTGATGTAATGGTGGGCTCATTAATGAGCGTGAATATGCACATCAATAATTTGAAGCTGAAAGACCTCAATATTGTTGGTTATGCCGAGCCCTTCGACTCATTAGCTTTTGGTGTGAACAAAACCTATGGCCACCTGGTGGACAAGCTTAACTTTGCCATTGAGCGTATTCCAGAAACGCGAAAGGTAGAAATTTATAAGCAGTGGAATAATGTCCAAGTTCGCTATAGTCGTAACTATGTCGTTATGGTTTTGAGCACCGCAATTGTCATTTTAGTTTTCTTGCTTTTTACTTTTAGAAATAGAAACGTTAGCGGCTACAAGCGTATTATTAACCAGAAAAACGAGGAAATAGGTGCGTTACAAGCAACCTTGTTAGAAAAGAACAAGACCCTTGGTTTCTTGTCTGCTCACGACACGGTAACGGGGCTATATAACCGCAATCATATGATCCAGCGAGCGGAAGAAGAAATCTCACGTTTCCATCGATTTCACACTACGGCTTCGTTAATTGTTATCGAACTAACCCCTGTAAGCGATGACAGAGATTCAATTGAGCCCTCGGCTAAAGAAGAGGCGCTAAAAGCCGTGGCAACGAATTGTCTAAATACCGTTCGAGAAGTCGATGTTGTTTCGCGTTTTAGCGGTGAACAGTTTATTATCTTGTGCCCTCAAACCGAGTTAAACGCAGCTAAAAATCTTGCAGACAGATTGTTAGACTGCATTTCTACCCATCACTCGCTTGTCGAGAGCTTTAAAACGGCCATGGGTTTATCTGAGCTCAGGGAGTCTGAGGAATTCACAGAGTGGTTTGAACGCACCATGAAGGCACTGTACCAGTCAAAGCGCCAAGGGTATGGCAACGTAACTGTGGCACAGTAACTTCAGTGAACTAGTTAGGTCAAATTAAAGGGTCGTAGTGCCATTGGTGCGAATCGTAACGAATTTGCGCCCTGTCGTATTCTCGCTCAGAACGCCAGTTACGGTTATTAAGCTTCGCCGATACTCCGGGATAAAGACGTTTGTTTGCGATAAGTTTTATATCTGACTGGTAGTTTTCTTTTGCTGCTTTGACGTCGTTGGCTTTGTTTTCAAGCCACTCCAGCAATGCGCTCTCATTGTTAAAAAGCTCTAACGCTTCAGCTACTTTACGTTGAAGCTCTTTAGGCACTTTCTTACCTTGAATAAGGTTAATCTTTTCTTTGTGTTTAAGATTGTTTTCGCGAATTTGCTTCAACAATTCATCTAAAGAGTCTTTGCGCTCTAACAGTTGGTTAAAGCCCGGGCTAAAATCAACTTTCAATGTACTGCCAGATACAGCGCCTAAAGTGCCAGCTTCAACGCGATCTTGGCTGATAATGTCACAAGCAAATAGGTTTCCCATGGGCTTATCAATTTGTCCAACTATGACTGCGCCGCCGCAACGCAGGCGGCTATACGCCAACTGACGACCAACGGTAATATTACCGCTACATTGAATATCAATGCCTTGACCGTGTTGAACGTGGATACTGCCGGCTGCGACTAGTTGGCATTGGAATTCACCTTGGGTATCGTTAACTTTACCCATCGCGCCTTCGGTAATGATGATGTCGCCGCCAGACTCGATATACGCCGACTCCACAAAGCCGTTAATGGTTACATCTCCAGCGGCCTTGATTTGCATTTTCTCTGTAACATCGCCGTTTACCAATACTGCACCTTCGTAATTCACGTGCCCAGAGCCAACGTTCACGCCGCTACAAATGAAGGTATCGTCAATGTTCATTATCTGGTCTCGGTATTTCGGCATACCAGAAATTGCAGACATTAATAAATTGGCGTCGCTGTCGGACACAACGGTGCCGCTGCCCATTTTAAAGTTGACCCATTCGCCCGCAACGGCTGGAATTTTATTCCCTTTGATATCGAAGCCAGAACGGCCCTGAGTTGGCTCGGTTCTTCTCAGCACAGGCGTGTTCACTTTAACGCAAATAACTTCGCCTAAATTACGCATGTCCACGCGCTCGCCATCACCCGTCTGGGGTTTTAACACCCTTTCAAGTGCGTTTGGTACCAGGGGAATAAATTTTGAGTTTTTGCCATTTCTAGCTGGTAGGCCCTTCGCGACAATTTGCTCTAGTACTGTGCCTGGAGGAGACTGCCTTGCTTGGGTAAGCATAGATTCAATGGTTTTGGTGCTTAAGCCACGAATGATTCTGTTTTTTACTGCTAGAGATTTAACGGTACTTAATGAGGGAAGTTTACCGCCATAGGGTGTGGTCAGCACAAGGTTCGCCTGCATCCCATCCTCGGGAATGCGAAATTCAATTTCAGCATTTTTGCGCTCGCCAACGCGTTCCTGAACGACAGTGCTATCACCCGTCTTGAAATAATGATTAGCTGTATCACAGGCCGACTTTAACGCTTTTTCAGAAACATACAGCCGCTTAGTTTCTCCGCTCTCTAGTTGCTTTCTTATTTCCCTACTATCAACTTCTGACGTGAAATCAGAAGGATTTAACTGTAAGTTAATGTAGGTTCTTGATTTGTCGAAGCTTATTGTTACGCCATTCATAACTTCTTTATTCCCTTGCGCACGTGTATTCTTTTTATCGGCGGCATCTATCGATTACTTGACGTTGACTTGTTCTCGGCCTGTCTATTTTTTTCATCTACTAATTTAAGGCGTTCTAAAACGCCCGTCAAAGGTTTTCGGCATATTGGTAAAGTGCGCGTAAAATGGCCTGCTTCTCAGGATTGTCGCTGTGTTCATGCGCCAGTGATTCCAACCGCATCATATAGTTTTCTAATGTGATTGAGCCGTGAAAAGCTGAATCAGTCAAGCGAGCTTGGCGATGATGCTGCCACCTGGTCATTTCATCTGCGGTCAGTGTATTAGGATAATTTCTAGCGCGGTATCGAAATAGCTGCTTTCTGAGCCCTTCGTGCTGTGTTTTTTCACTCAGAGTGGCTAAATCATCAGGCTGTGCTTCAATTACACGCTCACACCACCTTCTGTCTTCGTCATTAAGAAACCCACCACTATATAGCGCGTGATCTATATCCAGTTCACCATTTTGAATGTCGTCATCATAGACATCTACGATTTTAGTGGCGAGTTCGGGCATACTGGCAAGTACTTTGTAATTGTCTAAGCAGCGCTCGCGATCCAGTCCTAGTCGTGCGGCATTGTCTTCTGTCATTGCTTTAGCTGTGGTAATAAACGGCGAGCGGTTGACGTGAATGAGCTTAAGCCCTGGTCTTTCTAACGGATCGTCAAATGTATCTGACGGGGCATAAAGCGCCTGTCTTATCTCTTCTGGTGTGTCATTCATTAAACTGTCAATGTCATGCGATAAATCAATAGCGATAAATGCATTGCTGTTGGTTGGGTGCTTCGCCACAGGCATAACCCAAGTGCAACAGCCTTGAGAGGCAGGGAGTTTAGACGAGATATGAAGCAATACCGATGGTTTAGTGAGATCGATTTGCTGCATCACCGTGTGTTTACTGCGTAACGACAACGCATAATCGAAAAGGCGAGGCTGCTTATCTTTTATCAGTTTAGCAAGGGCTATTGTGGCGTAGACGTCACTCAAAGCATCGTGAGCGTTTTCGTGGCCAATGTTATTAGCAGCAGTTAACGCCTCAAGTTTAAAGCTTGGTGCACCATCTTCTCGGCGTGGCCAATTAATACCATCGGGTCTCAGTGCATAGCACGCTCGCGCTAAATCGATTATATCCCAACGGCTATTGCCATTTCGCCATTCACGTGAATATGGGTCGTAAAAGTTTCTATAAAACAGGTAGCGGGAAACTTCATCGTCGAATCGGATACTGTTAAAGCCCACACTACAGGTATTTGGCGTCGACATTTCCTGATAAATTCGCGCGGCGAAGTCAGCTTCGTTAGAACCGTCGCGAATGGTTTGCTGCGGTGTTATGCCGGTCACCAAACACGCTTCTGGATGTGGTAAATAATCATTCGCAATGGCGCTCATGATATTTATGGGTTTACCAATCACATTTAAATCCATATCAGTTCTTACTGCAGCGAATTGGCAGGGGAGATCTTTTTGTGGGCTGGTGCCAAAGGTTTCAAAATCGTGCCACAAAAATGTAGGTGCGTGCATAACCACTATTGCGATGTTAGAGAAATATTGATGGCAGTGTACACCGCGAGAAATTGAATACCAAATGCTGGCGTTAATATGAACAGTGATTTACTTGTTCGCCATCGGCAAGACCTAAAAAAACGCGTTAATCATTGTCTTTTTTTGAGTATTTTGCGTTTTGATGTATCACGCGAAACTTGCGCATTAACAAAATGATGACTAGCTTTAAGTTATCAAAACTTATACGGATATTGCCTGTTTGTCGTTCCTTAAATCCAGTTCATCCATCAGTGAAGCTAAGAGTACTTTAGGCTTAGCGTTAGTACTTGCAACAGTGCTTGTTGTACTTGTTGTTGGTTTGTTCGAAAGTAATATCAAAGCGACGGCTGAATCTCAAACTTTCACGGCATTAGAAGAGAGTGCCGCCAGTGCTGAAAATGCTGCAAACTCTCAGGTGAGAAAGTATATCAATGCGCTTAACTTTCTACATCAGACACCACCTATAAGCGGCATCGTCCGCGCGACTGAAAATGAAAATCTAGACCCCAAAGACGGTACGACGTTGGAACAGTGGAAGCATCGACTAGAAACGATTTTCGTTGCTTTTATCGAAAATAACGAAGAAGTCGATCAATTAAGGATCATTCAAGCCAATGAGGATGGAAATGAGTTTATTCGGGTGGAAAGAAACGGGGGAAGTGTTTTAGTAGTTAAGGACAACGATTTACAACCTAAAGCAGCGAGAAGTTACTTCATAGAGAGTGTTAAGCGCAATAAGGGCGAGTTTTATATTTCAGATATCAATTTGAATCGTGAATATGGGAAGCTCGAGTTTCCTTATAAAAGCGTTATTCGCCTTTCTCTTCCAATCTTCAGCAGCTCTGGTGAGCGTTATGGTTTTATAATCATGAATGTAAACGCCCAGTTTCTACTGTCGCAAATGGAACAAACGCTTGTCGGCAATCAATTGCTATTTGTTACCGACAGTGAAGGCTTTTTTGTCAGTCATCCAGACAGTGATAAGTCCTTCTCCAGAGATTTAAATCCTATGGTGAATTGGGCGAGCGAGTTCGAAAGTCCTTCGAAAATAGGCAGGGCTAAAATTAAACAGACCGCACAGACAAACTCATCTTTGTATACGGTCACTCGTGCTTTTACGATAAACGGAAATCAGCAAACCGCCCCGTTTTTTCTTCATACGGCATTGTCTCAGTCAGAAGTGGCAGCCCTTATCAATGAGAAGAGGATTAGCGTTTACAGTGTAATTGGGGTAGTTACGCTAATTTTTGTAAGCGTTTTACTCTTCGTACACCGAAGTAACAGTAAAAACATTGAGCTGGCTAAGGTGCGCGGTGAGTCCGTTGCTATTATCGCTATATCTAAAGATGCGATTTTTAGCGTAGATTCTGCTGGCGTGGTGAAAAGTTGGAATATGGCAGCCGAGTCACTTTTTGGGATCCCAAGCCAGCTTATTTTAAATCATCACTATTCGTCATTTGAGGAGCTTTCTCTATTAGGGCTTGAATCGGTTCTCACCAAAGGCGGAAAGCAAAGCACCTTTACAACCCCTTACACCGATGGCGAAAAAGAAGAGCACACGCTACTTATAACTGCATCTACCATTTGGGGTGAACAATCACAGTTTTCAGGTGTTGCTGTTGTAATTCGAGATGTGACCGACGAACGAAAGGCAAAAGACGCGATAGAAAGGGTAAACCTGAAGCTTGAAGAAAAAGTGGTAAGCAGGACGAAAGAACTTGTTGAAGCGACGCAAGAGGCGCGAAAAGCGAGCAGTGTTAAAAGCTCTTTTATTTCCAATATTAGCCATGAAATGAGAACACCGTTAAACGGGGTAGTTGGCTCGTTGGCGCTACTTAAGCGTCAGCCCCTTAATGAGAAAGCTGAACAGCTTGTTTCCATGATGGAAATTAGCTGCAACAATCTCAGTGTGCTGATTAACGACGTTCTCGACTTGTCTAAAATTGAAGCGGGCAAGCTTGATATTAATAATCAATATTTTGACCCGCTTGCACTTATCGAGTCTATCGCCAAGGTCTTTACCGTTAAAGCAGCTTCTAAAGGACTACAGCTTCTTGTTGACACAACAGGTCTTCCCCCCGTGGAAATAAACTCAGATCCACACAGAATCAACCAAATTCTTAGTAATTTATTGAACAATGCTATTAAATTCACTGAAGAAGGGCATATAAAGCTACAAGCATCGTTAAGTGATGTAGATGCGGGGACACAACAACTTCATTTCAGCGTATGTGACACGGGCGTAGGGATAGCACAAGAAAATCAGCCCAAACTGTTTACCGCGTTTACGCAGGCTGATGCATCTGTTGCTACCCAATACGGAGGTACCGGACTTGGCTTGTCTATCTGCAAGCAATTGAGCCAGCTTATGGGAGGAGACATTACGTTCAACTCTGAAGTTGACATTGGCAGCACCTTCTCATTTTTCGTTACACTTCCTGAAACAACTTACGACAGCGCGTTCGAGCATAAAATGGCGGTGGAAAACGAAAGTATGCTGCTTAACGGGATCACAATCGGTGTTTCTGCAAGTTATCCACCTTTAGAGGAAAACATCTGTTGTTTAGCCTTACACGTCGGTGCAGAGCCGCAAGTAATAGGTAAGCATTCTGAATTAGGAACAATACCTTGGACGCAATTTAATGCCATTATTGTGGACGAGGCCAGTTCACTCATTCGTGAGCTAGATGATATATGGCAGGCACAAGCTGCCACTAAAGACGCAGGTTCGTTACCTGTGGTTTATATTCTTCAAAAACTAGAAGGGACACCTTTCCACTTCAATCACCTTGTGCCGCTTTACTTGCCAAAGCCATTATTCAGGTCGAGTTTTGCAATTGTCCAACAAGGGTTAGACGCTGCGCTGTCGGGATATACATTAAACCAGTCAGATATCTCATCGGGTAAAGGGAAAGCTGAGGACATCTCAGACGATGAAGGGGCAGCAGACGATACTGAGCAGCAATTGTCTATTGAGAATGCCAACTTATTGATAGTTGATGACAATATGATCAATCGCGAGGTGGCGAAGGGAGTGCTGGAAAGTTTACCTGTTAAATTGTTTACCTGCAGCGATGGTGAGGAAGTTGTGGCGTTCTTGACGAAATGTGAAAGCAAAGGCCGCAGAATTCACAGCATATTGATGGATTGTCAGATGCCTAATATGAATGGTTATGACGCTACCCGAGCCATACGAGAAGGTAAGGCAGGAGCGATGCACAAAGATGTACCTATAATTGCCATGACAGCCAATGCCATGCTCGGCGAAAAAGAGAAATGTTTAGAGGCAGGTATGGACGACTTTGCGACAAAGCCTGTCATGGCCGATGTACTTATTCCTAAAGTGAAACAATGGTTAGTGCATCAAATAACGGCATTAGCAAGTGCAGAGCTTAACGATACTGATACGAGGTCAGGTACCGGAATCACTGCCAGCGAACCCCCACTGGTTGACAGTTTGTTGAGTGCCATCTCAAAAGAAATGGACTGCGACACGCTATCGCATTCAAGAACAGAGGCTCAGTCAAGTAAAGAGTCTGAAGTAGAAATAGCCCCCACGATAAAAAACGCGAAAATAGCTAATGATATCGCCGCTCGCGAGGGCTCGGAGAAGGAGGCTGAAATTGATAACGTCAATCAAACTCAAGCTGATGAAAACAATTCTGAGGGGCTTGATGGATGTTGGGAAAAAGACGATGCCATTGCTCGGATAATGGGCGATAAAGCGCTATTTTCTCGTGTCTGCGACCTGTACTCCAGAAGCGCGCCTGACAAGCTTAAATTACTGCAGCAGGCTGTTGATAGTCGAGACTTCGAAAAGGTTCAGGTGCTTTCATTGAAGCTCAAAGGTATGTCTGCAGATATTGGTGCCGTGCAGTTACAACGAGACTTTGAGAGCTTATGGGAATTGTCAAAGGCGAAAAAGTGGGAAGACGCTGAAGCGCTACTCCCTTCCATCACCGATGATCTTAATACTTTCTTAGAGATCCTTGAGGTAGCCTAGCCTAGCCTACCTAAGCTAATTGTGTCATCTTACGTCTAAGGTCGCGTAAAAATCGCATCAACAGAGCGCGTTGAATTGATTCTAGAAATCTGTACTCAAACCATCTCACAGATTATGCGCGCACGTAAAACGTAGCTATTAGGAGTAAAGCTTTTGAACCCATCTCGTATTTTTCGCCAATCCAATAAAGTTCGACATGCACTGTATGCAATAGGCGCGCTTGCTGCATCGTTTGCCATTACGAGTGTTCCCGCATTAGCGGATGATTCCAAACAATTAGGAAAAACACCCGTAGCTATCGCTATTCATGGCGGTGCAGGAACCATTTTAAAATCATCGATGACGCCAGAAAAAGAAGCGGACTACAAAAGAGTATTAACCCAAGCGGTGCAGCATGGCTACGCCTTGTTGCAGAAAGGCGAAAAAGGTGAAGTGGCGGTAGTAGAAACCATCAAAATTCTTGAAAGCTCGCCGTTGTTTAATGCTGGCATCGGTGCGGTATATACCTTCGACGGTGAGCACGAGCTTGATGCGTCGATAATGCACGGCGGCAGTAAAAATGCAGGTGCTGTTGCGGGGGTGAAAACAATAAGAAGCCCAATAGAGGCTGCGTTATTGGTAATGAATGAATCTCCACACGTTATGCTTTCTGGGAGAGGCGCTGAAGATTACGCAAAAGAAAACGGCCTTGAACAGGTAGACAACACCGTTTTTGATACCGAGTTTCGCAAACAGGCTTTAGATAAAGCGAAAGCACGTATGCAGCAGGTCTCGAGTGGTTACGGTTCGCAGCAAGGCAATGAGCGCTTTGGCACTGTTGGAGCCGTAGTGTTGGACCAAGAGGGCAACATTGTCGCGGGAACATCCACTGGCGGAATGACGGCTAAACGGTATGGACGTATTGGAGACTCGCCTGTTATTGGAGCGGGGACCTATGCCGACAATGAAAGCTGCGCGGTATCGGCCACAGGACATGGTGAATATTTTATTCGATACAACGTGGCAGCAGATATTTGTGCGCGAATGAAGTACCAGGGTTTAACGTTAAATGACGCTGCGAACACTGTAGTTAACGACGTACTTGTAAAAGCCGGTGGCGATGGCGGTGTGATTGCTATTGACGCTAAAGGTAACGTCGCTATGCCGTTCAATTCTGCGGGTATGTACCGCGCTAGCGTTGACATAAATGGTAAAGTAAAAGTGGCAATTTACAAAGACTGATCACTGAAAAACTATTTGTTATTTTAATGTTAAATGTGCTGGCTTGTATGCAACGAAACGTCTAATCTTAAAGTGTGGGGGAAAGTTGCTTTCACATGTGGTTAAAAATAATTGAAGTGCCGTAACGCCAATTAAGTCGCAGTATCGGTCACATTAGGCGCCACGGCTGGAGAATTGAAAATGGAATCGTTGCAAGTCAGTGATTATATGAATACTCACCCAGTGAAGCTTAATGTCGATATGCCCGTTGCGCAGGCCGTCGAAGTGCTGTTAGCCAGTGGGCAGAGTGGTGGTCCGGTACTCGATAGCAAAGGTAGAGTGGTGGGCTTTTTGTCTGAGCAAGACTGTATCGCTCAAATGATCGCGTCAAGCTACTATCGCGAACAAATTTGTAGAGTAGGGGAAATCATGAAAACCCCTGTAATTTCTATCAAACCTTATATGTCGGTAATAGAGTTAGCGCAATTACTGTTAAAGGAAAAGCCGAGAGTTTACCCCATTGTTGATGATGATGGGGTACTGTTAGGCTCAATTAATCGAACGGCCGTGCTACGGGCTATTGATGTTCAATTGAATGATGGATACCAGCGCGCGGGTTAGACATTGTTTGGGATAACGCACTTTTATTTAGCTTGGTAGGGTTTAGCGCTGCAGGTAGCGTAATGAATGAAGATGCGGCGCTGGGTTAGAACGGCTTGAAGCTAGTGCGGCGCCATGCATTTATCATATATCAGAAAGGAGGCGTTAACTTGCTTAACGCCTTCTTTTTATTTACTTTTCGAATTATCCGTTACATGTCTGAGTGGCGTTCACGCTTGGCGCTCGCTAATTTTCTGATCGCATCTTTAAGTGAGGCACCAGCAACTAGCTTAAAGTTTTGGGTCTCGCTAGGCATGACGTTTCTTCCATCTTGTACTACCCAAAGCCCTTCGGTGAACCTTCCTCCCAAGTTAGCGTTGGTTACATCAAGCCCATCTGTTTCCGACACGCCGTCAATTTGCGCGGCTTTATCTGCCGTAATTTGAACAAGCCCCATAAGTTCCAAGACTTCAGGGTTTTCAGTGTGTACGTGATAGATAGCATAGCTGTTATTACCCTGACTAGATGCGATTAGGTAAGTTTGTGCATCTACATTAAACAGAGCCAAACCTTCTACATCAGCTTCTACCGGGGCTTCTATCTCAGCGATGAACTGAGGCTGATTGCTGTTTGAAGTAATATCCAAGGCCCAAATCCCAGCACCTTCCTCACCTAAGTATGCCGTGCTCGTTTTAGTATCCACAACACATCCTTCTGGCTGTGAGGGCAGTGAAAAGGACTGTGTTAAATGTCCATCAACAGCTTTGTCTGGGGAGATAGACACGCTATATCGTTCGAAGCGGCCACTGGTGTCGTTAGCAAATACATGAGCTATTCCGCCTGACACAAACAGACACATGCCGTATATATCATTGAGTGTAGTGCTTATGTGGCCAAGTTGAGTCATATGACCGCGTTTATCTATTTCAAATACAGACAAACTGTTATTCGACCGGTTTGATGCCACTGCGATATCGATAAGTGGCGTATCGCTTTGCTGAGCTTTGGTTTCTGCCACAGATACCTTGTATCCCACATCAACGTTATTCACTCTGCCAATAGGAAGGCTTTGCACTAGCTTGCCGGCTAAGTCATAGCTATTTAATGCGCCTTTTTTGTCGGTGCCGATTATGCGGCTTTGTGAAGCGCTGTGCGAGTTGACCCAAATGGCTGGGTCGTCAGCAGCGTCGCCATGATTTTCCACTGGGTCAGTTTCAACATCGGGTTTAACCTTGATAGTGAGGTTTGCATGTTGGGATGCGCTGTTATTTGTATATGCCTTCTCCATGTGATTTTCTTTTGGCGAGGTAGCTTTAAAATCGGTGCCGCATTGTCGATGAAGTAAAGCTGCGCTTAGTTTTGAGGGAAGTTCGGCAGAAAACACGTCGCCTGATTCATCATCATCAACAACAAGAGAAATGTGTGTGCCTTCTTCACTTAACGACAGGTGAACGAATTCAGGCTGAATAGAAGTAGACTTGTCGGTTGCTTTTAATTGGCGATCTGCTGAGTTACTTTCGTTCGCCGTATTTATTAGCGAGACAAATTGCGTAAGACATGGTGCTTTGAGCCATATCCCGCTGGCATCCGGACTCACCCAGGCAGCGATATCCACGCCATCTACCGTCGTTGAAGATAGGGTGGCTACACCTTCAATGGCCACATCTTGATCGTGAAAAATAAGGGTTTTTGCTAGCTCACTTTCAATATCGGTATCTAATTGCCACACACCGGCAAATTCGTCAGCAAGGTATAGCGTTTCGGTGTTGGCATTTATCGCGCAACGTTTAATGCCTGGACCTATCGCAAAGTCTCTAAGCGATAAAAAGCGCCCGTTATAAAATTCATACTGATTCAGCGTGCCTGTCGCATCGATATTAACAATTTGCAGTTCGCCAGCGCGTGATGTTGTAGCACAAATGGCTTCAGAACCTTTGGTCAACTGGGTTTGCGGTTGGACAACCTCAAGAGACGCGGCGTTAATGCGATACACTTCTATGTACTGGGTGTTGTTATTGAACACTACTAAAGACACCCATTGTTTTGAATTAGATTCCACAACTTCGGCACGTGCTAAGGTGTAATGTCCCGCTATGAAGTGTTTTTTTCCTTCAGAGTTGCTTAGTGAAATACCCTTATGTTCGTTAACATTAATGTTGATAGCGTGGGTGTCGTCGTAAACTTTATGTTTGTTGTTGGCGCGAGCGTCCTTGCTATTGTTGTTAGCATGGGTGTCTTTGTAAGCGTCTTTGTAAGCGCTATTGGTGTTAGAATGGTCGGCGTGCGTTTGGTAGTGCAGAGTTAGACCTAAACCATTTTTTAGCTTTGTTAGCGGTAATGCGATGTCTTGGCTTTCTGCTTTTACTAGCTGGCTTTCGCTGTGCGCTAACTTGATATTTGCATGGGTATCTGCGCTGGTATTGGTATCGTGAGAGGCTGCGCAACTGAACAACGTTAAAAACGCGCTCGAAAGTGCCGCTGTGGTAAATGTGGTTTTAAAAACTGTTTTGGTGTGACGCTGATTGGTCATTGTTGTTATTGTCCTGAAACTTACTGAGATCAAACCATGCATGGCGCATCGACTAAAACATGGCTTACAGATTATTAAGAGCAGGTTTGAAGGCCAAATTACCTACGGTCTTCAAACCCGATAAATAACTTTCGATATACCTGCCTAGTTAAGCTGCCAAGTAAAGCCAAGTTCGAACGTGCGGCCGTATTCTTCATACTGCGCGTTTTGGTTGCGCGTATCGAAATAGTTGTAGAAAGGTTCGTCACCTAAGTTGATGCCGTTGAAATACACCTGCATGCTGTCGTTGATGTAGTAGCGCGCCATGAAATCAACCTGTACGTGGTCGTCTTCAAATCTGAGCATGTCACCATCAATCTCTTCGAAATTGTCGCTTTTATAGGTGGTGGCTAGACGTACACTGAAGTCATTCGCTTCGTACCCAATGGTGATGTTGCCAATACGGTCTGATTGATTTGGTAACTGGGTTTCAAATTTTTCGCCATCTAAGAAGGTAGTCGCTTCAGAATCGGTAAAAGTAGCATTGGCGGAAACAATAAAACCGTTATTGAAAGCTTTCACCCAAGAAAGTTCTAAGCCGGTTAAATCGGCAGAGTCGCCGTTAATTGGCTGTATGACCTCTTCAAAACCTTCCCAACCGGTTGTACCTGCAACATCAGCGTACACAACGAAGTTATCGATATTCTTGTAGAACAGCCCTGCTGAAACTACACCAATGTCACCTGGATAGTATTCAATCGACAAATCAACGTTTTGTGCTTCGTATGGCTGAAGGTCAGGGTTGCCAACTTCCGCCTCTCGTTCGGTCACAAATACGCCATCGTCTTCTTCCGTTTTACTCTCGATGATTTGAAATGCCGCTACATCTTCAAATTTTGGTCTTGAAATAGTTTGGGTGTAGGCAGCGCGAAGCTGAAGTTTATCTGAAACGGTGTATCTGGCATTTACACTGGGTAACCAATGATCGTAGTCGCGCTCCGCTTCCCACGGCGTATTTAGCACTTCTTCCACGTCGGTTTCTTCGTTTTCTACAAGCTCTACTCGCATACCCGATGTAGAAAAGTCAGTACGCTCATAGCGAACCCCTGCTACCAAATGAAGTTTATTTATATCTACGCTGCCCATGATATAAGCGGCAAAAATATCCTCTTCATTCACATAGGTCGCGCCACGAGATTCTACTTCAGAATTTAGGCTGTCTAATTCCAAGCTCTCGCGGTTTTCGTTAAAGTAGTTGCGCATTTCACTTCGATTAAGCCCAGGCCCAAAGTTATCAAGAGAGTAGTCTGGACTGGCAGCTCCGAATTGCGAAGCGTCTAAGTCGTCGAAGTCTCCATCAAAAATAGCGATGCTGCTGTCGCGGTCTTTTTCTCGGCTTCGGTATTTCGAGCCAATTTTTAACTCACCGATATAGCCACCAAGGTTGATGGGGCGGGCGGCGTCGAATTTAATACTGGTTTCGGTATCTTTCGTGTAGTTATCTTCAAAGCTGATCTCATCGACCTCGTAGGTTGATAAGTCCATGGCATCAGCGTTTTGTGACACGGTTGGACGCATAGTATTTAAGTCTGCGTCAATACTGTCATTTTCAGTTTTGAATACGTAATACAGTGCATCTGGCTCGTCTTCATCAGACTTTGCATAACCAAGCTGCCAGTTTGCTTTCCAGGTATCTAGTTGGTGTTCACCACCTAACGCCACAGTAAAAATACTCTGACTTTCAAAGCGGTCTTTACTTTCTCTTTCTATTTCTGAGTCTTCGCCATCGAACGTGAATATATTACCTTGACGGTATTCGTCGTCAGAAAACTCACTGTAAAGTGTGCGAAGAAAGTATTGGTTGTTGAAGTCAGGACGAAAATCGATATTTAACGCACTCCCCAAACGTTCGCGAGTGATCGTGTAGTGACGTTGCTCAAGCTCATCGTCACCGTTACTTTCAACATTGTCTGAACCAAAATCTCGGTCAAAGTAGGAAATGGCGCCAGCCACCCCCCATTCAGGGGAAAGCTTCTTGGTAAACGTACCAGAAAGCTTTGGACTGGTTTCATCGCGTAAATCATTTTGATTGGCTTGCACGGTAATGCTCGCGGTATCACGAGCCTTATCAAACGCACTCACGCTTTTCACCGCGACTGAACCACCAATGGCGTCTCCGTCCATGTCGGGCGTTACCGATTTAGACACCTCTAACGTTTGGATGAGTTCAGAGGGAATAACGTCAAGGGCTACTGAACGTACGCCTGATTCAGGCGAGGGAATATTCAAGCCGTTAATGGTTACGTTATTCAAGTTGGGGTCGATACCGCGTATGCCGACGAAACGACCTTCACCCTGATCTCGCTCAATCGACAAGCCAGGTAAACGCTGTAACGACTCAGCAGCATTTTGGTCTGGAAATTGTCCAATGGCATCTGCGGATACAATAGACGAAATACGATCTGACGTTCGCTGCTGGTTTATGGCACTTGCCTGACCGCTTCGTTGACCGCGCACCAAGATCTCATCGATGGTATCGCCGCTGCCAAACTCCACGGCTGCGCGCGCAATGCCGTTGTCTGTCACTTTTATCGCTTGCGTAACCGTTTCCTCACCAAGATAAGAAATTTCTAGCGTGTAAGTACCCTCTGGAATAGAGGGAAACCGAAATGTACCGTCTGTGCCTGCTTCAGTAACTAGTCCTAATTCTTTAAGCTTAATTTGAGCACCGGTATAGCTGCGCGTCTGTGCGGCGTCTTTTACTGAACCGATAATTACGCCATCAGCAGCTGAAACAGGTGTAGCGACGCTAAGGCCCATTGCCGCTATGCAGGCAAGTGTTAGAGAAGAGTACGCGGTTTTAATTTTCATTTATTTTCCAATTAATTAAGCAGTAAAAAGGCGTTTTGAATAAGTGCTAAGTAAGTGAATGAGTACCCTAAGAATCCTGTATGACAGTTATATGACGATTTGATGGAACAAGCGGTACACTATCGGTAATTGTCGCCTATTTACAATTGGCTGAGCTAAATTGACCCTTGCTTAAATTACTGATTTTGTTTGGTTCTTGTGTCTTTTTTTATGCTCCTAAAGTTCGCTGCCATCAAGATGTCACATTGCTGAGCCAAACTGACCCTCGACAGTTTCATCAGATTTGGGCAAGACTCTCGTTTTGTTATAAACGCTGGCGGTGGCCGGACTAACGCGTGATGTATCCAATTCAAGAGATTTCCAAAGAGAGCACTATGTTTACCTTTACAAATTCAACACAATTTAGGCATCACAAGCTTTGGCTAGCATTTACATTTTGCGTAGTGGCGTTAGCGGTTTGTTTAGCTTTTATTTTTGGCAATGCAAAAGAAAGCACCGTGATATCAGGCCTCGATATTGTGGGGGAGGGAAGCATTGCTTTTTTAACTTTGGCGTGGATGCTAGCTGCGCTTGCCAGCCGTCCTCCAGGTAAAGTAACGAGCCTTCTCACGGTAGGACTCGGCTTCTTTCTATTTTCAGTCAGTTTAGATTTCTTGGATGAGTTTTTTCATTATCCCGAAGAGGCTTATTGGCTAAGCATGATTGAGTCTTATCCTGCGGCTGTTGGTATGGTAGTAATGACCGCGGCACTGTATCAGTGGCACCTAGAGCAGCGCGCGTTAAACTTGCAATTACGACGCAGAGAATGGGACTTTCGCGATCACGATGCTATCGATCCCATCACTCAGCTTTACCGCGCAGAGTATTGGAAAACACAAATTAATAAATTACAGCAGTCTGGCAAGTCAGCTGTCATCGCCATTATCGATATCAATAACTTCTCTTTGTTCAACCAAAAACATGGGTATACAGAAGGCGATAGGTATCTGCACGATATTGCGCAATTGGTGATCATGAATTTGCGTCAGCAAGATTTAGCGTGCCGCTATGCCGGTGATAGGTTTGCTATTCTGATACCAGACGTATCGCCCATGCAGGCTGACGTTATCCTCAACGATATCAAAGTGAGCATTCAGCACCTTGCGTTTAGACACAGCCAAAATGCAAACGCTATTTACACCACCGCTCGCAGTACTCAAGTGACTTTGTTACCTAACCAACGCCTTGCGACAGTGCTTAACACCATGCTCTTAGAACTTGAGCGTGCCCATGGTAGCGCAGCGTAATTAGGCCGGTTTGGTCAGTGTATTTGGCGATAGTAATTTGGTAGGGGTAACCGGTGAAGATGCCTGCAGCGAGTAACTTATGGATTTAATGTTACCAAGACTAAACGCACTACGAGACTCTGAGGACGAAGCTGCAATTGCAGGTGCTAAGTACCGTCATTCAACTCGTCTTTCTGGAGTGGATGTCTCTCTAAAAGATGATGCTAAAGCGCTTGGCATGGGTGTCCCTGTAAAAAGCGATGCTGATATGCTTAACATGGGTGTCACTGTAAAAGATGACGCTAATGAGCTAGACATGGGTGTCATCGATAGTGCTGGTAGTGCTAATGTAGTGATGTCTAGCCAAGATAAAGTAATAGTTGGGTATTGGTTAGTGCGGGCAGCACTTAATGTGGCGCTCTCTCGTGGCGCGAATAAAAATAAGCTCTTGCGCGGTACAGGTATTTTTGAAGATGCGTTGCAACACCAATCACTATTAAGCATAAATCAATATTCATCGCTGTTAGTGAATGTTCAAAGCCAGGCGAGAGGCGGCGACGTTAGTTTTTTGCTGGGGGGAGCTTTCGCCTCGCAGTGGCTATCTAGTCCACTTAATGCGCTCAAAGCATGTGAAAATGTAGAGCAGCTACTTTTACAGCTGACTCAACGCCAAACATACCGGTGGTGTAGCCTACCGCTCTGTCAGTTTCAGCGTTTTGAAAACGCAGACCAAATAATGTTAGTGCCTCAGTTTACAGGGGTAAGCAGCAAACAGCTTCAGTTCTCCATTGAATTGGCATTCGCAAGCGTTGTTGCACTTATGAAAAGTATAGCAAATAAGCGAATTCGTTTATCTTTCTCTTTTACCGAGAGTCGACCAAGAAATATTGCTGATTACGAAACCCACCTTGGGCTTAAGTTATCGTTTAATCGCGCTTTTAACAGTATTTGGATTGAGAAAGACGTATTACGCCAACCTTTGGAGCTAACAGCTCAGTCGGATTGTTCTGCTGAATCACATGTTTCTATGGAAGGTGTCGTTAGTAATAGCGCAACGCAAACAAAAAGAAGGGGCTTCTATTGAATTGCAAAACCGCTTGTCTTTGCCTGATTTTGTGAGGCGTTATGTTTATGCATCCTCCAACACACAGGCAGCAAATATCGGATTACCCGAATTGGCGGAAACCCTAGACGTAAGCGTAGCAACGCTGAAACGGAAATTAAAAGAGTTCGGCACTAGCTATCGCGCTCTGTCTGAAGAAGTTCAGCGCAATCATGCGCTTTTACTTTTATCGGTGCACAAGGTGAGCAACGAGGCTGCGGCCAATGCAATGGGCATTAACGATTTGCCTAACTTTCGACGAACGGTAAAACGGCTTACAGGTAAAACCCCTAGCGAGCTTAGAATTTAACGTGAATGACTGATAGCGCCTCTCCATATTTCTACGTAACAGAGCTATGCCACACACTTATGCCAAACATTTATGCAACACAGCTATGAAAAATAGCTAGGCGGCAGTCGCGTTCTACGGCTAAATGGTTGTAGCTTCACTCCTTTAATAACTCGAAATCTAATCGTAGCGTCTGGCACAGTGCAGATGAGTTAATTATTGGAAAGTAAATTTCTTTTCAATGCTTTAAAAACCTTTTATCCTTTGCAGCTTTAGCTTTTCACTGTTCAAGACCGTCAAAATATGGTTTCGTTGAAGCTTTTTCTTACGCATTTGCAACCGGCAGGTGGCTTTTCCGCGTAGCCTTTAAACTGTTGCTAGCAGGCAATAAAACCCAAAAAGAGAGTTTTCTGTGCACGAAAATAAAGACATTGCACCAAATTCTATTGCACCTAACCCGCTAGGTTTAACGCCTATTTTGCTTTTTGTGATCCTTGTTGTGGTAACCGGCATTACTACAAACGACATCACTGCGATGCCTATTTTGGTTGCGTTTTTTATCAGCGCTGGCTATGGGCTATGTTTAAACCCGAAAGGGAAAAAGGTCAGCTTCTCTGAAAAAGTACAAACGTTTTGCAAAGGCGGTGGCGATAAAAACATTATTCTTTTGGTGCTTATTTTCCTGTTAGCCGGTGCGTTTTATGCGGTGACTATAGATATTGGCGCTCGGGATGCCACGGTGAATATGGCACTTCAATTTGTGCCTTCTTCACTTATATTGCCAGGCCTGTTTTTGATTTGCTGTTTCATATCATTTTCAATGGGCACGTCCATGGGCACCATTACCGCGCTCTCGCCCATAGGTGCAGGTCTTGCCACAAGTTTAGGGCTGCCGGTGGAAATGGCGCTTGGTATTGTGGTGGGGGGCGCAATGTTCGGTGATAACCTGTCGTTTGTTTCAGACACCACCATTGCCGCAACCCGTACCCAAGGCGTTCAGCTAAAAGACAAGTTCAAGGCAAACTTAATGGTTGCTGTGCCGGCGTGCATTGTCACCATGGCGTTGCTGCTTATGGTGGATGTTGATACTTCTGGTATTGTTGAAGGTGGCAGCTACGATTTTTGGCGCATAGTACCGTACTTGTGCATTATTGCTTTTGCGCTAACAGGATTTAACGTTATTAGCGTACTTGCAGTGGGTATTGCCAGTGCCTGCGTAGTAGGCTTGCTACAAGGAAGCTTTACGCCACTTTCAATGATGCAGAGCATCCAAAAAGGGATGGGCTGGATGCAAGACTTAGCGATGATCGCCATAACCATAGGCGGCATTGTGGCGCTTATGCACGCTAACGGCGGTATAACCTGGTTAATCGAGCGTTTAACCCGTAAAGTCACGTCAAAGAAAGGCGCTGAGTTCAGTATTGCTGGCTTAGTTAGCTTTTTAGACGTTACAACGGCGAACAATACTATTGCGATTGTTACCGCAGGCCCAATTGCTAAAGACCTGAACGAAAAATACGGCGTTGACCCTCGTCGTACTGCATCACTTTTGGATATCTTTTCGTGCAGTTTCCAAGGTTTAGTCCCTTACGGTGCGCAGCTTTTAAGTGCCGCAGCCGTAGTAGGTATTTCACCGTTAGCTATTACACCGTACTGCTGGTATCCCATGCTGATTTTCGTGTTTGGTGTGGCGGCCATTTGGTTCGGTTTTCCCCGTTTTGAAACGCCCCAAGACGATGAATTAACCCAAAGCGCTTAAATTCTCGTAACGCTTAACACGCTGGCTTTTTAGGGCGGTATCTTCTAGGATCACCGCCCGAATTTTATTGATGATTAGAAACACGCTTTAGGATGTCACTTTGTCTTCAACACTTGCAATAAAACCTCTTTACAACAAACTAGATGATTGTTTGAGCGCAGATAAATTTCGCTTGAAGCGCCGCATTACACAGCTTGCACAAAAAGTGAATGAGACATCTGGTGTTGACGCAAAAGGGGCGGAGAAAAAAGCAGCTAATCCCAAAGTTTCAAAACGTGATAGCGCGGTTAGCGATGAAAGCTTAAAAGCACAGTTTGAAAAGCTCGAAGGCGACATCAATACATCAATAGAAAAACGCAAATGGCGTAAAGACAACCTACCCAAAGTTGAATACCCACCGCTGCCGGTTAGCGATAAAAAAGAAGATATCAAAGAAGCGATTGCGAATAACCAAGTGGTGATTGTTGCGGGTGAGACTGGGTCGGGTAAAACTACGCAGTTACCTAAGATATGCTTAGAGTTAGGTCGCGGTGTTAATGGCATGATAGCCCACACCCAGCCACGACGATTAGCGGCGCGAAGTGTAGCCACCCGTATAGCCGAAGAGCTCAACACGCCGCTTGGCGAAAAGGTGGGTTTTAAAATTCGCTTTAGCGATCAGGTAAGCGAGCGAAGCTACGTTAAGCTTATGACCGACGGTATGCTGCTAGCTGAAATGCAGCAAGACCGCTTTTTAAATCAATACGATACTATCATCATCGATGAAGCCCACGAGCGAAGCCTTAATATCGACTTTTTGTTAGGCTATTTGCGTCAGCTTTTAGATAAGCGCCCTGATTTAAAACTCATCATAACATCAGCTACTATCGACCCAGAGCGATTCTCTAAGCATTTTAATAATGCGCCTATTATCGAAGTGAGCGGACGTACCTATCCGGTAGAAATTCGCTACCACGCGCCAGAAGACAATGATGACGATATTGATCAAAGCGATGCCATCGTAAATGCTGTCGACGAGCTAATGCGTGAAGCGCCGGGCGATATCTTAGTGTTTTTAAGCGGGGAGCGCGAGATACGCGACACCCAAGACGCCTTGAGCAAACAGCATTATCGCAACACTGAAATTGTTCCGCTGTATGCGAGGTTGTCGGCGGCAGAGCAAAACCGGATATTTCAGTCTCACAGCGGTAGGCGCATTGTCCTTGCCACCAACGTGGCAGAGACCTCGCTCACGGTCCCCGGCATTAAATACGTCATTGACCCGGGCTTTGCCCGTATTTCACGCTACAGCGCCAGAAGTAAAGTACAGCGTTTACCTATTGAGCCCATCTCTCAAGCGTCAGCGAATCAGCGGGCGGGGCGATGCGGCCGTGTGTCTGACGGTATTTGTATTCGCCTTTATAGTGAAGAAGACTATTTAGGCCGCCCAGAATTTACCGACCCAGAGATCCTGCGAACCAACTTAGCGTCGGTTATTTTGCAAATGCTTGCTTTAGGGTTAGGCGACATCGCTGCGTTTCCATTTGTTCAGCCGCCTGATAACCGCAATATCAACGACGGTTTCCGTTTACTTGAAGAAATTCAAGCTATTGCGAAAGGCAAAGATAACCGGAAAACCAAGCAAAGCGGCAAGATGCAGCTTACTCCGTTAGGTCGTCAAGTAGCACGTTTGCCTATCGACCCTCGCTATGCACGCATGGTGATTGAAGCCGAACGCACTAATGCGCTAGGCGAAGTCATGGTGATTGCAGCGGGGCTCTCAATTCAAGATCCGCGAGAGCGCCCTCAGGAAAAACGCCAGCAAGCAGACGAGAAGCACAGCGAATACCACGATAAAGATTCTGACTTTATCAGTCTTTACAACTTGTGGGTGGCGTTTAGAGAGCAACAAAACGCACTCAGCCAAAACCAATTGCGCAGATGGTGTAAGCAAAATTTCATCAACTATTTACGTATGCGTGAGTGGCAGGACATTGTTAGCCAGCTCAAAAAATCTATTGCTGAGCTGGGCTTTGGCATCTCAAAGCAAGAAGCCAACTATCAGGCTATTCACCAAGCCATCGCCAGCGGCTTGCTGTCGCACATGGGCTTTAAAGATAAAGAGCGCGAGTATATGGGCTCGCGTAATTCGCGCTTTCTTATTTTCCCGGGTTCAGGGCTATCAAAGTCTCAGCCAAAATGGGTAATGGCAGCTGAACTTGTAGAAACCTCTAAGCTATTTGCTCGTATGGTGGCAAAAATAGACCCAGCATGGGTAGAGCCTTTGGCCGAGCATGTTGTGCAAAGAAGCTATTCAGAGCCACACTGGTCGAAGAAACGCGGTGCGGTGATTGCCTTCGAAAAAGTAACCTTGTTCGGGTTACCCATAGTGATGAAGCGTGCGAAGGTTTATAGCCTCATCGACCCGCCAATTTGCCACGAGCTATTTATCCGCGAAGCGCTAGTCGAAGGCAATACTAAGCTCAATTACAGCTTCTTACAGGAAAATCAGGCGCTGCTTGAGCAGGCAGACGAGTTTGAACAAAAGACCCGTCGTCGCGATTTGATAGTCGATGATGAAGAACTGGTAAGCTTTTACGCGAAGCGTATTCCAGTTGAAGCCAACAACGACGCGGCGTTTAAGAAGTGGTTTAAGCTACACGGAAGCAACGACAGTTTAACGTTTAAAGAAGAAGACGTATATCGTCATCAGCCTGGGCAGTCGGTAGCAAATGCATTTCCTGATGTATGGCGCCAAGGCAATATTACGCTGCCGCTTCGCTATAACTTCGAACCTAACGCTGAAGACGATGGCGTAACTGTTGTCATCCCGCTGCCTGTGCTTAACCAAGTCGACAATATAGGTTTTGATTGGCTGGTGCCGGGGCTAAGGCACGACCTAATTGTGGGTTTAATTAAAACCTTGCCTAAACGCTTGCGTCGTAACTTTGTGCCTGCGCCTAATTTTGCTGAGGCGTGCCTTGCTGATATCAGTGAAACAGATAAGAACAACCGTCCGGTGCCGCTGCTTGAAGCTGTAACCGATAAGTTACGCAAAATGACGGGCGTAATTATTGAAAGCGAAGAGTGGAATCTAGATCAGCTTGATAAGCATTTGAAAATGCACTTTGCGGTAGTTAACGATAATGGTGATGATATTGCTAAAGGTGACGACCTTCACGCGCTTAAACAGCAGTGTGCAGGGCAGGTGAAACAAACCTTTGAGAAAGCTGCAACACCGGAGTTAGAGCGAAATAACATAGAACAATGGGATTTCGAAAGCTTGCCAGAAACCTTCGTGCAGAAAGTAGGCGGGTTTGAAGTTCAGGCGTTCCCGGCTCTGGTACAAAAGGGCGATAAGGTAGATATTGCGCTCATTGAAGAAGCAGATAAAGCCCAAGTGCTGCATAAGCAAGGCGTGAATGTCTTGATTAAAAACGCCATGCCTTCGCCGCTTAATTATTTGCAAAGCAAATTACCTAATAAAGCCAAACTGGGTTTGTATTTCAACCCATTTGGACAAGTGAAAGCGCTAATTGATGATTGCATTTTTGCGGGTATCGACGCCATCGTCAGTGATTACTGCAAAACCAATAACACCGACATTCGCAGCAAAGCCGATTTTGAAGCCTGTTTAGAGATTGCTCGTGCAAACATTAATGACAGAGTGTTAGAGATTGCCAAACAAGTGGAGCAGGGGCTTACCCTCGCGCACCAGTGCCAGAAGCAAATGAAAGGTAACGTGCCGCTGACGATGATAAACGCCTTAGGTGACTGTAAAGCCCACTTGGCATCGTTAGTTTTTCCTGGTTTTGTTTCTGAAATTGGCGAGAGCAGATTAGATGATTGGAATCGTTACATTAAAGGTTTAGCTCGTCGGTTAGAGAAGCTCCCCATTGATCCCAACAAAGACAGAATGCATCAGGTAACGGTAGAAAAGTCGATTAAAGAATGGGAAAAAGCGTGCAGCAAATACCCCAAAGGTAAACTGCCTCAAGCTCTTAATGACGTGCGCTGGATGATAGAAGAACTGCGGGTTTCTTTGTTTGCCCAGCAGCTTGGCACAGCATATCCCATTTCGGCTAAGCGTATCACTTTGCACCTCGCTGACTTTTAAAAAAGGGCCTGAGGTGTAAGGTAGCATCAATGAGCCAGGCTAGGGCATGAGGACACATATTCGTCATGGCAAACAAAACAGCGGGCAGAAACGGCTGAGTCGCTGATTTAAGTGGGAAGGTAGTCGAAATTAGACCAAAGTACACTTTTAATAATTGTTGAATAAATATTATACAGTCCGATTGACAAGTTACCGGCATCGCCCTATAACATCAGATGTAGTCGTCAGCGTAACGCTAAAAATCAGGAGAAGTAGACATGTTGGGATACGACGATAAGCGAAATTTTTTCAGGATGATGGTAAATTCGCCTTGTCAGTTGCAAATTACTGATGATGAGTCGAGCCGCACCATGCAGGCAATGTGTAGAGATATCAGTGCTACAGGTATGTCTTTAGAAGTCGATGAACCCTCAATTGAGGTGGGTACACAAGTGAGTGTTGCAATAGAGTCATCTAGTTCGCAAATCCCATCTTTGGCAGCATTAGCGACTGTTGTGCGCTGTGAACCTGAATCCGAGTCAAGCTGCATTATAGGCGTCGAAATTTCTCAGATGAAATAGTCTAATCTAATGTGTTAGGGCGGGGTAAAAGCTTCGCCTTTTCGTGTCTAACTAAAAAACACAAAGCGTCAGGGTCTACAGCAATGACGTACTCGCGGTGTTGCTTCTTTACACTCCTATGTTGACCAGCCCGTTGTGGTTTGAAAACAGTCTTTCAGCTTTCATATACTAAACCGAATAGGCCGTTCAGTTTTTTCTATTTTAACTCTCAGTCTTAATTACTAATAATTCTCATTAATGCGAAAGCAAACTGATTTAATATTTTGAGAGAGTGATGATTATGAAAAAGACGATGACCTTTGCAGTGATGCACTTTTCAGTGGCCTTTACGGTTGCCTACTTACTGACAGGAAGTGTGGTAGTAGGCGGTGCTGTAGCGTTGGTTGAGCCAGCCATTAATACCGTGGCGTTTTATTTTCACGAGATGGTGTGGAAGAAAGTTGAAAAAAAAGAGGGTGTTGTTAAGGAACAATCAGATGACAGTTCACAACAGTTATCAAGTCGCTTTTCTAACAATGAGATAACCTTTGCATCTTAGGGGAATGGATTTACCTTCGTAAGCTTTTCGCACAACGTAATGTTAGCTCAATAGATTTCGTTAAGCGCCCTATACATCAACAAGGGCGCTTTTTTAATAGTTAGTCGTCGGTGACTTCACACACTAGACCTTTCAAGTAATAGCCTTCTGGATAGCTGCCAATGATAGGATGATCTGAGGCTTGATTAAGCCTTGCGATAATTTTGATAGTACGACCTGCATCAAGTGCAGCGTCTGCCACAACTTTCTGGAATAAATCTGCCGGCATAAGGCCAGAGCAGCTAAATGTAAGCAGCAGCCCACCAGATTTAACAGCATGTATGCCGTACATATTAATGTCTTTATAGCCGCGGGCAGCACGGTTTAATGTTGCCTTGCTGTCGACAAACTTTGGCGGGTCGAGTATCACCATATCAAACTGTTTGCCCTGCTCGTGATACTCCCTGAGTGCCTTAAACACGTCTTGGTTTACGTAATTGGCTTTGTTTTCGTCTAAACCATTGATGGCTACATGGTGCTTAGCCAAATCAAGAGCAGGCTGAGATACATCAACGTTAGTAACAGATTTAGCACCGCCAGCAAGTGCGTAGCAAGAAAACGTACCTGTGTAGCTAAAACAGTTGAGTACGTCGGCATCTCTCGCATAATGTGCAGCCGCCGCGCGACTGTCTCGCTGATCTAGATAAAAACCGGTTTTATGGCCGTTCTCGATATCAACCACTATGTTGATGCCGTTTTCTTTTACTGTAACTTGCATAGGTGGTTCACCATGCAGTACACCAGTTACAGGCTCTAAACCTTCTTTCTTGCGCACGTCCACGTCGCTTCGCTCGTATATGTGTACATTAGGCATTAGCTTAGTAATTGCCCACACTATCTTATCTCTGTGTTTTTCGCCGCCCGCGCTCAAAAGCTGAAGTACTGCAACATTGTCGTATAGGTCTATCGTGATCCCTGGAAGGCCATCACTTTCAGACGCTATCCAGCGAAACGCGTTGGTTTTGTTTGGGTCAAACAAGCGTTTGCGAAGGGCTAGTGCAGTTTCTAAACGGCGTAGGAAAAATCCGTTATCAATGCTTTCGTCTTTCTTGAATGTCCACATACGAACGCGAATTTTTGAATTTGGAGAGTAAGCGCCTCGCCCTAACCAGTCGCCTTCAGAGTCAAATACGTCTACCGTATCGCCAACTCGCGCGCGGCCCTTTAGTTCAGCCACAGCGCTTTCGAATACCCAAGGGTGTTTGCGGCGAAGTGATTTGTCTCTGGATGGCTGTAATATGACCTGTGCTGACATGAAGGCTCTCGTACTAATTTAATAAATGTGAAACAGAGTTAAGCGATTTTACTCGCTTATGAGAATTGTCGCGATTATACGCAATTTCATAAGTTCTGTGTTAATAATACCAATCTGCATAGATAATTACCCACTCAGCGAGAGTTAAAATGCTCTATCCGGACTGGTATAAACACAAAACAAACCCAAACTGTTTGATATAAAAGTACGTAGCCAAATTACGATTAAAATTTAAGACTAGGATTGGATGTAAATTATGCGATATGTCGATTTTGAAAAAGGATGCGGCCCAAGTGAACTTGTTGTAAAGGAATGTGAAGGGCTGTCGCTAGCACCAGGGAAAGTAAAAGTTGACGTAAAAGCGTTTGGGGTGAATCGTGCGGATACCTTGCAACGCCAGGGGAATTACCCACCTCCACCAGGCGAGAGCGATATTCTTGGGTTAGAGGTAGCTGGCGTGGTGTCAGAGGTTGCCAGTGACGTTACTGCATTTAAAGAAGGTGACGAAGTATTTGGTTTGGTTGCAGGTGGCGGCTATGCCACTGAAGTGATGGTTAATCCAGCCCATTTAATGCCCATCCCCAAAGGCATGCCGTTTTTTGAAGCGGCGGGTTTGGCCGAAGTGTTTCTTACGGCATTTCAGTGTTTGCGCACAATCGCGCATGTAAAGCCGGCTGAACGGGCGTTAATTCATGGCGGTGCAAGCGGTGTAGGGCTGGCTGCCACGCAACTTTGTCGATATTGGGGCGTACACAGCGCGGTAACGGCTTCAAGCCAAGATAAGCTTTCGTTGTGTGAAAGCAATGGCGCAGAGCATCTTATCAATTATAAGCAGCAACAGTTTGATGATGTGCTTAAAAAAGTCTGGCCTGAAGGGGTTGATATGGTGCTTGATATGGTAGGTGGCGACTACCTCAACCGTAACCTTAAAATACTGAAACAAGATGGAAAAGTGGTTTACTTAGCGATGCTGGCAGGGAGATATGCTGACAACCTCGATATGGCTATGCTGTTAGGTAAAAGGGCGTCCATTATTGGCACGACACTTAGAAATCGAAGCGACGATTATAAAGCTGATCTAATTCGTGACTTTACTACCGTATGCTTGCCCGCTTTTGAGAATAAAGAGCTTAGGGTGAATATCGATACTCACTATAGCATTGAAGATATCAGCGAACCCCACGTGCGTTTGGAAAACAACGATACGCAGGGCAAGTTGGTTCTTTCTTGGTAAATGCGCTTTGCAGTAAGCTTATCTAATTGCCAACGAAGCCTTCGTCGGGTTTCGTTGGATTGGCTTCTGCCGCATTGCGGGCCAGGTCGTCACAGCGCTCATTTTCAGGGTGCCCCGAATGGCCTTTTACCCAATGCCAGTTTACCTGATGCTTTTTTACCGCTTCATCTAGTCGCTTCCACAAATCTGCGTTCTTGACGGGTTTTTTATCTGCCGTGCGCCAACCGTTCTTGCGCCAGTTATGGATCCACTGATTAATACCATTTTTTACGTACTGGCTGTCGGTAGTTAATTCAACGTTGCACGGTTCGTTTAAACTATTGAGCGCTTCGATAGGGGCTAATAGTTCCATACGGTTATTAGTTGTGTGGGCAAAGCCGTCGCTCAACTCTTTTCTATGCTGCTTGTAAATCAGTACAGCTCCGTACCCGCCCGGTCCGGGGTTGCCCAAGCACGAGCCGTCGGTGTATATATGAATGGTCTTTTGAGCCACAGCGTTTCCTTTGATTTAACTGGCTTAATTTATATTGTCTTTTCCCTTAGCGGATTGCGAAGGGGTTGATATACTATCAAAAAATGAAAGTGTAATTATAGTAGAGGTTCCATGCGCCAAATTGTTCTCGATACTGAAACCACAGGTATTGACCCCAAAGAAGGCCACCGCATTATCGAAATAGGGTGTGTTGAAGTTGTTAACCGCCGATTGACGGGGAATCACTTTCACGTTTACATCAATCCGGGCCGTCACATTGAACAAGAGGCAATTGAAGTCCACGGTATAACCAATGAATTTCTTGCCGACAAGCCTACCTTTTCTCAAGTGGCTCAGGAGTTTGTGAGCTTTATCAAAGGGGCACAGTTAGTCATTCACAACGCGCCCTTCGACGTGGGGTTTATGGATCACGAGTTTGGCATGGAAGCGTCTACCAAAGGCGTTATTACTAACCAAATTTGCGATGTTCTAGATACACTTACTCTTGCTCGCCAAATGCACCCAGGCCAAAAGAACAACCTCGATGCCTTGTGTAAGCGTTATGGGATAGACAATAGTCATCGTACCCTCCACGGCGCTTTGCTGGATGCGGAAATCCTTGCAGATGTTTACCTGTTGATGACCGGCGGGCAAACCAAGCTTAAACTGGCGTCTAGCTCTGGCACCGATGCTGACTCAACTGCCATTCGTAGAATTAACCGAGGCGCAAATAAATTAAAGGTTATTAAAGCCTCCGCCGATGAAATAACACAGCATGAGGCTCGCTTGGATATTGTCGAAAAAGCGGGTGGCAAATGTTTATGGCGTCCTCAGCCTGAAGAGGTGTCCTAGGGCCTGTTGACCTTTGGAGTACGAATTTTGGTCTAAATGGAAGCCTTTTAATCGCGAAACAGTCCTGCAAGCCTAGCGGGCTAAGTTAAAGGACTGTGACAAAGAGTAAAAGGCTTC